>DCKY01000126.1:3171-3394 GCA_002320775.1 Planctomycetes bacterium UBA1662
CGAGGGCGAAAAACCGCCTATTTCGGGGTTTCTCCAGCCCTGGAGGTCTCCTCGGTAACAGAAAGCAGGCTGTCGAGTTTCACCTGGTCGAGTCGCTGGATGGTTCCGCTGGCGGGCCAGCGAATCTCGACGAAGACGATGCGCTGGCATTTGCCGAGTCCGATGAGCTGCGGCAGGGGGCTGGCCCCGAAGCTGCCGCCGCTGCTCACGCTGCGGTAGATCG
>DCKY01000071.1:0-4566 GCA_002320775.1 Planctomycetes bacterium UBA1662
GCCCTTTGGAACCGACCTCAGCGAGACCGAGCCGCCCATGAGGCGCAACTACAGCACCCTGTATCTGCGCCACACCCTCGAGATACCGAACCCCGCGCTGGTGGTGGCGCTCGAAGCCTCCATCGATTTTGATGATGGCTTCATCCTCTGGATCAACGGCGTAGAGGTCGCATCAGAGAACCCGCCGGACGACCCGACCTTTGATTCCCGGGCCCGGCGCAGCCACGAATCCGGCTCCTACGAGGTGTTTGACCTCCCGGCGCCTTCAGACTTCATTGTCGCGGGCGCGAATACGATCGCGGTGCAGCTGTTCAACTCGACCGTGTCCTCAAGCGATGCGAAGCTCGACCTGGCGCTGATCGACCCCATCGGGGTAGACACCACGCCGCCCTCCATCGTCGGCCTGCTGCCGGGCTTCAACGCCCGGGTGCGGGAGCTGCAGCGTATCGACATTACCTTCAGTGAGGCCGTGGCGGGCGTCGATGCGGCCGACCTCCTCATCAATGGCGCGCCGGCGGCAAGCGTCAGCGGCGAGGCGGCCGGGCCCTACACCTTTCGCTTCGAGCAGCCCCCGGAAGGAAACGTAAGGATCAGCTGGGCCCCGGGACATGGCATCCGCGACCTCTTCATCCCGCCAAACGGCTTTGGCGGCAGGGAGTGGAACTACTCCATCGACCCCGATGCCCCGGTCGGCCAGCTTGTTATCAACGAGCTGCTCGCATCGAACCAGGGAGGCCTTCGAGATGAAGATGGCGACAGCCCGGACTGGGTTGAGCTGCGCAATCTGGGAGCCGAGCCGGTCGAGCTCGCCGGCTGGACCCTGACCGACGACCGCGCCGAGGCGGCCATGTGGGCCCTCCCCGCGAGAACGCTGGCGCCTGGGGAACACCTCATCGTCTTCGCCTCGGGAAAAGACCGGGCGCCGGGAGCGGGTGAGCTGCATGCCAGCTTCAAGCTGGAAACCGGCGGCGAATACCTCGGCCTCTTCGGGCCGGACTCGCCCGGCCAGGCCGTCTCTGAGCTGGCGCCTGCCTACCCGCCCCAGAGAACCAATCTGGCCTATGGCCGCACCGAGACCGGCCTCCCAGGCTACCTGGCCACTCCGACTCCGGGCTCCTCGAATGCCGCCTCGGCGGTCATCGAGGGCCTTGTCGCGGAGCCGGCGCCCAGCCATCCAAGAGGCTTTTATTCAGATGGCTTCACCCTCGAGCTGAGCTGCGCCACCGAGGGCGCGAGCATCTATTACACGCTCGACGGCAGCGAGCCCACCGAGACCGGCGGGAGCCTCTATTCCGGGCCCGTCGACATCTCAGGCTCCTCCTCGGCTCCCGCAAGAACCGTGCGCGCGGCGGCCTTTCGCGAGGGCCTGCTCTCCTCGCCACCTGTCACCTGGTCCTATATTTTCCCCGAGAGGGTGCTCTCACAATCGAGAACGCCTGCAGGCTTCCCCTCCAGCTGGCCTGGGACCTCCGCTGATTACGAGATGGACCCCCAGGTCATCAACGCCCGGGACAACCGCGCAATCGGCCTGAGGGCGCTGATGAGCCTCCCGGCCATCTCGGTCGTCGGCGGCATAGACGACCTGTTCGGCGCCGCCCGAGGGGTCCTTGTACACCCCTCCAGCTCCGGGCCCGCATGGGAGCGGGAGGTCACCGCCGAGCTGATCCTGCCCGATGGAGATGAGGGCTTCCTGATGCCGTGTGGAATCCGCGTCCAGGGGGGAAGCTCTACCGGGGGCTGGAAATCAAAGAAGACGTCCTACCGGCTCGCCTTCAGGGGCGCCTATGGCCAGAGCAAGCTGAACTATGACTTCTTCCCCGGCTCTCCGGTCGACCGCTTTGACAATCTCGTCCTCGATGCGCACCTCAACCTGACCTTCACCCACCCAAGCCACGACCAGCGGGTCCGCAGCCAATACGTCCGCGACATGTTTGTCAGCGACCTGCAGCTGGCCATGGGTTCCCTCGCCCCCCGCAGCAGGCTCTGCACGGTCTTTCTCAACGGCCTCTTCTGGGGCGTCTTCGACGTACACGAACGCCCGGACAACGGCTATTGCGAAGAGCACCTTGGCGGCGACAAGGACGAATGGGACATCTTCCGCCACAACGGCGGCACCGTAGTCGATGGTAATTCCGCGGCGTGGAACGCCATGATGTCCCGGGTAAGAACCGGGCTGGGAACGCTCTCGAACTACAACGCCCTCCAGGAGCACCTTGATGTGCTCGACCTGGCGGACTACATGCTGGTGAACTTCTACACGGGCAACGACGACTGGCCGCATCACAACTGGTATGCGGGACGGCGCCGAGTGCCTGGAGGCGTCTTTCGCTTCTTCAGCTGGGATGCCGAGCACGTGCTCAAGGATGTCAACGTCAACCGCGTCGGAGTGAACAACAACAACACGCCGGCGGAAGCCTACAGCCGCCTGAGGCAAAGCCCGGAATGGCGCCTGCTCTTCGCCGACCGGGTCCACCAGCACTTTTTCAACGCCGGTCCGCTCTACGTCAATCCCGAGGAACGAAGCTGGAACCCTGACCGGCCAGGCGAAAACCGGCCGGCCGCAATCTACATGAAACGCGCCGACCAGATCAACCTGCCGATGGTGCTCGAGGCCGCGCGCTGGGGAGATGTGCGCAGGGAGCCTCCGTATACCCGGGAGGGCGAGTGGTCGGCCGAGCTGAACTGGCTGCTGCGAACCTGGTTCCCCAACCGATCAAGCCGCGTCCTGCAGCAATTGCGTTCGGCCCAGCTGTATCCAAGCCTCGCCGCGCCGGTGTTCAGCCGTCACGGCGGAGAGATTGAGCCCGGTTTCGAGCTGAGCATGGCTCTGCCGGCAGGGGAGCAGGGCCGCATCTACTACACCACCGACGGCAGCGACCCGCGCGTGTATGGGTCAGGGGCGATCTCCCCCGACGCCACCCTCTACGATGGGCCCGTACGCCTTGCCGGCAACACGGCCCTTCAGGCCCGAACACGCTCCGGAAACACCTGGAGCGCCCTGAACCGGGCCGACTTTTCCGTACCGGCCACCTGGGGCGGACTGATCTTCAGCGAGATCATGTACCACGCCCCCGGGGGCGGCTCCTATGACTTCCTGGAGCTTGCCAACACAGGAGACTCAAGCCTCGATCTCAGCGGCCTGTTCTTCAGCGATGGGGTTTCCTTCGAATTTCCCCTGGGCACAACGCTCGCTGGCGGCTCGCGCGTTGTGCTGGCCTCCGATGCGGCGGCCTTCGCCGCCGCCTACCCGGCGGCAGAGCTCTTCGGGGTCTACGAAGGGTCGCTTGCGAACAACGGCGAAAGCGTCATCCTGCGGGACTCCTTCGACAACATCGCCGCGGAGGCGGGCTACGACGACGACGACGACTGGCCGATCGCCCCCGACGGCTTCGGCTTTTCACTCGTACCCAGGCGCCCGGGAAGCCCGGAGACCGGCGCATCGAGCTGGCGCGCCAGCTCGGACGCTTTCGGCTCACCCGGAGCGGCAGACCCACGGCCTCCCCCTCGCCAGGTGCTCATCAACGAGATCCTTGCCCGGACGGAGGCGCCCCTCGAGGACGCCATCGAGCTCTTCAACCCGACCTCCACAAATATCCCCATCGGCGGCTGGTACCTCAGCGACAGCCGGGAAAGTCGCGCCTCGCTCAAGAAATACCGCCTTCCCGAGGGCCTTGTCATTCCCGCCGGAGGATACCAGGTTGTCCTCGAGAGTGACTTCAACCCGGGAGGCGCGGCGCCGGGAAGCTTCGCGCTGAATGGCTCCGGCGATGAGGTCTTTCTCTCCTCGGCCGACGAAGACAGCGGCGAGCTCACCGGCTACATCGCCGGCGTTCGCTTCAGCGCGCTGCCCGCGGGCGTCTCCTACGGCCGTGTCGGCACCAGCCTTGGCACGGACCTGGCGCTACTTGGCGAGCGGAGCCTGGGAACGGAAAATCCGGGACACCTCGCCGGATCTGTGATCATCAGCGAGGTCCACTATCATCCCGGCCGGGGAGACAGCGAGTTCGTTGAACTCTACAACCGCGGGGCAGAGCCCCTGGAGCTGTCCTCGGAAGAGGGCGGGCGGGGGTGGGTCCTCCGCGGACTCTCAGGTGTCCACGGAGAAGAAGGCTACGAGCTTCCGGGCGGTGCGACCATCGCCCCGCGCGGCTTTCTCCTGGTCTCGAGTATCGACCCCGGACTCTTCCGCCAGCTCAACTCGGTGCCCGACAACATCCCCATCTACGGCCCCTTTGGAGGCTCGCTGGACAACAGCGGAGAATCGCTTCGCCTGATGCGCCCGGAAGCGCAAGGGCAGGAGGAGGCGGGCTGGATCCTTATTGACCGGGTCCGCTACGATGACAAGATGCCGTGGCCGGCCGCGGCCGATGGAGAAGGGCCCTCCCTCGAGCGACGCGACCCGGACGCCTACGGCAATGACCCGGAAAGCTGGGGGGCTTCGGAGCGGACCCGCGGAACCCCGGGGGAGGCCAACACGATCGGCCCGCCGCCTCCGAACATCGAGCCCCGCGCCCTCTTCAGCCTGTCGCCCGAGGCCGGCTTTGCCCCTCTGCGGGTCGAATTCGA
>DCKY01000071.1:4963-6505 GCA_002320775.1 Planctomycetes bacterium UBA1662
GCGCCTCCGGCATGCGAACGAGCCACACCTATGAAAATGCCGGAGAGTTCAGGGTGACCCTGGAGATCAGAGACGACAGGGGGGCAACCGCCCGGGCAGAGGGAAGCGTCTCGGTTCGCGAGCTCGGCCCGAACGAGCGGCCGGTCGCCTCCTTCACCATCTCCCCAACCCGGGGCGCTGTTCCTCTCGAGGTACGGGTCGATGCCTCGGCCTCGTTCGACCCCGATGGCGAAATCGTGCGCTTCGACTGGGACTTCGGCGATGGCGGAGGCGGTCTGGGTGAAACCATGGCCTATACCTGGGACGAGCCCGGCGAATATCTCGTCACCCTGATCGCCTGGGACGACCGCGGCGGCTTCGCGATGGCCTTCGAAAACGTCATCGTTGACCCCGCGGGGGGCGGACAGCTGCCGGGCGACTGCAACCAGGACAGCCAGCTGGACATCTCTGACGCCGTCTGCCTCCTTGGCCATCTTTTCCTGGGCTCCCCCCAGGACCTTCCCTGCGCCGATGGCGAGGTGACGAACACCGCCAACCGCGAATTGATGAACCTGAACGGGGACCGGTCCGTCGACCTGACCGATGCCATTCACGTCCTCAGGTATCTCTTCCAGGGCGGCCCTGGGCCGGTGGCAGGGGGCTCCTGTCTACCGATCGTCGGGTGCCCGGATGCCTGTACCCCCTGAGACCGATCCATCGCGGCCGGAACCTTCTTTTCACTTGATGAAATTGGACGAAAAGGCCATCAAGAGGGGCTCTACTTCTGTCAAACACACCATCCGGAGGATCCGAAATGCTCTTCATGAAGAAATTCACCTGTCTTTCCGCCCTGCTGTTGCTGGCCTGCTCCTGTGTCTCCACGGCAAGCTATGAGGCCGTCAAGATCGTGACGCCCGCTGATTCAGGGCTCAACACTCCAGAGTGTGCGATCCATGATGAAAAGGCCGACATCTACATTGTCTCGAACATCAACGGCAATCCTCTCGGTGAAGACAAGGCCGGCTTCATCTCCCGGGTGGCCCCCTCCGGAAAAATCCTCGAGCTGAAGTGGATCGATGGCAGCGCCGAAGGCGTCACCCTGAACGCGCCGAAGGGCCTGGCCATCGTCGGCGACACCCTCTACGCCGCGGACGTCAACGCCATCCGCAAGTTCCACCGGGTCACCGGCAAGCCCACGGGCGTCATCGAGATCAAGGGATCATCCTTCCTCAACGACCTCGCCTCGGGCCCCGATGGCAAGGTCTACGTCAGCGACTCCGGCTTCGGAGGTGACAAGGACGCCCCGAGGACCGATGCGGTCTACGAGATCAGCGTGGACGACTCGGTCAAGGCCCTCTCCAAAGGCGAAGAGGTCCCCAACCCCAACGGCCTGCTCGTGACAGCCGGCGGACTGCTGGTGTGCACCTGGAATTCAGGAGAGCTGCTCTGGGCCCGGGCCCGCGAGGGCCGTGAGCGCCTCGTGGCCAAGCTGCCGAAGAACCAGCTCGACGGGATCGTGGTCGACAAGGATGGAAGCCTGCTCATCACCAGCTGGGCCGGAGA
>DCKY01000071.1:6835-7804 GCA_002320775.1 Planctomycetes bacterium UBA1662
TGCGTCTACCGCCTTTCCCTTTCCGGCAAAGAGACCACCATCGCGGTCGAGGGGCTCAAGGAGCCGGCCGACCCCGGCTGGGATGCCAAGCGAGGCCGGCTGCTGATTCCTCACTTCAAGGAACACACGCTGACGATTATCACTCCCTGATCGGGAAGCTACCTTTCAGGCTGATTGCGCGGCCTCAAGGGCTTTGCGGACGCTGTCCGCATGGCCCTTGGTCTTGACGCGCTTCCAGTGTTTCGCAACCTTGCCTTTCGGATCGATCAGGACCGTTGAGCGAATGACGCCGACGGTGATCTTGCCGTACATGTTCTTCTCACCCCAGGCGCCGTATTTCTCCATGACCTTGTGAGAAGGATCAGAGAGCAGGCTGATCTTGAGCTTGTACTTCTTGATGAATTTCTGGTGGCTCTCAGCCGAATCGCCGCTGCAGCCGTAGACCTTCGCGCCGAGCTTCTCAAAGGCCTTCAATCCAGAGGTGAAATCACAGGCCTCGACGGTACAGCCGGGGGTGTCATCGCGCGGATAGAAATAGAGCACCACCCAATTGCCCGCCTGCTCACTGAGGCGCACCTTGTCGCCATTTTCATCTGGAAGAGTAAATGCTGGAGCTTTTTTGCCTTCTTCGACCGCCATTTCACTATTCCCCGTTAAGATACCTTGTTCTTAAACCAATTCGAAAACGAAGGTATACCACATGCGGACCAGCCTCTGTACCCTCTGCCTGGCCCTCGCAACCCTGAACCTCGCGGCAGGCGAAGATGTCAAGCGGAAGCCCAACCTGGTCATCATCATGGCCGATGACCTTGGCTACGGAGAGCTCAGCTGCTACGGCAACAAGGCCTACAAGACGCCACACCTCGACGCCCTCGCCCGCGCGGGTGTTCGCTTCACCGACTATCATTCCAACGGCGCTGTCTGCAGCCCGACCCGAGCGGCGCTCCTGACCGGGCGCTACCAGCAAAG
>DCKY01000080.1 GCA_002320775.1 Planctomycetes bacterium UBA1662
CAAGGAGGGCCGCTGGATCGGAGGTAAGACCCATCTCGTCCAGACTGGCGACCTCTTTGACCGGGGCCCCGACTCGCGCAAGACCATGGATCTCCTGATGAAGCTAGAGGTTGAGGCGAAAAAGGCCGGTGGACACGTGCACTGCCTCGCGGGCAACCACGAGGAGATGATCCTGCGGGGCGACTGGCGCTACGTGCACCCCGGTGAGGTCCAGGCCTTCGGGGACAACGCGAAATACAGCGCCGCGGTCGGGCCCGGGGGTATCTACGGAAAATGGATCCGAAAGCACAACGGCGTCATCAAGATCAACAACCTGCTCTTCCTTCACGGCGGCCTCGGCGGTCCCTACGCCACCATGTCGCTGGACCAGCTCAACGAGGGAATCCGCCACGGTCTCAACACCGGCACCGGAATGGCTCGCGACTCGAACGGACCACTCTGGCACCGGGCGCTGGCCAGGGGCGATGACGCGAGCGTCAGTGAACAGGTGAAGCCGATCTTCAAAACCCACTCGGTCAACCATATCGTCCTCGGGCACACGGTCTCCGGACGAATCCTCCCCAAGGCCGGCGGCAAGGTCATTCTCATCGACGTCGGCATGTCGAAGGCCTACGGAGGACCGGCGGGCTGCCTGGTCATCGAAAAAGGAACCTTCTACGCCAACTACGCCGGGCATCCTCCGCTAAAGCTCCCCATCAAAAAGAGCGTACCGGCCGCGGCGAAGAAGTGAGGCCCTCATGGACTACGAACATACCCAGCGCGCTCCGCTCTACCTCCTCCTGCATGCGATAGGAGTCGCCACCGTGGTTGGAGCGTGGCAGATCGAAGATCCGGCGGTCAGCACGCCCGTCGCCATCTTCAGCGGCTTTTTCTTCCTCCTCGGACTCAGCTTCCGACAGCTGAGCTGCCGGGACGAAGGCGATTACCTGCGGATCAGCTTCGGACCGCTTCCTCTTTTCAGAAGAAAGCTGCTCTATTCAGAGCTGGAGAAGGTCGGGCCGAGCCGCAGCAGCTGGAAGGATGGCTGGGGAATCCACCTGTCCTCCCGAGGCGGCTGGGTCTGGAACATCTGGGGCTACGACTGCGTCGACATCGACTCCGCCGGGGGGAAAAAACTCCGCCTGGGAACCGATGACCCCGAGGGCCTCGCCGCCTTCCTTGTGAGCAGGGTTCCAGGGCCAACAGACCAGAGGCCGAACTCTGCCTCCCCAGAGGGAGACAATCATTCGCAGCCTGAATAGCTCGTGCAGCCGAGGTCACCGGGGGTGCCGATGCCGTCAGTGTCGGTTCCGCAGCCGGTTCCAAAATCGGGCGGGCCGGGGGCCGCCGGGGGCTCGCCCCCGAGAAAGAGGTAGGTGAGCAGGAAGACCGAGTCGGTGAGGTTGACGTTGGTGTCGTTGTTGACGTCGGCGGTCTCCATGCAGCCGGGCGGCGCGCCGCCCTGGAAGAGATAGTTCAGGACCTGGACCGCGTCGGTCAGATCAACGATCCCGCTGGAGTCGACATCTCCGCGCGAGAAGACGTCCGAAGGATTCTTCGGCACCACCACGACCTCATCGTCGCGCTCCTCTACCGACACCGAAAAGGTCCCGGCCGGGTTGATGTCATCGCTGCTGACGACCACCGTATAGGTTCCCGGCCCCAGGTCGACATCCAGGCAGGCATCAGCCCCCGGGTCGGGACAGCCGGCGTTGAAGGCCACCTCGTCGCAGAAGTCGTTCCAGAAGGAAACGTTTGGAGAAAAATCATCCGAGCTGACGAAGATCGTTCCCTCGAGCTCCTCATCGATCGTGAGAGAGAAGACCTCGATCGGCTGCTCAAACGGCGGCAGGGTGCAGCCGCTCGCGCCAAGCGCCCCCACCGCGGTCTCGCCCACCGTGAGCTCGCCTGAGTCGCAGCGATCGCAGAAGGTCCCGATCCCGCCATCGCACTGCGCGAAGAGGGTGAAGGCGCCGTTCTGGCCGACGCCGAAGCTCGACACCCCGACAAAGTAGGTACCCCCGGGCAGGTCCTGCACCAGGCGCGAGTTCAACCCTTCGCCCCCATCATCATCCTGGGCGACAAGCTGGCAGGTCTCATCGAAGAGCTGGATGAAGGTGTCGTAGGTCCCGGTGAGATCGATCGTGACCTGCCCGCCATCAAGCTCGAGCAGATAGAAGTCGAGCGACTGACCGGCGGCCCGTGAACAAGCGGTCTGGGGGAAGTCCCGGTCGAGGGGCTCGCCGCAGATTAACTGTTCGAGCTCGCAATCGATGCAGGGATTGCTATCGGCATCGCAGGCATCTCCGACTCCATCTCCATCAAGATCGGCCTGGCCCGGATTGGCCTGCTCCACGCAATTATCCGCATCGTCAGGCACCCCGTCACCGTCCGCATCGGCGGGAAGGGCTCCACGATTCCTGACCAGCAGAACATAATCACCCGCCCCGGTGGAGAAGCCGTGTACTAGGATCCAGTAGGTCACGCCCTCATCTGCGTTCCACTCGACAACCGACTGCAGACCGCAGGCATCATCGCTGCTGGTCACGCAGAGAGGAGCATCACAGCTGCCCTCGTAGACGCTGAGCCGGGTATCGTAGACGCTCCCGCAGGTCTCCGCGCGCATCCCCTCGCCGGTTCCAACGAGGCTGTACCAGACCCCCGGCGCGTTGCTGGCGCCGCAGCCCGTACTCTCGGGATCCTGGGAGGCGAAGAAGGTGCTACCCTCGACGGTAACACTCAGGCTCAGCTCACCAGCAGCGTTTATCTCTTCAGCGAAAATGAGCTCGGTCGCATCGACGCAGAGATCATTCTCGGGCGCGTTCGGATCGACGATGACGTTGTCACAGGCATCCCCTACACCATCTCCATCCACATC
>DCKY01000170.1 GCA_002320775.1 Planctomycetes bacterium UBA1662
GCGACCGCGGTTTCGAGATCCGCCTTTGTCGGCGGCTTGGCCTTGCTTCCGGGCTGGTCGGCCGGACTGGTGAGCTTGAATCCAGGGGGAAGTTCACCAGCTTCTATTTTGTTGAAGCTGGCTTTCGCCGAGAAGGTCCAGATGGACAGCTTTCCCGCCTGGCGATCAGCGGGCAGGTTGAAAGCGACGACCAGCTTGTCATCGACAGAGACATTCAGCAGCCGGTCCCGGACGGCGATCTCCAGGGTATATTCACGGTTCAATTCAAGCGGCAGCGATTTGAGGCCGGTCTTCGGGTAGGCGAAAGTTCCATCCGATGACCGCAGCGTCACCTGGACCTTGGCTCCCTGCACAGAGAGGTAGACGGCCTGCATCGCCTTGCCATGCCCATCGAAGCCGATTCCCGCCGAGTGGTAGACATCTCCACCTGAGATCGTCAGGCTCAGCCGGGCGTGGAGGTCCTGTGGGTGGTCTTTTTTCGAGAGCAGGCGATACAGCGTTGAGTCTCCACGGTCCTGCGTCAGCTGACCATCTGCCGCCTTCCAATTGCCGGCCTCGATGCTCCAGGCGGCCAGGTCGAGGCTGGTGAAGTCATCCTCGAGCGTTGGTTCCGGGGCACTCACGGGTTTCGGGGGAGCGGGTTTGCTGTTCGAGTCAGGTGCCTTTTTGACGGCGGGGGCGGGAGTGAATTTCGAGAGGGTCAACTTGGCCTTTTCCAGGTTGCCCTCAGCCGGCTGAATTGCCGAGCGCGCCTTTCCTATTTCCTTGCCGGCCGCGGCCAGGGCCTTCTCCCGGCTGGCTGGGCGAAGCGCCGGGTAATACGCGCTGGGCGGCAGGTCAACCGGCTCGATCTTCAATTTTCCTCCGATCACCCGGGGGACGGCCGGCTTGATAGAGACGTCCTTGTCCGGTTGGTTTACGTCGCCCTGGATGAACAGGTAGGTAGGTGTCGTTGCTTCAGAATCAAACGCGCGAACCATGATGGAGGCGGCATTCGCCGGGTCCAGGGGGTCATCGCGGACGTTGTGCGTCTCGAAGACCGCCCGCATCTGGTAATAATCCTTCTGGGAGATGGGGTCGTATTTGTGGCTGTGGCAGCGGGCGCAGTTGATGGTGAGGCCGAGAAAGGCCTTGGATGAATGCTCGACGATATTGTCGAGCCAGACGTTGCGGCTGAACTTGTACCAGTTGCGGGCGAGGAACCCGGTGGCGCGCAGCGCGTTCACGTCGGCCGGGACCGCCTCGTCAGCCGCCAGCATTTCTGTCAGCATACGGTCATAACCCTTGTCGGCGTTCAGGGACTCGATGATCCAGTCCCGCCACCGCCAGATGTGCTGGCGACTGTCACGGATTTCTTTTCCGAATCCCGAGGGGTCGCTGTAGCGCCAGATGTCCATCCAGTGCCGGGCCCAGCGCTCGCCGTAGCGGGGGCTGCCGAGGAGCCGGTCGACGGCGCGCTCGTAGGATCCGGGCGAAGTGTCAGCAAGGAAGGCCCGCAGCTCATCTCGCGTAGGCGGCAGCCCGAGCAGGTCGAAATAAGCCCGGCGCAAGAGGATGGAGCGCGAAGGCTCCCCGACAGCGGTCAGACCTCGGTGCTCCTGCTGGCTGGCGATAAACCGATCGAGCTCGTTGCGTACCCAGGGCGCCCTGGTCTCAGGGGGCGGGGGACGGCGAAGCGGCTGGAAGGCCCAATGCTTTCGTGGGTCGGGCGGGATGGGCTCGTTGTCCGGGGCGACCGCGCCCTGGTCAATCCACTTGCTGAGCAGGGCTATCTGTTCTGCCGCCAGGGGCTTACCCTCGCGCGGCATACGGTCATCCGCGTCCTCAGTTGTAAGCCTTTCGATCAGCAGGCTCCCGGCGGATTCACGATCAGAATACAGCGGACCGCTGTCGCCGCCTTGGCGCAGGAACACTGCAGCATCCAGGCGAAGCCCGCCTTTTTGCCGCAACGCGCCGTGGCAGGAGAAGCAATGCTCGGCAAGGATCGGCTTGACCTGTTCCTGGTAATCGACCGGCTCAGCGGCGCTGAGAGTCGTCGAGCATGACACCAGGACTGAGAGCCAGAATGCTGCACATCTCATATTCCTACCTTTGTAACACAGCCCATGGTCCAGGCGAAGCGTCATCGTCAACCCTCTCCTTGCTCCAGTCCCCGACCTCGCATATTCTCTAACTCATGGTGCACGCTTTCAGGATCGCTGTTTTATTGATTTTGCTGGTGGGGGTCTCCGGGCTCGGCTTCAGCCTGGAGGAGACTGGGAAGCCGGCTGCGGCGGGGGCGCAGCTCGAGTCCCGGTACCGTGAGAGTGTGCGTCCGATCCTGGAGAAATACTGCGTTCGCTGTCATGGGCCTGAGAAGAAGAAGTCGGGGATCCGGGTGGACCTTTTCGATGCTTCGCTCGATGACAAGCAGCTCTTCCTGCTGAAGCATATGCTCAAGCAGCTGAAAGAGGGCTCCATGCCGCCGAAGAAAGAGCTCCAGCCCAGCGTGGATGAGCGCAAGGTGGTCCTCGAGTGGGTGGGGCAGGTCCTGCGAGCCGGTGAACGCAAGGTGCGGGCTCG
>DCKY01000208.1:0-29520 GCA_002320775.1 Planctomycetes bacterium UBA1662
ACGGTGGAGACGCCGGCGGAGACGCTCCTCCTCCCCCTCCCGGAGATTCTGAAAACGCTGGTTGATTCGCTGCGAAGTCACGAATTGACCCCGATCTGTTTTTCGGTTCCTGGTGCCGGGATCGCGACTGGGCCTCACCGAGGCGCCCTTTCGGGATCCAGGCACTGAACCAGTTTTTTTGAGCGGGCAGAGATTATTTTAGAGTTATGAGTCGACGTGTTGTTGTTACCGGACTGGGGGCCTCGACCCCTATTGGAACTGGAGTCGAGAAATTCTGGCAGGGCCTGCTGGATTGCCAGAGCGGGGCCAATGTCATCGAGGCCTTCGATACCGAGGCCTTCCAGGTGCATATCGGCGCCGAGGTGAAGGACTTCGATGCGGCCGAATACCTCGGCGCGAAGGCGGCCCGGACTCTCGATCGATTTATTCAGCTGGCACTCGTCTCGGCTGACCAGTCTGTGGCGGACAGCGGTCTCGATTTCGAGAAGGAAGACGTCACCAGGGTCGGCTGCATCTGGGCGTCCGGCATTGGCGGACTTATCGAGATGGAGGCGACCCATCACGTCTATCTTGACCGGGGACCCAGACGAATCAGTCCTTACTTCATTCCGAAGCTCATGATCAACGCGGCCTCCGGACAGATCGCCATCCGCTTCGCGATCCAGGGGGTCAATTTCGCGGTGGCCTCGGCCTGCGCCTCAGCGCAGCATGCTATCGGCCTGGCCTTCAGGAGCATCAAGCACGGAGAGTCGGACGTCATGATCACCGGTGGCTCTGAGGCCGCGATCACTCCGCTGGGCCTCGGCGGCTTCTGCTCCCTGCGCGCCCTGTCGACTCGAAATGATGACCCGGCGACGGCTTCACGCCCCTTTACCCTCGACCGGGATGGATTCCTGATGGGTGAAGGAGGCGGCGCCCTGGTCCTGGAAGAGCTTGAGCACGCCCGGGCTCGCGGCGCTGAGATCTATTGCGAGGTTCTCGGTCTCGGAATGACAGATGACGGTTATCATATTTCGGCCCCGGTGCCTGAAGGCACCAACGCTATCCGAGCCATCGATATAGCCTTGAAGGAGGCCGGCAGGAATCCGGATGAGATTCAGTACGTCAATGCCCATGGAACCTCGACTCCGCTTAACGACGTGATGGAAACCAGGGCTGTTCGGGCGGCCTTTGGTGATCATGCCGACAAGCTCATGATGAGCTCTACCAAGTCACAGATTGGCCATCTGCTGGGCGCATCAGGAGCGGCGGAGAGTGTGGCCTGCTGTCTTGCCCTGAAAAACCAGATCGTGCCGCCCACGATCAATTACGAGACCCCCGATCCTGAGTGCGATCTCGATTACGTTCCCAACGAACCCCGGGAAGCGGCCATCGACAACCTCATCACCAATTCTTTCGGATTCGGCGGCCACAACGTTACGATGGCCTTCGGGAAAATTTGAGCGGGCCGCAGGAAAGTCGAGCAGGAATAAGGACAGGGACGTGAGCAAGGTATTACTCATCGCAGATAAGATCAGTGAGGATGCGCTTGAGTTTCTCTCCGGCTGCCCTGACCTGGAGGTTGATCATCGGCCGGGGCTTCCGGTTCCGGAGAAGCTGGAGGCCGTTCGCGCGGCCGATGCGCTTATCGTCCGAAGTGCCACGCAGGTGGATGCCGAGCTGCTCGAGGCCGCGGAGTCCCTGTCCCTCGTGGTGCGAGCCGGCGTCGGGGTTGACAATATCGATCTCGATGCCGCCACCCGAAAAGGCGTTGTCGTTCAGAACGTACCGGAGGGGAATACGCGTTCGGCAGCGGAGCACACCATCGCCATGATGCTGGCGCTCTCGCGTAACATTCCAGAGGCCCATCGATCGGTGAAGTCCGGCGAGTGGGACCGGGGCAGGTTCGTCGGTGTGGAGTTCCAGGGTAAGACTCTCGGGGTCATCGGCTTCGGAAAAATCGGCCGCCATGTGGCGCATATGGGTTCCGGACTGGGGCTTGAAATCCTGGCCTTTGATCCGTTTCTCGCGCCGCATATGGCTGAAGAGCTTGGTGTCGAGCTGGTCGCTGATCTTGGCGATCTGGCCTCCCGCTGCGATTATCTCACGGTTCATGTTCCAAAGACCGAGGGTACGAGCGCCCTGATTGGAGCCGATGTGTTGTCGCGGGCCAGGGAAGGCCTGAGGGTGATCAATTGCGCCCGGGGCGGAATTGTCGATGAGGCGGCGCTTCTTGAGGCGATTGAGAGCGGCCCGGTAGCCGGAGCCGCCCTGGATGTCTTCGAGGAGGAGCCCCCGACGAACAGGGAACTGGTCGACCATCCAGCCGTGGTGGTGACTCCGCATCTCGGAGCATCGACCCGCGAGGCCCAGGTGAACGTCGCTGTTTCCGCCGCTCAGCTTGTCGTCGACTATCTCCAGCATGGAAAGCTTCACAGCCCGGTCAACGCGGTCTTCCTGGAGCCGGATCTGCGCGAGCGCCTCGACCCCTACGGCGAGCTCGGCCGCCGTCTTGGACGTCTGCATGCCCAATTCCTCGAGGGCAATCCCAAGAGAATCATCGTTAAGTATTTCGGCGATATATTTGACGAGCCCCAGAGCCGCAATTTCGTCACCGCCAAGGTGCTGGCAGGTTTCCTCGGTGACCGCTGCTCGCAGCCGGTGAACCAGGTCAACGCCAGGTCGCTGGCGCGCGACCAGGGTCTCGCGGTCGAGGAGGCCAGCGAGGGTAGGAGCCGCTACTTCGCCAACATGATCCGTGTCGAGCTGACCGATAGCTCAGGCGAGAGGAACCTCGGCGGCTCGATCCGCGGCCGCAAGGGAATACGCCTTGTCTCACTCGACAACTATCACTTCGACGCGGTGCTCGAGGGGCAGATGGTGATTTCCGCCAACGAGGACCGGCCGGGAATGATCGGTACGATTGGCCAGGTGCTCTCCTCTCACCAGATGAACATCTCCTCGATGTCGCTCGGTCGTGACCGCAGCGGAGGTACGGCGCTTTCGGTCATCAACCTGGATGCGCCCGAGATAGAGAAGCTCGCAGCGGTTGCCGAAGATCTCGTGAAGGAAGAGGGGATCCTCTGGGCTCGTTGCCTGCAGGCGGACTGAGGGCATAAAAAAAGGGCTCAAACCTGCAAACGGAATGAGCCCGTGGAACGTGGGTTGGGGGCAATCTTAATGGGCGGCGCGCTGAACCTTTCCGGCAGTACCGGAAAGTCGCGCTCGATTCGGGCTACCCCTCTGGGAGCCGCGGGCGATCGTTTTTTTCCGCGCCATCTAAGAGTAGGACGAGAATCCAGAATCGTCAACTCGGCCAGTCCGGGCTGGGACTGCAGTCGCCGCTTAAAGGCTGTAGCTTATTGATTTGAAGGAGGTTACAGTAATCCTATGAGTCTCCCCGGTTATGTCATCGCATGTTCCGTATATGCTGTGCTGGGTATCTGCACAGCGTGGGTGTTTCGTTCTTCGAGGACGATTCGGGAGCATTCCTGGTGCCAGTTCTCAGCCCTGCTGATGAGCTTCCTGGCGGCTATTCCCGCACTTGTGGTGTCCTCGAGGGAACTCTATATGGAGTTTCATCTCGGTTTCCAGGGGTTTCTCTTCCTCGCCAGCGCGCTCTGCCATGTTCCCGTGTGGATTTACATAGTGGTTTTTCACAGCAGCCGGCTGGCGGGTACTTTCACCGGCTCCCGGTTCGCCGGGAGGCCCTCAGAAGAGTTTTCTCCCATCAAGGAGTGGAAGCTGGTAGAGGAGCACCTGCGGCAGCTTGCGAAGAATCCTCTCGACGCTCGTCGCCGGGAGTCCCTGGCGGATTCCTATCTGCGCCTGGGAACGCTTGATTCGGCCATTTCCGAGTATCGCAAGGCGGCCGACAGCCTTGATTCCGGGCCGGAGCAGGCGCGGCTGCTGTACAGGGCGGCCTATGTCTGTGTCGAGCGCCGGATGTCGGTGAAGAAGGCGCTGCCGCTGCTCAGGCGGCTGGTTCGCCTCTATCCCCGCAGCTACTACGCGGCCTATGCCAGGCGTATCCTGAATCGCTACGAGGCCTACGAGGCGGCCGGATTGCTGAACTCCGGAGGCACCGACTGGTGGGATGGCGGCGGAGATCCGCCAGCCTGATTCAGCCGCGCGGGTGGAACTCGGCGTGGAGCCCCTTCAGCTCTGATTTTTCGATGTGGGTGTAGAGCTCGGTGGTCTCCACGTTCACATGTCCGAGGATCTCCTGGACGATTCGCAGGTCGGCTCGCCCCCGCAGCAGGTGAGTAGCGAGGGAGTGCCTCAGCGTATGAGGGGTGACCTTCTTGGAGATTCCCGCAAGCAGCGCGTATTTGCGCACCATGGCCGCAATCACCTCCCGGCCCAGCCGCTGCCCGCTGCGGCTGAGGAAGAGCAATTCCTCGTCAGCTTCTTTCAGCAATCCGGGGCGTTCCTTGAGACGGTAGCTCTCGATGGCGTCCAGGCAGGTTTTGCTCGTGGGAACGATCCGCTCACGATTGCCCTTGCCTCTGCAATGAATGATTCCCTGGTCGGAACGCACATCCTGTAACCGCAGCCCGCAGGCTTCCGATACCCGCAGTCCCGAAGCGTAGAGGAGCTCGATCATGGCGCGGTCTCGCAAAGAATAGCGTGAAGGGTGTTCAACAATGGCGTCCATCAGCCGGGTGATCTCGTCTTCACCCAGGACATCAGGCAGATATTTTCCCTTGCGGGGGGTCTCGATATGGCGTGCCGGGTTTTCCTTGAGGATGTCCTCCCTTAGCAGGAACTTGAGGAAGGAGCGTACGGCCGCGAGGCTGCGCTGGATGCTTGAATCGCCCCGTCCTCGCTGGCGTTCGGCAATGAGAAAATCAAAGATGTCCTGCTCGGTTGGCAGATCCTCACCGATTCCGGCAAGAAACCGTCCGCAATCCCTCCTGTAGGCATCGAGGGTATGCCAGGACATCCCGCGCTCGATTTCGAGGTAGGAGATGAAGAGCTTGAGGTAGGTCTTTAATTCACTCATGTACAAGAATACATGATTCGCCGGGAATGGACGATGGCCGCCGTACCGGTAAGGCTGGCGGGACAGTTTTTCGGCCCGGATGTACAACATCTGGTCACTCCTCCATGCTTCCGCGCAGGGGCCGTCCGGCGGCCGCTCCCGGAAATTACCCGGAAGGTCGTTCCGAGGCTCTTCAGCCGGTTTCAGGGGGCTCTGAGTGGTGTTATAATCCTGCCTTCATACAGGCGACTGGTTTTTGACCCACTGGTACAGAATGGCTGAAACTCTTAAAACCCGGCTTGGCTCTCTCGAGCTGAAGAACCCGATTCTCAGCGCCTCGGGCACCTTCGGTTATGGGAAGGAGGTCGAGTCTTTTGTCGATCCATCGGTTTATGGAGGAATTGTCGGCAAGAGCATCTCGCTCGAACCCCGCAAGGGCAATCCCCTGCCGCGCACCTGGGAGACGGCCTCGGGAATGCTGAATTCCATCGGTCTGCAGAATCCCGGCATCGACGCCTTTATCTCCGACCCCTCCTACCTGCCTCGAATGAGCGCCTACGATACCCGGGTGGTGGTCAACCTTGTCGGGGACACCGTCGATGAGTACGTGGAGATGGCCAGGCGGCTCGATTCAGAGTCCGCCGTGGACGCCCTTGAGCTGAATATCTCCTGTCCGAATTGTCCCCTCGGCGGCATGGAGTTCGGTGTCGATCCCGAGGCGACCCGCCGGCTGGTCGAGGCGGTCAGGGAAAACTTCAGCCGGACGATCATCGCCAAGCTCACGCCCAACGTGACCGATGTGATTCCCATCGCCCGGGCCGCGGAGGCCGGCGGGGCGGATGCCCTTTCACTGGTCAATACCTACGTCGGGATGGCGATCGAGTGGAGGCAGCGGCGGCCCCGCCTTGGCGGTATCACCGGGGGGCTTTCAGGCCCGGCGATCAAGCCGCTGGCTTTGCGGCTGGTGTGGCTGGCGGCCCAGAATTGTGAGATACCGATCATCGGTATCGGCGGAATTATGAACACCGATGATGTTCTCGAGTTTATAGTCGCTGGCGCGAGCGCCGTACAGATCGGTACGGTTCAGTTTATTCGGCCGCGTATCGCCCTGGAAATAATCGAAGGGCTTGGCGAAGCCCTTCGAGAGCTGGGCGCAGGCTCCATCGGGGAGCTGGTCGGAACGCTCGAGACGGACCGGGATGCCATCACGGTTCGACAGGCGGATGAAGATGGCGGTGAAGAGGCTCCGGCCGGCGAATAAGACCATGATCAATTTTATCAACAAGATCCTTACCAAGATATTCGGCTCCAGCGGTGACCGGGTAAAGAAAGAGCTGCAGCCCGTCGTCGATGAGGTCAACAGTTTTGAGGAGTCGACGCAGGCGCTTGACGATGAGGCCCTGGCCGGCAAGACGGAGGAGTTCCACTCCCGCCTTGCCCAGGGTGAGACGCTTGATGATCTCCTGCCGGAGGCCTTCGCGGTCTGCCGGGAGGCATCCCGCCGGGTGCTGCGAACGGCCACCGGTATTTCGATGCGCCATTTTGATGTGCAGATCATGGGGGGGGTGGCCTTGCACAGGGGGCGGATCGCCGAGATGTCGACCGGTGAAGGAAAAACTCTCGTGGCGACCCTGGCCTGCTACCTGAACGCCCTGGAGAAAAAAGGCGTACACGTGGTGACCGTCAATGACTACCTGGCCCAGCGAGACCGGGACTGGATGGCACCGCTGTTTGAATTTCTCGGCATGAGCAGCGGCGCGATCCAGAGCGAGATGGACAGTGCCGAAAGGCTTGAGATGTACGCCCGTGACATCACCTACGGTACGAACAACGAGTTCGGCTTTGACTATCTTCGCGACAATATGAAGATCCACCTCGATCAGCAGGTGCAGGGCCGCGGCCGAAACTTCGCCATTGTCGATGAGGTCGACAGCATTCTCGTTGACGAGGCCCGGACTCCGCTGATCATCTCCGGCCCGGCGGAGAAATCGACCGACAAGTACCACGTCGCCGACCGTGTGGCCAAGCGGCTGGTGAAGGGACAGGATTTCGAGCTCAAGGAAAAGGAACGCTCCATCGTTTTCACCGAGGCCGGGATCGAGAAGGCCGAGGACCTGGTGGGAGTGAAGAGCTTCTATGTCGGCAAGGACATGGAGTGGCCCCACCTGCTGGAGCAGTCGCTCAAGGCCCATCACGTTTACCAGAAGGACGATCACTATCTCATCGACAATGGAGAGGTGAAGATCATCGATGAGTTCACCGGCCGCGCCCTGGAGGGGCGGACCTGGAGCGAGGGTCTTCACCAGGCCGTCGAGGCGAAGGAGGGGCTGCAGATTCGCCGCGAGAACCAGACGCTGGCAACCATCACCCTGCAGAACTATTTCAAGCTCTACTCGAAGCTTGCCGGGATGACCGGTACCGCCCTCACCGAGGCGGTCGAGTTCGACAGCATCTACAAGCTCTCCGTGGCTCCCATTCCGACCAACCAGCCGCTGATTCGAGATGACATGCCGGACGTGGTCTACATGACCGCGCGCGAAAAATACTACGCGATCGTCGATGAGATCGTTCGCGTCAATGAGCAGGGACGGCCTGTCCTCGTAGGTACGACCTCCGTAGAGAAGTCGGAGCTGCTCAGCGGCCTGCTCAAGCGCCGCGGCGTCAAGCACTATGTGCTCAACGCCAAGCACCATGATCGTGAGGCGGATATCGTCGCCGACGCCGGACAGGCCGGCCGGGTGACGCTCTCGACCAATATGGCCGGACGCGGAACGGATATCGTGCTGGGAGACGGAGTTGTCGACAAAGGCGGGCTGCACGTCATCGGCACCGAGCGGCATGAGTCACGACGGATTGACAACCAGCTCCGCGGACGTTGCGCCCGCCAGGGCGACCCCGGCTCCTCGATCTTCTTCCTCTCTCTCGAGGATGATCTGATGCGCCGCTTCGCCGGTGAGCGGGTCCAGTCCATGCTCAAGAAGATTGGCATGCAGGAAGGAGAGGAGATCTCCCACCCCTGGGTGAGCAAGTCCATCGCCAAGGCCCAGAAGAAGGTCGAGGCTTATCACTTCGATATTCGCAAGAACCTGCTTGAATACGATGGCGTGATGAACGAGCAGCGCACCCTTGTCTACGATCAGCGCCAGTCCATCCTCGAGGGCGAGGGGCTCTCCATGATGGTGCGAGGCATGATGGAGGAGGTCTGCTCCCTGCAGGTGCCCAGGTATCTTTCGCAGGAGGCGATCGAGGAATCGGTCGAGGCGGATGGAGAGGTCATCGAGGCTTACGATCCGCTGGCGGAGCTCGACACCTGGGCCAACTCGGCCTACGGGATCGATGAGGATTTCCAGCTCGACGCCGGCAGGAGCCAGGCTGATCATGCCGGGGTGTTCAGTGACAGGATCATGGAAGCCTACCAGGAGCGCTACGCCGAGCGCACCTCTGCTAACGGCGAAGAAAACATGCAGCGGGCGGAACGTTTTATCCTGCTCATGGAACTCGATGACAAGTGGAAGGATCATCTCCATGCCATGGATACTCTTCGGCACGCGATCGGGCTGCGGGGATACGCGCAGATCGATCCCAAGATAGCCTACAAGCGTGAGGGCTATGAGATGTTCAGCGAGATGCTCGAGCGTTTCAGAGTCTCGGTTACCCAGCTTGTTCTGCGCGTCCAGGTAGGCGAGGAAGATGAACAGGAGCTCGACAGCGGGCTCGATGACGCCGAATTCGAGCACAGCGGACTTGCGCCGGGAACGCAGCCCGAGTCTCCCATGCAGGAGGCCAGCGATCCATCGGCCCAGGCTCCTGTCAAGACGATCGTTAACAAGGCGCCCAAGGTGGGGCGCAACGATCCCTGTCTCTGCGGAAGCGGCAAGAAGTTCAAGAAATGCTGCGGCCGGGGCTCCTGAGCTTCCGGTTGGTTGGCGGGGCCTGGAGCAGGAGGTTCTGACTGATGGTACGCTTCAAGACTCTGCCGCTCAGCTGGCTGTGCGATCTTTTCTACCTCTTGTTTTCTCCCGTGATCGTCATCGGCTGGTTGATCCTGTCACGGTTCATGACCAGGGACAAGTACCGGCGAGGTTTCTTTCAGAAGCTGGGTTCGGTCGAACGGCGCGAGGGAGAATCCCGTTCCCTGTGGATCCACGCGGTGTCTGTAGGCGAGGTGTTGACAGCGGCCCCTCTTGTCGAGGCGCTTGGCGGTGCCTTCGACGGCTGGGATGTTTCCATGTCGGTATCGACTCCCACAGGCTTTGATACCGCGCGCAGGCGGCTGCCGGGAACAAAGGTGTTTTACGCTCCCTTTGATCTGTCTCCCCTGGTGGCCCGTACCTTCAGCCGGCGTCGGCCTGACGCTCTCGTTCTGCTCGAGCTGGAGGTCTGGCCTAATTTCCTGCTCGAGGCCAGGAGACGGGGAGTTCCAGTCCTGATCGCCAATGGCCGCCTCAGCGGGGGTTCCTCCGGTCGCTACAGCCGCACCGGCTTCCTGGGCCGCTGGCTCTTTTCCATGGTCGACAGGGTGGCGGCCCAGAACGAGGCCTATGCGGATCGCTTCAGGGAATTGGGAGTCGAGCCCGGCCGGGTAGAGGTGCTTGGCAACCTGAAGCATGATCGGGAGGTAGGCGTGAGCGCTGCCGATGCCGCCGAGCTGCGCGCAGGGCTGGGCTGGAGCCAGGGGGAGCTTGTGATGGTTGGCGGTTGTACGCATCCGGGAGAGGAATCGATTCTGCTGGGCATTCTCTCGCGGCTTCAGGCCGGGCATCCGGGTCTTCGTCTCGTACTGGCTCCGCGCCACGTCGAGCGCCTGGCCGCCGAGAAGCCCGCCGGCTGGATCCCGCCGGATGACATCGAGCGCTCCTTTACCATGTGGAGCGGCTGGCAGGCCGGGGCCGGGGAGGCTCTCGGAGATTCCGTCCTGGTGGTGGACACGGTGGGTGAGCTCGAGAGGATCTACTCCATCGCCGACCTGGCGGTGGTCGGCGGCAGCTTCGTTCCTCATGGAGGACACAATGTTCTCGAACCCGCCAGCCTCTCGCGGGCCGTTCTCTTCGGGCCGCATACGGCGAATTTTGAGGACGAGGTCTCTCTCCTGCTCGCGGATCGAAGCGGAATCCTGGCTCGGAACCCGGAAGAACTCGAGAAGGCGCTCACCGATCTCCTCAGCAACCCCGAAGAACGCGAGAAGATGGGGCAAAGGGCCGGAGAGACCTTTTCAGGCCTCTCGGGCGCTGTTGAGCGCCATGTCGAGTGGATTGAGCAGGCTTTGTCTCTTTCCAAGCCGAGCGTGACTTGATAGAATCCGCCGTTTATCGAATCAACCAGACGGTGCGGCATCGGTCCCCCAGCCCAGCCTGCCCCGGTAAAACAGGCGTTTAACCAGAGAAACAGAACATGGCAGAGAGATTCCTTTTTACCTCCGAATCGGTGACCATGGGGCATCCCGACAAGGTCTCGGACCAGGTCTCGGATGCGATCCTAGATGACCTGATGAGACAGGATGCGGCCTCCCGGGTAGCGATTGAAACCATGGTTACCACGGGGCTGGTCATGATTGCCGGAGAGATAACCACCCAGGGTTATTGTAATTTTGACCAGGTCGCGCGCCAGACGATCCAGGATATCGGCTATAAAGATCCCAACATGGGTTTTCATTATGACGATGTCGCGGTTCTTTCCGCTGTCCATGGACAATCCAAGGATATCGCCCAGGGGGTCGATGAGGGCAAGGGACTTCACAATGACCAGGGCGCCGGCGACCAGGGCATGATGTTCGGCTTCGCCTGCAATGAAACTCCTGAGAACATGCCCCTGCCGATCGCGCTGGCCCGCAGGCTTGTCGATGAGCTTGCCAGGGCGCGGGAAAACCAGGAGCTGTGTTTTCTCCGGCCGGATGGAAAATCACAGGTCACCGTCGAGTATGCCGATGGCAAGCCCTTGCGGGTGGACACGGTGGTTATCTCGACCCAGCATACGCCCGAGGCGGACCTGGAGAAGGACATCAAACCGAAAATCAAGGACCTGATTCAGAAGGTGATTCCGGAAGGGTATCTCGATGACAGGACCATCTATCACGTCAACCCGACAGGCCGATTCGAGAAGGGGGGGCCGGCCTGGGATACCGGCTTGACTGGTCGCAAGATTATCGTCGACACCTACGGCGGGCGTGGCCGTCACGGAGGCGGCGCCTTCAGCGGCAAGGATCCGAGCAAGGTCGATCGCAGCGCCGCCTACATGACGCGCTATATCGCCAAGAATATCGTCGCCGCCGGACTGGCGGATATCTGTGAGGTGCAGCTCTCCTACGCCATTGGCGTCGCCGAGCCCTGCTCGGTGCTTATCGACACCGAGGGTACCGGCAAGGTTGCCGACGATGAGCTCGGCAAGCTGGTTCGCCAGCATTTCAAGCTCACCCCGAAGGAGATCATTGGGAGGCTCAACCTTTGCCGTCCGATCTATCTCGATACGGCCAGGCACGGCCACTTCGGGCGTCCGGACCTGCCGTGGGAGCAGACCGATATGGTGGACGCGCTCCTGGGCCGCTCCAGCGGCGAATCTTCCGAAGGTGAGACCGAGGGGAACGATACGGAGACCCAGCCGGATTAGTCGATCGACAGGTCGAAGATTCCGGGTGAGGGGGAGCTCCTACTGCTCGCAGGCGTAGGACCGCACGCAGTCGAGCGTGTTGTCGGCATCGATTCCGCACTCCCCATAGGGCGAATAGGGCGGTGGGCCGTTGCCGAAGAGGAAGTTCAGCATGAAGATGCCATCAGAGATGTCGAGCCGGTTGTCGGCGTTGACATCCGCTCCCGCTGTGCATTCAGGCGGAGCGAATCCCCTGAAGAGGTAGTTGAAGACGCTGATGGCATCGGAGAGGTCGGAGCGGGCATCGTTGTTGATGAAGCCCCTGCGGAAGCTGCCCAGGGGCGGTGGACAGCCTGGCTGCACCTGGTAGAGGCCGGTCTCCCCGGCATTGTTTTCGCTTTCGCAGCCCACGGTTGTCTCGAGAACGCCATCGGAGTAGTAGCCGCTTTTCCTGTATTCCAGGGCGTATTCTCCGGGGGGAAGATCAGCCAGGACAAAGGATCCGTTGGCTGCAGAGGTCGTGCTCAGTCCCTCCGGATTGGTGACCACCTCCACGCCGCCGAGTCCGGCGCCAGTGACCGCGTCAACGACCCGTCCTCTCAGGGTTCCCGTGCAGAAGAAGATCTTACCGTGCTCCCTGACCGGAGTGATGCTGCTGGAGCCGACGATAAAGGTCGTGTTCAGGGAGCCGGGCTGCTCAAGTTCTTCGAGACGCAGGTCGAGTTTCTCCGTGCTGGAGCAGTCGATCGCGTTGTTCTTCAACCGGAAGGTATAGCGCATGAGCTCCTGCGTAGGAGGGGAGCCGGTCGACGGCAGCAGGTTCTGGCCGAGGAAGGGCGGTACGCGGTCAAAGATGACGCCGGTGCGCGAACGGCATCCCATGGGCCCCGGAAGCAGGTCGATATCGGTCTGGAAGAGCTCAACCTGGTTTCCCAGGGCGGCGGCGACATCCATCCCCAGGAGGGCGTCGTCAGGGTCAAGCTCAAGGGTTTCACAGTCAAAGGAGATGCCGATGGAAAAACCGTCAAGCGGATCGGGGTGGCTCGCCAGCGCCCGGATAAGCAGCTGGGGACTCGCACCGCAGAAGGCTCGGCGCCGGTCGAGGGAGAGGAGGTTCTCCCCCTTGATGAAGAAGGTTCCATCCCTGAGCTCGGGCGCGATGCTTCTCCCTGCGTTGCTGAAGCGGTTGTAGACGGCGGGGGTTCCGATCCCGTCGACAAGCCGGATGGGGTAGTAGCCTCCCGCGGCTCCCGGGCGCACCCGGAAGCTGAGGCGGGCGATGATTCTCGGGGAGCCCTGTGCCTCGAGGGGCTCCAGGTAGTTTTCGCCCGTGGGAGCCTCGAATTCGATGATGACGCCAAGCTGGGCGATTCCAAGCTCGTTGTTGATCCGCGGAGCCACGAACTCGGGTTCGTGGTCGACGAGATGGGTTCCGCAGATTCCGATGTCGGTCAACTGGAGGACGGCCGAGGGGAAGGTGAGCGCCAGGCTGTAGCCGTGAATGGGCTCATCGTTGGCTGCGGTGATGATCATATGGACCCGGTCTTCTCCGGGATTTCCGGAAGCGTAGCCGACCTGGAGAATGTTTGCCGCATTGAGGTTCTCGCAGAAGCTTCCGGCAAGGAGAGCCAGGAGGCCCAGCAGGAGGCGAGCGAGGAGGTGGTTGTTATTCTTGTGGTTCATGTCGGTATTCTCTTACTCCTGGCAGCCCAGGTTGTCCCGGAAGGTGGGGTCGTTACCGGCTTGGGGGAAAGGCGGCGGCGGCGGCGGGCTGTTCGCTATAAACAGGTAGAACAGCAGGTAGACAGGATCTGAAATATCGAGGATCCCGTCATCGTTGCTGTCGGCCGAGTCCATGCACACTGGCGAGGCTTCTCCAAGGAAGAGATAGCGCGCCGCTGACACCGCATCGGTCAGATCCACCTCGGAATTACGATCGAAATCACCCCTGATGAAGTCGGGGCCGAACGGGAACAGCAGCGTGCGGAAGATCGTGCCGTTTCCCGGAAGGCAGACCAGCAGGGTGTTGGCGGAGATCTCGATGCCCCCGATATAACCGGGCTGGTCGAAGCCGTTGCCAACAGCCTCAAGGCTGATGTCAAAACTTGGCGCTGTGAGAGGACAGGTTCCGGGAGGCCCGTCTCCGTAAAGCTCGCGCACGACACCGTCTTCAAAGCTGGTGAGAAGGGTCTCTCTGAGGGGGTCATAGGTGATACCCGCGCCGACAGCGACGTTTAGGAACAGGCTTGGCGGCGAGCAGGAGCGGACCAGGTTTCCGTTGGTTCTGAAGAAGTAGATTTCGCCGCTGGCCCGCTCCGTTACCACAAAGCGCTGCTGGGAGGGGGCGCTTGCGGGGATGTAGGTCAGTCCGCCGATCCTCGGGTTCTCCATCTCGGCTGGAAAGCGCAGGTTGATGGTTGTTCCCGAGTCCGGATCCGCGAGGCTCGACAGGCGCAGGCGATTGTCTGAGGTATTGGCGACAGCGATGAAATCTTCGTAGAGCTGGGGGGGGAAGCCAAGCTGAATTGCCGGGACGAAGGCGATGCCTCCGGGGTTGTCCCAGGGACTCGGGAAGCTGTCCTCGGCGGTTTCACTGAGGTCCGATTCGAGAACCGAGACCGTTCCGGTCTCGTCGTCGGTCACGTAGATCTTGTCGATTCCCGGCACGAGCGCCAGGTCGTAGCAGCCGTGATTTGGAGCCGTGGTCCAGTTGATGACGCCTCCGGGGCCGACAACGGTGGAACATTCACAGCCGACCGGGCCAAAGGATTCGTTATTGGCCGCCCGCAGGGCGTAGGTCGAGGGGCCGTTGATCGGCGTTGAGTCGACATAGCTCGTGGCGTCTCCCGCGACGGTGGCGAAGGCGATGCCGTTTCTGAGCAGCTGGATGGATCCTTCGTAGGCGTCATCGACTCCCGGGCCGTTGTTGGTCCAGTTGAGGACGACCTCGCTGGTGATGGTCAGGCTGCAGGAGAGCTGGCTGGGGGGGATGACCCCGGGTATGACCTGCTCTAGCTGGTAGATTCGTCCGGAGCCTCCGATGACGGCGAAACGATTCTGTCCCGCGCCGACAAGGTAGGGAACGATTCCTCTCAGGTCGATCTCGGGGACCTGGTCGAGAGGGACCTCGACTCCGGTTCGTTCAGCGCTCTGCTCGCCGTTCAGCAGGATGCCGTCGGTTGACAGCTGGATGATTTTTGAGGCTCCCTGGTCAAGGATGCTTCCGTAGGTGATGTAGAGCACGAGCGCTTCGTTGTCGAAGGAGATCCCCTGGCCGCGGATCAGGGTCTCATCATCAAGCTTGTCCGGCAGCAGGAGGGAGCGAGTGACGCTTCCATCAAAGGCGATGCGCAGGACCCTGTCCCTGTTGATGTCCAGGGTCCAGAGCTGGCCCGAGACAATATCGAAGCTCAACCCGAAGAGGCTGGCGCCCTCTTCGCCCTCGAGATCTACCGGGAAGCTGAAGGCCGGGTCGGCGTTTCCATTCTCGTCAACGGCTCGCACCTCGTAGCCCTGTTGTCCCCTTGGCCCGGTGAGGGAGAGGATGAACAGGTTTCCGGTGGGATCGTGAAAGGAGATACCCCGGTTGAGTGACATGTTGCTTTCGGAGATGCTGCCGCTGGGGTGAGGGTTCTCCACCGTTTCGATGACGGTGTTGAGGTCACGGCTCAGATGGTAGATGAGGTGGTTCTCGACGGAGCTGCCGTTGGCGCCCAGGACCCAGAAGGTTCCATCCCGGGAGTCTTCAGCCATATCGATGAGCTCCCTGTTGGACGAACTCAGGGTGTCGCTGACAGCGGCCAGGTCTCCATTGGCGGCCTCCAGCCCCGGCGCAGCCAGGCAGAATACCGCCAGGATGATCCAGAGGCGGATCAGCAACCCTTTCGGGGTAGAGGTCCTGCAGGTATCTTTCGACATCGGTTACTGCCCTTTATTCACAAGAGGGGACTCGCGGGTTTCCCTCTCGGAAATGTTCACAACTACTTCAGCGGGAAAAACAGGGGATTATTGGCAAAGTCATATGGAGAAAACCCGCCAACCCGCAGAGAGTCCCGGTCCAGGCTATTCGGCCCCGCCGGAACGTGGAATTCGTTGTCAGCCGATCTTTCAAGGTCGAAGAGACGTGTCCAGAGAGACCACTTGGAGGGTCATTCAACCGCCGTTTCGACAATCAAACCCGGAGATTTGAACTTCAAGTACTCAATTATAGGCTTCTGTATGGTACTGACCAACCGGAAATCTGTTTCGGCCATTTACAGACAGGTGATATTCTCCCTTTCTACCTTTGGCGTTTAGGGTTAGACTCCTCGCCGATGGAATTCAGGAGCCCTCAATGCCTCTATGGAGACAGGCAAAATGAGCGAAAAAAACCCGAACACAGTGGCCATTCAAGCTTTACCGGAACATGTCGGTCAAGAGGTCAGCATCGCAGGATGGCTGTTCAACAGGCGTTCGAAGGGGAAAATTCACTTTCTGCAGTTTCGTGACGGCAGCGGCAGGGTCCAGGCGATCATGGGCAAGGGCGACGTCAGCGAGGAGCTTTTTGAGCGCTGCGCCCATCTTCCCTACGAGTCATCAGTCATTGTGACCGGAACGGTCGCGGCTGACGAGAGAGCCCCCAGCGGGGTTGAGCTGAAGGCCTCGGGTCTCGAGGTCCTGCAGGAGCCGACGAGCGAGTATCCCATCTCGAAGACCTCTGATATCGGCCCCGATTTTCTCCTTCGCCATCGGCATCTCTGGCTGCGCCAGAGCAAGCAGCATGCGATCCTGCGGGTGCGAGATGCGGTGATCACCGCCATCCGGAACTTCTTTGGCGAGCGGGATTTCGTCTGCGTTGACGCCCCGATCTTCACTCCGAATGCCTGTGAGGGTACGACCAATCTTTTCGAGGTCGAGTATTTCGATGAGAAGGCCTACCTCACCCAGAGCGGTCAGCTCTATATGGAGGCCGCGGCGATGGCCTTTGGCAAGGCCTATTGCTTTGGACCGACCTTTCGAGCCGAGAAGTCAAAGACGCGCCGGCATCTCACCGAGTTCTGGATGGTAGAGCCGGAGGTGGCCTTCGCCGACCTCGATGACATCATGGACCTGGCGGAAGAATTCGTTTCCTCGATCATCCAGTATGTCCTTGAACACCGCCGCGCCGAGCTTGACGTACTCGAGCGTGACACGTCCCTGCTGGAGAAGGTCGCGGCCCCTTTTCCGCGGATTTCGTATTCCGAGGCGGTCTCGATTCTGAACGAGAAGGGGATCGATTTCGAGGAGGGGGGAGATTTTGGAGCCCCTGATGAGACGGCACTCTCCGAGCACTTCGAGAGCCCGGTGCTTGTACATCGCTATCCCTCGGCGGTGAAGGCCTTCTACATGAAGAGAGATCCGGAAGACGACAACTACGCTCTCTGCGTCGACATGCTGGCGCCCGAGGGAGTCGGCGAGATCATTGGCGGCGGGCAGCGTGAGGACAACCTGGAGGTTCTCGAGGCGGGTATCGACAAGCATGGCTTGCCGCGCGAAGCTTTCGAGTGGTATATGGATCTGCGGCGTTACGGTACGGTTCCGCACGCTGGCTTCGGGCTCGGTATCGAGCGGACGGTGGCCTGGATCTGCGGCACCGAGCATGTTCGCGAGTGCATTCCTTTCCCAAGGATGCTTCACAGGATCTACCCCTGATATCCGGCGGTCGGTTTTTTTCCTGAACTTCGCGGAGTGGGTTACCTATGAAGACCGGTATTTTCGGAGGCACCTTCAACCCGGTTCATCTCGGGCACCTTGCCGTTTGCGAGGCGGCGCGCACCGCGCATGGTCTCGGCCGTGTTCTCCTGGTTCCATCGGGAGCGCCTCCGCACAAGCAGAATGAGCAGGAGCTGGTTCCGGGCGCCCAGCGGTTGGAGATGGTACGCATCGCGGTTGAGGGTAGAGACTTCCTGGAGCCGAGCCCGGTCGAGCTCGATCGCCCCGGGCCGAGCTACATGGTCGACACATTGGAGATTCTCCAGCGGCAGTATCCCGAAGATGAACTCTTCCTGGTGGTGGGCGGAGATACGGTGGGGGAGCTGAGCACCTGGTACAGCTGGCAACGGCTCTTTGAGCTCTCCCGGATTGTTGCGGTCAACAGGCCGGGCTTCAGCCCCGACTTTGGCGATCCCGTCTTCGCGCAGCTCAGCGCAGAAATCCTCCGGCAGTGTACCGCCGACATGGTGGAGATGGATGAGGTCGATATCTCCAGTACCCGGATTCGCCGGGCGGCGGCGAGGGGAGAGGAATTCGCGAGCCGGGTACCGCCGGGGGTCAGCGACTATATCCGTGATCACGGCCTCTACTCCTCCTGATAGGTACTACCCTTTTCATTAAAAGATGTGGTGAGGAGCCTCGGTGGGGTAATAAGCTTGCACCAGAGAGGGGGCTGGTTAAGCTTCCCGTTCTGGGGTTCTCCGCTGTATAGATCCTTTTTACAAGGGCAGTTGTCATGGCGACCATTGTCGGAATACCGCGCGAAATCAAGGAAGACGAAGGCCGGGTAGCGATCGCTCCGGCTGGCGTGCATGTGCTTGCCCAGGCCGGTCAGCAGGTTCTGATCGAGTCCGGAGCGGGACTCGGAAGCGGTATCACAGATGAGGAGTTCAGCGAGGCCGGGGCCGAGATGGTCGCCCGCGAAGAGGTCTTTTCCCGCGGTGAGATTATCGTCAAGGTCAAGGAGCCCCTGCTGGAGGAGTATGACCTTCTGCGCCCCGGGCAGATCGTCTTTACCTTCTTCCATTTTGCCGCCTCGCGGGAACTGCTCGATGCCATGCTTGAGCGGGAGGTGACCTGTGTCGCTTACGAGACCATTTGCGACCGGGCGGGACACCTGCCGATTCTCACTCCGATGAGCGAGGTTGCCGGTCGAATGGCCGTATTCGAAGGCTCCAGGCATCTCGAGAGTCATTCCGGCGGACGAGGAGTTCTCGTTTCAGGAGTTCCAGGAGTCGAGCCGGCCAAGATCGTCATTCTCGGCGGCGGTGTTGTCGGCCTCAACGCGGCCAAGATCGCCGCCGGTACCGGAGCCCAGGTGACGATTTTCGATGTTTCGCACGACCGGCTGCGCTACCTCGACGATATTCTTCCAGCCAATGTAACGACCCTCTATTCGAACCCCCTGCTGGTGCGCAAGAAGGTGCGCCAGGCGGACCTGGTGATCGGGGCTGTGCTGGTCGCCGGAGCGAAGGCGCCGGTTCTTGTCAGGCGCGAAGACGTGCGGGAGATGAAGGACGCCTCTGTTCTTATCGATGTCGCTGTCGACCAGGGAGGCTGTATCGAGACCTGCCGGCCGACAACGCACAGCGAGCCGACCTATGTCGAGGAGGGAGTCCTCCATTATTGCGTTGCCAATATGCCCGGCGCGGTTGCTCGGACCTCGACCTTTGCACTGACCAATGTTACCCTGCCGTACCTTGAGGTACTCGCCAGGGAAGGGGTCGAGGGATTTCTCGGTTTTGGTGAACACGTGGCCGCCGGGCTGAATGCCCACGGCGGCCGGGTATACCACGAGGGCGTCGCGGAAAGTTTCGACCTGCCGTTGGAGCCCATCGCTTCACTACTGAGCAATAACGGTTAAGATAAGAGCCGGTTTTCCCGGAGATATTGAGAATAGAGTCTGAGAGATGGGAATCAAGGCACCCGTAGATCTGGATGTCATCTATCGGCCGATCGAGGCCGAGATGGCTCGGCTGGACGCGTTTCTGCGCGATGAGTTTCAGGCCGAGGAGCCCTTCATTCATGAGCTCCTCGAGCATGTCGCCGGTTTTGGCGGCAAGCGGCTGCGTCCGGCCCTCCTGTTTCTCTGTACACGCCTGGTCGGTGCAGAGGTCAGCGATGAGGCCATTCGTATTGGCGGAGTCATCGAGATGGTGCATACCGCCACGCTGGTACATGATGACCTTCTCGATGGCGCGCAGATGCGCCGCCGGGTTGATACGGTCCACGAGCGCTGGGGAGAGCGCCCCTCGATTCTCATCGGAGATTTCATCTATTCAAAGGCGTTTCACTTGTCGACCTCGGTCGATGGCATGGCCGCGGCTCTGTCGGAGGCCACCAACAGGATCTGCGCCGGAGAACTGCTCCAGATCGGGAGCCGCTTTAACAGCGGCCTTTGCGAGGAGACCTATTTCGAGATCATCAGAAAGAAGACGGCTGTCCTCCATGCCCTGGCCTGTGAGCTCGGAGGCGTGTTCGCCGGGCTGGATGCCGCCAGCTCGAAGGCGCTCGGCGGTGTCGGGATGGACCTTGGCATGGCCTTCCAGGTGGTTGACGACTGCCTGGATTACGCCGGGGAGGAGACCGTTGTCGGCAAGAGTCTTGGAACGGACCTTCGCCAGGGCAAGCTCACCTTGCCGTTGATCTATCTCAGGGACAGCCTGGATGAGGCTGATTCACGATGGCTCCAGGAGGCTCTCTCGGGTCCGATGGAGGAGGCTGTCGAGGCCCGGATTCATGAGATGGTTCGAAATGGAGGAGTTCTCGTCCGCTCCTTCGAGTGCGCGCAGGCGTTCGTGCAGAGCGCCCGGGATGCGCTGGATGGGGTCTGCTCGCTCGACGTGGAGGTGTCCGACACCGTGCGCCAGAGCCTGGAGATGGCCGCCGATTTTGTGACCAGCAGGGAGCTCTGAGTCGCCGTCTCCGCCAGGGCAGCCCGGCGTTCAGCTCTCGAGTTTCCAGTGTCCGCTTCGTCCCCCGCTTTTTTCCAGCAGGCGAATTTCTTCGATCGCCATGCCCCGGTCGATGGCCTTGCACATGTCGTAGATGGTCAATGCCGCGACGGAGACGGCCGTCAGGGCCTCCATCTCGACTCCCGTTCTCGCTGTCACCGTGACGCCGGCCTCGACGAGGAGCAGGGCGTTGCCGCCCTCAGCGTCTCCTTCGGATTCCCAGCTGAAGGTGATCTCCGCATGTTCGAGCGGCAGTGGATGGCACAGCGGGATCAGGTCACTGGTGCGCTTGGCTGCCTGGATGCCCGCCAGTCGGGCGGTTGCCAGGACAGCTCCCTTGGGGTTGGTCTCGCCGGTAATCTGTTCCCGGGTTTCCGGGCCCATGCGGATGCGGGCCCCGGCCCTGGCGACCCGCCGGGTGGAGTCCTTCTCTCCTACATCGACCATCCGGGCCTCTCCGGAGGAGTCCAGGTGCGTGAGCTTCTCGCGTTTCATGGCGTCATCCTTGCCTCGCGGGGGCCAGTAGTCAAGTGGCAGGCTGCCGCGGCGGCCGGAAGGCTGTCTCGCGTACTTGACCCGCTGCGCAGAGAAACTACAATCTTCTCGCGGGAGATGGGTTTATCCATGCTGTTACGAAGGTTCTAAAGGCCTATGCCAATTATCCAGAAGCTGCCGAGCGATATTGTGAACCGGATCGCCGCGGGTGAGGTGATCGAGAGACCGGCAAGCGTTATCAAGGAGCTCGTGGAGAACTCCATCGACGCCGGGGCGACCGAGATCCTCATCGATCTTGAGGATGGCGGCTGCAAGCGCTTGACGGTCCGTGACAACGGGTGCGGGATGGAACCTTCCGACCTGCAGATGGCCTTCGAGAGCCATTCGACCAGCAAGCTCGACACGGCTGGTTTCCGGGAGGGAATGTTTGGCGTCGGCACCCTCGGTTTTCGCGGCGAGGCTCTGCCAAGTATTGGCTCTGTCGCCGAGGTCGAGGCCGTTTCCCGCACGCCGAAGGGGGAGCACGCCTATCGCTACCGGCTCGATGGGCAGCCGCCGGAGCCTGCGGCCGGGGAGCCGGGAACGGTGCTGGAGGTCAGGAACCTCTTCTCCAGGCTTCCGGCCAGGCGGAAGTTTCTGCGCCGTCCGGCTACCGAGCTCTCCCACATTATCCAGCAGGTCACGAGAATCGCCCTGGCCTACCCGGGGGTCTCCTTCCTGGTCACCAATATGGGTAAACGCTCCCTCGACCTGGCCGCCTGCGATACGCTCCGCGAGCGGCTCGGGCAGATTCTCGGATCTGACAAGCTCGAAAATCTCATCGAGGTGGCGCAGCGCGGCGATGAGAATTCGCCTCACCTCCATGGCTTCATCAGCGCGCCGGCGCTTCGCCGGGGAGATACGCGGATGCAGAACTTTTTCGTCAACGGCAGGTGGGTTCGAGACCGGCTCTTTACCGCGGCGCTTCGCGCTGCCTACAAGGGCTACCTGATTCCCGGAAAGCATCCCCTGGCCTATCTGTTCTTTGAATTTCCGGCTGAGGCGGTCGATGTCAACGTGCATCCGACCAAGTCCGAGGTCCGCTTCAGGAATCCCGGGCTGATGTATCCACTGATCTACAACGTGGTCAGCCGTGCTCTCGAGCCCGAAGACCGTTCGCAGGAGACGGCGGATGACTCGGGCCCGGCCGAGAAGGCCGGGATTGAACAGGCGGCGCTGGATTTTTTCGCCAACCCGCCGCCCGCAGCCAGGGGAGTCCCCGCTAGCGGCTCCGGAGGCTCGAGCGCCGGAGCCGGCTGGAGCGCCGCGGGAGGTACGCGCGAGGCCATCGAGGAGAGACGGGGGCTTCCTGCGGTTGAGTCGCCGGCCCGGGCCTTCCAGCTGCTCAATTCCTTCATCCTGGTGGAGGAAGAGGAAGGCATCCTGCTGATTGATCAGCACGCCTTGCACGAAAAAATTCTCTTCGAGGGAATCTATCGCCAGCTGCTCGAGGGTGACGTCGTTCAGCAGAAGCTGATGGTTCCCGAGGTCCTGGCGCTCTCTGTTGAGCAGGCGCCCCTGCTGGAAGATGGCTGCCGTCTGCTGGGATCCTGCGGGTACGAGGCCGAGCCCTTTGGAGAAGCCGAGGTTGCGATCAGGGCAGTGCCGGAGCTCTTCGAGGGCAAGAGGCGCAAGAGCCGGGTGGCGGAGATCTGCCAGGAGGTCTTCAGCTGGCTTGAGCGTGAAGGAGACCGGTATCTCAGCGATGATGAGACTCCTGAACTCCTCGAACAGAGATTGCGGGCTCTCGCCAGCCTGATGGCCTGTAAGCGGGCGGTCAAGGCAGGAGATCGGTTGAGCCCGGAGGAGATCGACAGCCTTCTCGAGCATCGAGACCTCGCCATGGATCCAAGGAATTGTCCTCATGGCCGGCCGACGATGGTTCGTCTCAGCCGGCGCGAGCTTGACAGCAGCTTTGACAGGAAATAAGGCGCGGGTGGTCATGACCGAGAACAATCAGTCTGCTCTTTTTGAGCGTTTCGAGCTGGATGGATCGATGTCCCTGTCGGTCAATTCCAACAGGAAGCTGAAGAACATCATCGTCAAGATGTTCGTCCTGGCCGATCTCGATGAGAGCTATACCAGCCGTTCGCTGGTGCCGATGGTTCTGCGCCGCGGCACGACCCGGCTGCCGGATATGCAGGCGCTCCGGCGTTATCGCGAGAGCCTCTACGGTTGTACCCTGGGTTCCTCAACCATCAAGGTCGGGGAGTGGCAGGCGGCGGTGTTTTCGCTCGATATCGTCAACGAGGCCTTCCTGCCCGGAGCAGAGAGTCTCTTCGAGAAAGGGCTCGAGCTGTTGCGGGAGCTTATCTTCGATCCCCTTGTGGAGGATGGAGCTTTCAGCGCGGATTACGTGGCTCGCGAGAAGGATCTTCTCGCCACCAATATTCGCTCACACATCGATAATAAGGACGAGTACGCGGTGCTGCGCTGCACCGAGGAGATGTGTGCAGGAGAGCCCTATCGCCGCCATGAGATGGGGAGCCTGGATGAGATCGATGGGATCGAGCCCGGCGCTCTGATGGATTTCTACAGGGACTGGTCCTCGAGCTCTCCCCTCGCTCTCTATGTTTGCGGGGATGTCGATCCGGAGCAGGTCCGAGAGATGGCGGCCGCGGCCTTCTCTTTCGAGCGTTCAGAGCCGAAGTCCTTGTCGGCGCTTCCCGCTGCCGTGGAGGTCGGCCAGGTGAGGGAGGTTCGCGAGCAATTCGAGGTTAACCAGGCGAAGCTGGTTCTGGGTTTCCGTCACGGCATTTGTCCCGGAGATGATGCCTATGAGGCTCTGCTGCTGTTGAACACCATCCTGGGCGGCTTCTCGCATTCGAAGCTGTTTCAGAATGTTCGGGAGAAGGCGAGCCTTGCCTATTCGGCCCGTTCCTGGGTCGAGCGGACCAAGGGTCTTCTCTACATGTCCTGCGGCATCGCTACCGAGAATTACGAACAGGCGCTGGAGATCTCCCTGGCCCAATTGGATGCCATCAGCGAGGGTGAGATCAGCGACGGGGAATTCGATGCTTCCCTGAAGACGATCCTCAACCAGAACCGTATGCTGGAGGATAATTTCCCGGCGCTGGTGGCCAGCGATTTCATCTGGCGGCTTCACGGCGGGGAGCTTGATCTTGCCGGGCTGCGCGAACGCCTGGAGAGGGTCAGCAGGGATGAAATCGCCGCCGCGGCCGCTACGATTCGCCACGACACGACCTATTTTCTGCACTCTTGAGGATTGGGCTTTCCCCCTGGACTGGATTCGAAACGATGACCCTCCCTGAACTTGAAAAACTGAGCAACCTCACCCTGAAGGAGGAGGTCTACAGGGCGACTTTGCCTTCGGGGCTCGAGGTCTCTTTCTGTCCGAAGCCCGGCTTTCAGAAGCGCTACGCCTGCTATTCGACGCGTTTCGGGTCGATTGACAATGAGTTTACCGGCAGCGGAGGAGAGTCCCTGCGGGTGCCTGATGGGATCGCTCACTTTCTCGAGCACACCCTGTTTGAGACTCCCAAGGGGAACGCATCGGATCTGTTCGCGCTCAACGGAGCGTCAAATAACGCCAGCACTTCCTTTACCCAGACGACCTATCTCTTCGCCGCCAGCGACCGCTTCTGGGATAACCTGGGCCTCCTGATTGATTTCGTCGAGAACCCCTGCTTCCAGGACGATAAGGTTGAGAAGGAGCGCGGAATCATCGAGCAGGAGATCAAGGGCTATGATGACAGCCCGGGCTGGGTCAATTATCGCGGGCTGCTCGGCAATCTTTTCAGCGAGCACCCGGTGCGAATCGATATCGCCGGAACGGTCGAGACAATCGCGGAGATTGACACCGCCACCTTGCAGAGCTGCTACGACCGCTTTTACCACCCCTCGAATATGCATCTCTTCGTGGTCGGAGATCTTGATCGGCAGGAGCTCTTTGAGTTTGTGGCCGAGAGATCGCGCGCCGGAGAGACGCTGGAGGGGGAGCTCGAGAGAAAATACCCGGCCGAGTCCGCCGAGGTGTTCAAGGCCGAGGGCGAGGTAGAGATGGACGTGGCCGCCACCAAGTTCATTCTCGGCTTCAAGGAGACCGGGATCCCTCTCGCGGGGGAGGAGCTGGTGCGCAGAGAACTGCTCAGCGATCTTGGCCTCGACCTGCTCTTCGGCAGCTCCAGCGACCTTTTTCGGGAATTGTACGAGAAACAGCTCGTTCACGATGGGCTCTGGAGCGGCTACGACACACTTGGCGGGGTGGCCTACGCGATGGTGGGAGGTGATACGTCCAGCCCGGATGAATTTCCCGGCCGTCTCCTTGATGGAATTGAGAGTCGCCTCGGCGAGGCGCTGAGCCGGGACAACTTTGAGCGCAAGAAGCGGCAATTCATCGGAGATTTCGTTCGCCGCTTCAGCAGCCTGGAGTTTATCGCCCACGGATTCACCACCTACCTGTTTCGCGATTTCGATCTTTTTTCACTCATTGATCTGATCAACGGGCTGGAGAGGGAGATGCTCGAGGAACACCTCCACTCTCTTCTTGACCCTGACCGGCATTCCATCTTCAAGATCATTCCCCGAAGCAATTGAGTCGCCATGGCCAGGACAGCGGAGAGCTTGAACGATGATGGTTGAACCCGGAGACAAGGAGATGTCCGCCGACAGCCCCGACCTGGTCTGCCCCGAGACCCACCTGCCCCTGGAGGCAGCTTCCGCGGAGCTTCTCGAGAGCCTGGCAGAGCGTCAGCGCAGGGGGGCGCTCGTGACCATCGCAGGAGAGACCATCGATGAGCTTCCAACCGGAGCCTGGGTTCGCGGTGATGGGGCGCTGCTCTACCTGGAGATCGATGGCATCGCCAGGATGGTGATCGAGGATGCGGTCAACCTGGAGGAAGAGGGCCCGGCTGCCGGAGAATAGAGCTCGGTATCAGGCTTCGTATTTTCCGACGGCCGCCGCAGCTTTCAGAATCTTCATCGACAGGCTATCGCCTTCAAGATCAAGCTCGGCTGTCTCGCCGGCATTGATCTGGCCGAGGATGATCATCTCAGAGATGGGGTCCTCGATTCTTTCTTCGAGAACCCGGCGGATTCCGCGGGCCCCGGTCCTGTCGTCAAAGCCATTGTCGATCAGGCACCCCTTCGCCTCCGCGGTGACCTCCAGCTTGAGCTCCTTGGTCGCCAGGCGCTCCTCTACCTTCGCGAGCTCGAGATCAAAAATCTGCGTGACCTCGGCGTGGGTCAGGAATCCGAAGGGGACGATCGCGTCGACCCGGTTCAGGAATTCCGGCCTGAAGTGGTTGTCGAGAGCATCTGCGACGAAGGTCTGGATGCTTCCATCATCATCGGAATCTTGAGAGCCGGGGTGGAAGCCCAGGGAGCCCTGGTCGAGAGTGGCCCTGGCTCCAAGGTTCGACGTCATGATCAGGATTGTATTTTTGAAGTCGATGGTCCGCCCGAAGCCATCGGTCAGGCGTCCCTCTTCGAGGATCTGCAGCAGCATATTGGCCATATCCGGGTGCGCCTTCTCGATTTCGTCGAGCAGCACGACGGAATAGGGCTTCCGGCGAATCTTTTCTGTAAGCTGGCCGCCTTCCTCGTAGCCGACGTAGCCCGGAGGCGAGCCGATGAGCCGGCTGATACTGTGCTGCTCCATATATTCCGACATGTCGAGGACCATCATCGCCTCCGGATCACCGAAGAGGAAGTTGGCCAGAGCCTTGGCAAGGAGGGTCTTGCCGACTCCCGATGGTCCGACAAAGATGAAAGAGCCCATGGGGCGGTTGGGATCTTTCAGGCCGGCCCGTGAGCGGCGGATGGCCCGGCTGGTCCTGGAGACCGCGAGATCCTGACCGACAACGGTCTTGTGCAGTATCTCCTCGAGTTTTGCCAGCCGCGCACTCTCTTTTTCTTCGAGGTTGGAGAGGTTGATCCCGGTCATCTGGGAGATGGTGTCCCGTACCGTATTGGCCGTGACCTCGCCGTCGATTTCGCGGGAGCTCCTCTTCCACTTAAGGATTTCCTCATCCTTGTTGACCTTGAGTCTCTCGACCTTGTCCCTGATGGAGGCGGCCAGCTCAAAGTCCTGGCTGTGTACCGCATCGTCCTTGTCGCCTTCGAGGCGGTCGATGTCCACCTCGAGCTCGGTCAGGTCGGGGGGCCTGGTGGTTTTCTCCAGCCTCTCTCTCGAGCAGGCCTCATCGATCACGTCGATCGCCTTGTCGGGAAGATAGCGTCCCGAGATATACCGCTGGGAGAGCTCGACGGCCGCCTTGATCGCTTCGTCGCTGATGCGAATCCTGTGATGGCCTTCAAACCCATCCCGCAATCCCTGGAGAATCTCGACGGCCTCTCCCTGGGATGGAGGATCGATGATGACGGTCTGGAACCGGCGCTCCATGGCGCCGTCTTTTTCTATGTGTTTGCGGTATTCATCAAGGGTGGTGGCGCCGATGCACTGGATCTCTCCGCGTGAGAGCGGCGGCTTGAGAATATTGGCGGCGTCCAGGGAGCTTTCCGATGCGCCGGCTCCCATCATCGTGTGGAGCTCATCGACAAAGAGAATGATATTCTTGGCCTCGATGACCTCCTTGATGATGCTCTTGAGGCGCTTCTCAAATTCTCCCCTGTACTTTGTTCCCGCCAGCACGGCGGCGAGGTCAAGATTGATCACGCGCTTGTCGGAGAGCATCTCGGGGATGTTGTGGTCCGCGATGCGCTGGGCGAGACCCTCGATGATCGCAGTCTTTCCAACGCCGGGCTCGCCGATGACCACGGGGTTGTTCTTCGTCTTGCGGCTGAGGATCTGGATGATTCTCTGGATTTCCGGGTCTCGGCCGATCACCGGATCGAGCTTGTTGAGCGTGGCCTGGGCTGTCAGGTCAATACTGAATGAATCGAGGACAGCGAGCTTCGGGCCGCCGGTTTTCGGGAAGCTGTAGTTGTCCTGTTTCGGCTGTTCGTCGTCGGGGTTGGGTCCAAGCATTGACATGATAGTGCTCTCGATGTTTTCTCCGTTTAAGCTGAGGTCGCGGAGTATTCGCGCTCCTGCCCCTTCCTCTTCCCTGATCACTCCAATCAGGATGTGTTCGGTGGAAACGAACGAATGTCCGTTGCGCGCCGCCTGTTCGCTCGCGATCTGGATGCATCGCTTGGCATGGGGGGTGAAGGGAATCGCATCCTCGTGCGGTCTCACCTCGACCCCGGCAAGGCTCTCTTCGATCAGGCGCTGCATCCTGTCGAGATCAACCTCTTCTTTCAGCAAGGCCTGGATCGCTATGCTGCCACGCTGGCATACGATAGCGTGGAGGAAGTGCTGGGTGTCGACGTAGTCGTGTGAACGATTACGGGCAGCCTCACCAGCCGCCAGGAGCACCTTTTCAGCTCGCTCAGTGAACTTTACAGCCATAAAACCTGTACCTTCCCTAGCCTTGGTTTTTTTGCCTCGATGGCGCGAGGGTTGGACATTCGAGTCCTTTTCGAGCCGAAGAAATCTATCCTACCCAGTGAAGTTTGCAAGTCGCCCTGGAAGCGATAAGGCCAAATCCCGCTTAATCAGGCGTTTTTACGGCTTCTGTACCCGCTTAAATTATTTAAGGGATGACCCCAATAATACGAAAAGTCGGGTTATGGGTATTCGCCGCGGAAGGGAGCCATCTGAGGCTGCCCGGAAGCAACTCGTGATTTGGAAAAGTGACATCCCCGAGGCGTGAAGCTGCCGGCCAGCCTGAATTTGGGGCGATCCAGAGATGAAAACAGCCGGTTTCCAGGGCAGAAATTCTCTTCAACGACCCGTTTTACGGAGTAAATACTCACGGCGAGTCAGCCCGGGAAACCTAAGTCTTTTAATAAAAGGCCTTAAGGGCAAGCGTCCGGTTGTGAAAAAATTGTGGAATTCGCAGTCGGTGGTCTTGACTGGAAATTCGACAACGGCTATATTTGTTGCTGTTCGAGACGGGTAATGCCGTTGCGGACCCAAATCTAAATATTAGATTTCTCTTCACTTCTTTTCTAAGGGCGTCTTAACTCCTCTGAGACGTCCTTCTTTTTTGTCCGCATTTTCCTGTACGGGCAATATCGCAGGCCTGGAAAAACCTCTTTCAGGCCATGCGGCTCTCGCCGGGCTCCTTCAGGGGAGAGGATCAGATCCCAGCGTTGAAGACCTTCCACTCGTCCGCGTACCAGACCAGCTGTTTGATGTAAAAGATGAAGGGAACAGGAGTTCCGTCAATCTTCAACAGCAGCTTGCTCTGGCTCATGGTGGGCACCTTCTTTTTGAAGATGCTGTTGTTGGGGGTGAAGGTCATCTTGCCGGGGACAAATTCGTGCTCGAATTTCTTGTCCTTGATGGCCTTGAGCGTCTGGGTGACGGCATCCAGGTTCTGCGACTCAAGCGAGACGCCGAGGATATTGTAGCCGCCGCTGGTAAGAATGGCTTTCAGGTCCGCGTCGACGATCATGAGCTTCTTGACCTCGTCGGGATTTCCAGTCTCAAAAGCCCTTCCCAGGAGAATCATCCTGTTCTTCAGAGAAGCCAGCAGTTTTTTTTCATCGACCCCCTCTGGAGGAGCCGCCGTTTTCGCAGGTTCAGGCGCCTTCACGGTTTCCGGCGGAGGCGGGGGCTTCGCGGTATTTCCTTCGGGTTTTTCAGGCGCCGCCTCTGCAGGCTTCTTTTCCGGCTCTTTACCGGCGGCCGCGACCACCGGCTCTTCAGGTTGGATGTTCTTTCGAAGCTGTTCGAGATCCCCGGACAATTTTTTGGCCGGCTTCGTTTCGTTGGCCGGCTTCGTTTCG
>DCKY01000208.1:29846-43562 GCA_002320775.1 Planctomycetes bacterium UBA1662
GCCGGCTTCGTTTCGGTCGCGGGCTTCGTTTCTTCCGGCGCCGCGTTCGGTTTTTCTGTGGGCGAGGTGGTCAATCCATTTGCAGGTTCCGGTGAGGCTTGCCTGGAGCAGGAGAAGAGGGTGCAAGAGAGAACCAGGAGGAAGCCGAAGGCTGATCTCCTGACGGCGGCGAAGGATTCTTCGCCGGGTAAATGGAACTTAGTCATCCAGCTTGAACTCCATCCGGGTTGGGTAACCACCGCCCTTATTACGGGGCCTCTACCAGATACATTAAGATATTTCGGAGGAGAGGAATACTAGAGAGCGGAAAGTTTTTCAGCCTGGCGGACCTTCTCCGAGCCGTGGTTCGTCCGTTCACCTTCATTGACACTCCCCGGAGCCTGGACTACCATCCCGAGGGTGCTCGCCCGGGTCGAAAATTCGGAGCGTGCCGGTATGATACCGGGTGAGGGGCGGCGCCTGTGCAGTCCTGAACGTACGGCCTTCCGGCTTCAACCACGTTTCATTACGGTACCTGTTCTTCTTATGCTGCGATTCGAGATCCGGCAACACGGCAAAAAACCTTACCAGTTTGAGAGCGTCAAGAGCACGGTCTTTGTCGGGCGTGATCAGTCCATGGACCTGGTCCTGGATGACCCCAGGGTCTCTCGCCAGCACGCGGTCATTACCAGTAAGGAGGGGAACTATTTCATCCAGGATGTGGGAGGGCGCAACCCGGTCAGGGTTAACAGGAAGGTGGTGGTTCGTCATCTCCTGCGGGAGGGAGACGCCGTTCTTCTGGGGAATACCCATCTGAAATTCCAGGAGGCGGGAGAAGGTCCTGCAGGGGTCGACCGCGGCGGCTCTGGTGAAGCAACCGAGGATGCGTCAGCGGTTGTCGATGCCCGTGAGACGTTCCAGAATCTCAGGGATACGCCTGAGATTCTCAGCTCGGAGAGAACCGTCTCCGGCACCGTCGATGACGAGGAGGAGGATGTTGTCTCGGTTGGAGGGGCCGCCAGGAACCTGAGGATTCTGCGCAATTTCAGTGAGCTCATCAGGAACATTTCCGATCGCCAGCGGTTGCTCGAGTCGGCCCTGCACGCGGCGCTGGACAACCTCGACGTCAAGTACGGCTTCATTGGCCTGTTCGGGCCGGGAGGCGAGCTCGAGATCCGGGTACAGAGGAGTCCGCGCGATCCTGCCGGACCGATTTCCTACAGCTCCTCGATTGTCGAGCGGGCGCAGCAGGAGGGAATCGCGATTCTCTTCGATGCGGAAGGAGACTCCGGCCCATCGCGAGCCGGGCTTGATTCACGCAGCCTCAAGCAATTGCAGATTTCCAGCGCCATGTGTCTGCCTCTGTTCAAGGCCGAGGAGGTCTATGGAGTTCTCTATGTCGATGACCGGGGCCGGGAGACTCCCTTTACGGAGGAGGATCTCTACTTCGCCAACATTCTCAGCAACCTGATCTGCCTGGCGGTGGAAAAAGAGGAACTCTATGAGCAGATTCGCGATGAGAACATCGAGCTGAAGACCATCCTGCACCAGAAGAATCGTTTCATTAGCGTCAGTCCGCAGATGAAGGAGGTCCAGCGCCGGGTCAAGCGGGTGGCCGGTTTCGATACGACTGTTCTGCTCAGTGGTGAGAGCGGCACGGGTAAGGGGCTCCTGGCCCGGGCTGTGCACGACCGCTCGATGAGGCGAGCCCGCCCGTTTGTCGAGGTCAACTGCTCGGCTATCGAGGAGGGCCTGCTGGAGCTCGAGCTCTTTGGCTGCGAGCCTGGCCATGACACCGCCGGGGTCGATTCCCGGGGCAAGGCCGGCAAGCTCGAGCAGGCGGATGGTGGGACGCTCTTTCTCGATGATGTCGATGGCATGAGCCTCGATGCCCAGGCGAAGATCCTGAGTACCCTGGAGAAGGAGGCCGTTGATCGCCTGGGCTCGACTGCTGGAAGAGGGGTCGATCTGCGCATCATTGCCGCCAGCAATCGGCCGCTCTCCGCCTCCGTTGAGGAAAAGAGCTTCCGGGAAGATCTCTACTACAGGTTGAAGGTCTTTCAGATTGAGCTCGCGCCTCTGCGTGAGCGTCGAGAGGACATCCTCCCCCTGGCGCAGCACTTCCTCTCTGTTCTTCAATACGAGGACCGAGGCCCGGTGGATCTCTCGCCCCGGACCAAGGAGCTGCTCATGGCTTATCACTGGCCGGGAAATATTCGCGAGCTGAAACACTTCATCGAGGAGGCTTTTCTCGTTTCTAACGGTACCACCATCTACCCCGAGAATTTGCCGGATGATCTGCGGCGTGAGGACAATCCCCAGCCCTCCGGGACCCTCTCTGAGATCGAAGCTCAGCATATCAGGAAGGTTCTCCAGAGCGTCAACTGGAACAAGCGCCGCGCCTCGGAGGTCCTGGGCATCAATCGTTCGACGCTGTACGAGAAAATACGCCTCTACCACATCGAGAAAGAGGAAGATCTGCCGCCGGGCGAGGAAGATGGGACCCCGGGTTGAACCGGGGGTTTTTGGCTTACAGGAGTTGGTTTCTTGACAAACCCGCGGTGGGATAATATTTACTCAGAAGCGATAATTATCCGGTCTGCCGCCGCTTTCTTGCGGGCGCGGACCTGGTGCCATCGAGTCATCGAAATAGAATCTTTGAACAGGAAGGCTTCATGTCAGAATCAGTGAGTCCGGTCATCGAGGGAATGGGCGAACATATCAAGCGCACGGTCGAGTTGCTCGAAAAGACCGATCTCGAGGCGGTCAGCGCCCTGGTCGATAAGCTCTTCGAAGCTTACCAGGACGGGACGCGTGTCTATATCTGCGGCAACGGCGGCTCGGCAGCCACGGCCAGCCATTTTTCCGAAGATCTCGCGAAGAGCACCATCAAGGACCAGGCGGTCCAGAAGCGTCTTCGGGTGAGCAGCCTGACCGACAGCGTTCCTTTCATCTCGGCGCTGGGCAATGACTGGGGCTATGACACGATCTTTCGGGAGCAGCTCGTGACAGTCGCTGAAGAGGGGGATGTGCTCATCGCCATCAGCGGCTCCGGCAACAGTCCGAATGTTGTCAGCGCTGTTCAATGGGCTTCGGAGAACGGGTTGTTTACCGTTGGTTTCAGCGGCTTCAATGGCGGCAAGCTCAAGGGGATGGTTGACCTGAGTGTTCACAGCCCTGTTCTTGATATGGAGATCGCTGAGAACACCCACATGGTTGTCGTGCATCTTGTGGTCAGCGGTTTGCGCGCGAGGATCAACGAGGCGGCCTGAAGCGTCCAGGCGGTTTGCTAATTCGGGGGCTCGGTTTTAATGGCAGGAAAGAACGGGACTCACGAACGTTCAGGCGACGCCTCGCTGCGTCTCTACGATGCCAATCTCAACCGTGCATCCGAAGGCCTGCGGGTAGCCGAGGACGTTTGCCGTTTTCATCTCGACCTGCCCGGCCTGGCGACGGAGCTCAAGGAATTGCGCCACCAGTTGCTCTCGGTACCTCTCGGAGCAGGGCTTTCGAGAGAGGATCTTCTGCGGGCGAGGGATATCGAGGGAGATGTCGGGCGCGACAGCGCGACTCCGGAATCTTCCAGCGAGCCGGTCGATCTTACCGAGACGGCCTACAGGAACCTGCGCCGAGGCGCCGAGGCAATTCGTGTTCTCGAGGAGGTTAGCCGCAGCCAGGGCGGGGCCCCCGGAGTCCTGCAGGAGCTGCGCTACCGGGTTTATTCGGTCGAAAAGGCCATGCTGAGCCTTGTTGATGTGACGGCGCGCCGCGGCGAGCTGCTCGAGGCCGCCCGCGTCTGCCTGTTGGTAACCGCTGAGGCCTGTCCGGGGGGAGAGCTTACCGCCGTGGTACGGAGCTGCATTGATGCCGGGGCCGGGATGATCCAATTACGCGAGAAGAACCTCGATGACAGTGAGCTCCTGGAGAGTGCGAGGGCCTTGCGGGAGATCTGCTCGGCGGGGGGGGCGCTCTTCGTGGTGAATGACCGGCCTGACATCGCCCTGCTGAGTCACGCAGATGGCGTTCATCTCGGGCAGGAGGACCTCTCTCTTTCCCAGGCCCGGCGTATTGTCGGTGACAATGTACTCATCGGCCGGTCAACACACTCTCTCGAGCAAGCCAGGGAGGCTGCGCGTGAAGGGGCCGACTATATCGGCGCCGGGCCGGTATTCGAGACCTCGACGAAGGACGCGGGACCCCTGCTTGGCGTGGATGGCCTGAGCGGCATTCTTGAAGGCGTGAGTCTGCCTGTTTTCGCGATTGGCGGGCTGGCAGGTTCGAATGTTCCCCTGGTGCGAGAGGCCGGAGGCGAGCGGATTGCAGTCTGCTCAGCCGTTTTAGACAGCCCCAGTCCTGAAGAAACGGTTGGCGGGCTTTGCTCGGTTCTTGCCTGAAAAGAGGGGTCGCCTCTTCTTCTAATCGTCCCGCTGCTCTATAATTCTCCGCATGAGTGAACACTCCAGACAGCGAATTCCCAGCATGCTGTTATCCCTGGTCCCCGGCTGGGGGCATGTCTATTGGGGAAGGGAAGCTCTCGGTATCGGCATCTTTTCCGCCGCGGCGCTCGTGGGCTTCGGCTTTCTCAACACCTGGCTTGTCTACCAGGGGCCGGGAAAGACGACGATGGTCTGGGTTTTCGGGGTCGTCTTCTGTCTCGTTATGGCGGCCAACTGGATCGATATTTTTCTGCGTACCGACCCGGCCCGTGTTGGTGAAGACGACCGCCGGCGCAAGCTGTGTATTCAGCGCGGTACCGCCGCGTATCTACAGGGTGACCTCGACGTAGCGCTGGGAGAGTTCAAGGAATGTTTGAAGATCGAGCCGAACTGTCCCGAGGCGCTTTTTCGTATCGGCGTCCTGGCCGCGCGCCAGGGCGACATCGAGATCGCCCGTACCGGCCTGCGCCGTGCTTTGCGCTACGATGTCGGAGGGAAGTGGACGTGGGAAATCGAACGCGAGTTTATTCGGCTTGATGCGGAGATGCCCGCGTCGGCGGAGAACGGCCATGATGACAGGGAGAATGAGGAGCCTCGTGAGGAAGCTCTTGATGAGGGCTCCCCTGAAAGAGAGGAGGAGGCCGAGCACGCCTCGGCGTGAGGATGGTCACCTATAAAGATTCAGGGGTAGACATTGACGCCGGCAATGCCGCCGTCGAGCGTATCTCCAGTCATGTCCAGAGTACCTATACGCCGCAGGTCCTGACCGGAAGCCATGGAGGCTTTGCCGGGATGTTCCGGCTCGATTATCCCAGGGGGACCATCGAGAAAGACTTCAAGGACCCGGTTCTTGTCGCCTGCACCGATGGGGTCGGGACCAAGCTCGAGGTCGCCTACAGGATGGGAATCTCGAATACGATCGGGATTGACCTGGTGGCGATGTGCGTCAATGACCTCATCGTTCAGGGGGCGAAGCCCCTGTTCTTCCTCGACTACATCGCCGTGGGGAAGATGGAGCCTGATACGATCAGCGGACTGGTCGAGGGTATCGCCGAGGGCTGCAGGCAGTCCGGCTGCGCCATTCTCGGCGGCGAGACCGCCGAGATGCCCGGCTTCTATCCGCCCGGTCACTACGAGCTGGCCGGCTTCTCCGTGGGCGCTGCCGAGAGGAAGCGTCTTATACTCGGAGACCGGGTCGAGGCGGGAGACAAGGTCATCGGCCTGGTGTCGAGCGGTTTTCACTCCAACGGTTACTCCCTGGTGCGAAAGGTGTTTCTCGGTAAGCGCGCCAGCGCGAAGAGTCTCGAGCGGGTTCTGCCGGGGTGTGACCGGCCCCTTGGCGAGACCCTGCTGGAGCCAACCCGGATCTATGTGAAGCCTGTCCTCTCCGTTCTCGATGCCTATCGGCAGAAACGGCCGGTTCACGCCATCAGTCATATCACCGGCGGCGGACTCATCGAAAACATCCCGCGCTGTCTTCCCGGTCATCTCGATGTGGTTATCCAGCGCAAGGCCTGGAAGCCGCCGGCCATCTTCACCCACCTGGCCAAGCGGGGTAAGGTTCCCAGGGCCGAGATGTACCGCGTCTTCAACATGGGGATCGGGATGGTGCTTGTGGTCTCGCGCCACTTCGCCGGCTCAGTTCTGAGACGGCTCCAGGATGAGGGAGAGCCCGCGGTGGAGATCGGAGAGGTGGTCAAGGGCAAGGGCAAGGTGAAGTTCAAGTAGGCCCGGGGAGGGGTTAGAGAGCCAGCTCGCCGGAATAGACCTCGGTCGCCGGGCCCGTCATCCACACATTGCCATCCCGTCCGCTTCCATCCCAGCGGATCTTGAGATCGCCGCCCCGCAGGTGGACGACCGCTTCGCGGTCACACCAGTCGTTGAGCACGCCGGCGACGACGGCCGCGCAGGCTCCTGTGCCGCAGGCGAGGGTCTCGCCGCTGCCTCTCTCCCAGACCCTGAAGTCCAGCTCGGTGCGCGAGCGGGGCACGACAAATTCTGTGTTCACCCTTTCCGGGAACCAGGGGTGGTTCTCAAAGCGGGGCCCCCATTCCTCCAGGGGCAGCTGGCCGAGCGACGGCAGCTCGACGCCTTCGGGGGCCCGGGTTTCATCGAGCCGGATGACGGCGTGAGGGTTGCCCATCGAGATGCCGGTAAGGTGAAAAAGAAGACCCTCGACCTCCAGCGGGATGCGGATGGCCGCCTCCTCCGAGTCTTCGCCATCGGCCAGCGGGATCTCTCCCCGTTTCAGGCCGGGGGTGCCCATATCGACCGCCACCTCGCTGGCCTGGCCATCGGCGCCCGTCTCGATCAGCAGCTTTTTTATCCCGGCATCGGTTTCCACCCGGAGCTCTCGCTCTTCGGCGATCCCGTGGTCATGGACATACTTGGCAACACAGCGGATCCCGTTGCCGCACATCTGTCCGCGGCTTCCGTCGGCGTTGTACATCTCCATGCGGCAGTGGTTCGCATCTTCGCCTGGCGGCTGGATGATGATCAGGCCGTCGGAGCCGATTCCGAAGTTCCTGTCGGAGATCTTCCTGGAGAGTCCAGCGGGATCTTCGAGGGCCGTTTCAAAGCCGTTGATATAGACGTAATCGTTGCCGAGGCCGTGCATCTTGGTGAATTTCACAGTCATGCCCGGCATCTTAGCGGAAAAAATCGCCGTTCAGACTATTTTTTGCACCTGAGCGGCGTGGGGAGGATCGTCTAAACTGACAGGACACCGTTTTTTATCAAGGCTATGGACAATGATGTTTTTTTCAGAATGCCGGTCGTGCTGGGGCAGCGGCCTTGTTCCGCTTGTGCTGGCGGCCGTGCTGTTGCAGCCGGGCGGTTCTGTAGACGCTCTCCAGGATGAAAAGCCCGCCGAGGGCGGGGTGAAAAAGAAGAAGCCGCCTATTCCAGAGCTTGCGGCCGACCAGCTTCCGAAGCAGACGAGAGCGCGCCCCGACCCTGCGAAGTCCCAGGTCGAGCTCGATACGATCCACGTCACCATCGTTGAGATGGCCCAGACGATGGCCGGCAAACGTTACACTCCGCAGACGAGGGTGGTGCAGAACTATCTTGGCGAGTATCTCCGGCGGGCGGGCTACAGGATTGTGGAGAATCCTGCCAAGGCCCGCTACCGGGTGAGCGGCAAGATCTCGACGATCTTCGATACAGAGCTTATTCTTCGTAACAAGATCATCGCCTGGAAGTATGCCGGGACCATCTCCGCCAAGCTGCAGGATGCCAACGGCAAGGTTCTCCAGGAGATGGACATTCCCGAGGTCTTTCGGCTCAACGTTAAGAGTGAGAAGTCGGCGATCTGGGATCTGCGCCGCTTCCTCGCTCATCTGATCTATTCCGAACTCTGTCTGAAGGGAGATGAGCTGACCAACGGGAAAATCGTCAGCCTCATCGAGTCTCTTGCCGTTGACTCTTTTGACCAGGTGGAGGATATCGAGGCATCCGCAGTTGTCGAGAAGCTGGCGGACCACGGCCTCCAGGCGGTTCCCTATCTTCTGCAGGCGCTGACTGATACCCGGACCGTTATGGTCAAGGCGATCTACCCGGGGCTGAAGGTGCCGACCGATCTGAAGATTTACCATCTTGCCGACAAGGTCCTGGAGGAGATCTTTCAGAAGGTGAGCAGGATGGAGCTGAAGACTCCCCCGCAACTCCGCTTCTATATCATCGCGGGCTGGGAAAACGAGTGGCGGCGCTTCTGTAAGCCTTTCCGGGAATCTCCCGAGGCCGATCGCCGCAAGCACGCCCTGCTGAAGAAATCAGCTGGCGCCGTGCAGGAGAAAAACCTCCGTGTTCTCGATTTCTCCCTCTACGGGAAAAAACCCGGCAAGGGCAAGGCCGGGGAGCCGAAAGAGGCCGATAAAGAGCCTTCGGAGGACAAGGCGGAGCCGAAAAAGCAGCCCTGAGCCTGAAAGCGCCGCTTTTTTGCAAGTCCCCTGACCGGGCTGTGTTGCAGTCTTCCTTCGGGACAGATATACTCGTCCGACTGGCTCTGTATTGTAACGATGGCATGGTAGCGCCTGTTTGAGTTTGCTCACGGCGCCGGCAGCCAGCGCTTACCACTAGTCGAATAGTCGAACAGTTTGCATCTGGAGGCAAAGAATGGCGGCAACGATTCGGATTCCCACTCCCCTGAGGAAATTCACCGATGGCAAGAGCGAGGTGGATGTAGAGGGAGGCACGGTCCGTGAGATCTTCGATGATGTCGAGAATCGCCACGGCGGCCTGAAGGATAAGATCTTTGACGATGCCGGAGAGCTCCGGCGTTTCATCAATGTATTCGTCAATGGCGAAGATGTTCGCCATGCCGAGGGGCTTGATACCCCGGTGAAGGATGGCGACGAGCTGAGCGTGGTCCCGGCGATTGCCGGTGGACTGGGTTCCCGGTCCAGGCAGGTCTGAAGTATGGCAGGTAAAAGCTACGACGAGCTGCTCGCTGAGTATCGAGAGAGCATCCCCGAGATGGACCCGGAGCAGGTCGAGGAGACCCTCGACAAGGAGGCCGATGTAACTGTCGTCGACGTTCGTGAGTCCGACGAATACCGCGCCGGCCATCTGCCCGGGGCGGTCCAGTTGTCGCGAGGGTTTCTTGAGATGCAGGCCGCCAAGAAGCTTCCGGAGCAGGATGCCAGGATCATAGCCTATTGCGCCGGCGGTGTTCGATCGCTCTTCGCGGCGAACTCCCTGCGGGTTCTGGGCTATACCAACGTCACCTCGATGAAGGGCGGCTTCACGCGTTGGAAGCAGAATGGTCATCCGGTGGATGTTCCCGAGGCTCTGTCCGACCAGGAGCGTGAGCGCTATGCAAGGCACCTCAGCATCGACGAGGTCGGCGAGGCCGGCCAGCTGCTGATGAAGAAGGCAAAGGTGCTCTGCATCGGCGCCGGCGGCCTGGGTTCTCCGGCCGCCTTCTACCTGGCCGCGGCCGGAATCGGAACTCTCGGAATCGTTGATTACGATGTCGTTGATCTGACCAACCTGCAGCGCCAGATTCTCCACACCAATGCCAGGGTGGGTGACCCCAAGACGGACTCGGCGAAGGACACGCTCCTCGCGCTGAATCCCGATATCGAGATCGTTACCCATAACGAGCGTGTTCATTCGACCAATGTCGACGAGCTGTTTGAGGGCTACGACATCATCGTCGATGGCTGCGACAATTTTCCTACCAGGTATCTCGTCAACGATGCCTGCTGCAAGCATGGCATTCCGAATGTGCATGGCTCCATCTATCGTTTCGAGGGCCAGGCGACCGTTTTCTGGCCCGGCAAGGGACCCTGCTACCGCTGCCTGTTCCCTGAGCCTCCTCCGCCGGAGATGGCGCCTTCCTGCGCCGAGGCGGGAGTCCTGGGAGTACTTCCGGGTGTTATCGGGGTGCTCGAGGCGATCGAGGTGATCAAGATCATCCTGGGCAAGGGTGATCTGCTCACAGGCAGACTGCTGACCTACGATGCTCTCGAGGCCAGGTTTCGTGAGCTGAAAATCCAGGCTGATCCCGACTGCAATTATTGCGGTGAGGGGAAGGAATTCCCCGGCTACACCGACTACGCCCATTTCTGCGGCGTTTGAGGAGTGAAGCGCCTTTGTCGACACTTCCCCAGGAATTCCTGCCCCTGATCGCGGACGCGCCCGGCTTGTCGCTCATCGGCAATACGCCGCTGGTGCCCATCGTCCTGCCCGGCCTCGACAAGCCAGGCGTCGAGGTCTACGCCAAGGTCGAGTATTTCAACCCCGGCGGGTCGATCAAGGATCGTCCGGTGCTCTGGATGCTGCTCAGTGCGATTCTCGATGGCCGTCTTACGCGCGAGCGTACGGTCCTGGATTCGAGCTCCGGCAACGCAGGTATCGCCTACGCGATGATCGGCGGCGCGCTGGGCTATAAGGTCAAGCTTGTCGTGCCCGAGAACGCTTCCGAGGAGCGCAAGAAACGAATCCTCGCGCACGGGGCCCAGCTGGACTTTACCGATGCGGTGGAGGGCTATGATGAGGCTTTGCGCGAGGTGCGCCGCCAGGCGGAGGCTGATCCCGACAAGTATTTCTTCTGTGATCAGTACAGCAACGAGAGCAATTGGCAGGCCCACTATAATATGACAGCGGTCGAGATCCTCGAGCAGACCGATCGCAGGGTGACCCACTTTGTTGGCGGAGTCGGAACCGGCGGTACGATCACCGGAGTCGGGCGCCGTCTGAAGGAAGAGCTTCCGGAGGTCGAGGTTACCATGATTCTCCCCGATGCCTTTCCCGGCATCGAGGGGCTCAAGCCCATGGAGACGGAAGACGATATTGTTCCCGAGATCTTCGATGAATCGGTTGTCGATCGTAAGGTACAGGTGAATATCGAGCAGGCCTACGATATGTGCCAGGCCCTGGCTCGTGAAGGTTTTTTCGTCGGACAATCTTCCGGCGGTTATCTTCGAGGAGTCCAGGATGTCGTGGAGAGGATCGACGAAGGGGTCGTCGTTACCGTCCTCAACGATATCGGTGAGCGATATTTCAGCACCAGCCTCTGGGGTTGAGATGCCGTCCCTTCTCTTTTTTTCTCTTTGTGGCCGCGACTTTCCCCCGGTTTGAGAAAAAAGTCCGTTTCGACCAAACTGCCCATTACGTAATCCTTTTGACTGTAATGTGTTCCGTTAATATTTATGGAATAGAACGGAACCTGATGAGAAAGTTGCATTCTCATCGGAAACAGTTGAGCATATAGCCTCACTCGGCCTTTCTTCAGGGGTCGGTGTTTCTTTTTATACGCACAAACGGAAGGATGAGGCCGTCCCGGGCTCGCCGGGGAGGACGGCAGGAGAAGAAATCGGATGGAGAGCAAAACCAGCGTTCGTTCCATAGATACCGTGAAGAAGGAAGACCTCCTCTGGGTCTACGATCTCATGGTCAGGGCGCGCGAGCTGGACGAAGCGGAGATACGCCTGAGGCGTCAGGGTGCCTTTCAGTTTCAGCTCAGCTGTTCGGGACACGAGGCCATCCAGGCGGTAGCGGCGAAGCTGCTGCGGCCTGGTAAGGATTGGTTCTATCCCTATTACCGTGATCGTACCTTCGCCTATGGCCTCGGAATGACCCCGGCAGACCTTTTCCGGCAGCCCCTGGGAAAGCGGACGGATCCCAGCTCCGGCGGTCGTCAGATGCCGAACCACTTTGCCGCTCCCGAGCTGAATATCGTCAGCCAGTCGAGCCCCACGGGAACCCAGTTCCTGCAGGCGGTCGGTACCGCAGAGGTGAACAAAATTGTCAGGAGCCTGCCGCCGAACCCCTCTCTGCCTCCCTGTAGCGAGGACGAGGTGGTCTACGTCTCTTCCGGAGATGGGGCTACGAGCCAGGGAGATTTTTACGAGGCGATCAGCGCGGCTTCTTTGAATAAGCTTCCCGTACTCTTTGTCATCCAGGACAACGGCTACGCCATCTCGGTTCCAACCGAGGTCCAGACTCCCGGCGCCAGTATCTCCCGTACCTTCTCGGATTTCCCCGGCCTGTTTGTTCGCGAGATTGATGGAGTCGATGTTCTCGACTGCTTTGATGGTCTTGGGGAGGCGATTGCTCATTGCCGCAGCGGCAAGGGGCCGGCGCTGGTGCATGCACGCGTGGTCAGGCTGAAGCCGCACTCCGATTCAGACGATGACTCGAGCTACCGGTCGAATGCGGAGAAAGAGGAGGACGAGAAGCGTGACCCCCTGCCGATCTTTGAACAGCTGATGATGGAGCAAGGTCTCGTCGATTCCGAGGATGGTCTGCGTATCAGGAAGGATGCCCATGACGAGTTCCAGGACATCTACGATACGATCAAGGAAGAAGAGATGCCGGACGCGTCGACAGTTTCCCGGTTTGTTTACAATCCGGAGACTGTCATCGATAAGGAAAATGCTCCCGTTGTCGGGGGAGAGAAGATCACCATGGTCGAGGCGATCAATCGGGCCATGGCCACCGAGATGCAGAGAGACCCCCGCGTCGTTGTCTTTGGTGAGGACGTGGCCGATTGTTCAAAGGATCAGGCCCTGCCGGATGTTAAGGGGAAAGGCGGGGTATTCAAGGTTACCCATGGCCTGCAGGCTCGTTTCGGCTCAACCAGGGTCTACAACGCTCCCATCGCCGAATCCGGCATTATTGGCCGGGCCATCGGTATGGCGGCAAGAGGCCTGAGGCCTGTGGTCGAAATACAATTCTTTGATTATATCTGGCCTGCGATGAACCAGATCCGCAGCGAGCTTGCCATGATGCGCTGGCGTTCAAATAACGCTTTCTCCTGTCCGGTTGTCGTTCGCTGTCCGATCGGCGGCTATGTTCGGGGCGGAGCTATTTACCACAGCCAGAGCGCCGAATCGATGTTCTGTCAGTGCCCCGGTTTGCGGGTGGTTATGCCATCCAACGCCAGGGATGCCATCGGTCTTCTACGCACCGCGATGCGCTGCGGCGATCCGGTCCTGTTCCTTGAGCACAAGCATCTTTATCGGCAGCAATATACCCGCGCTTGCGATCCGGGGGCCGATTATGCAATTCCCCTGGGCAAGGCCGCCACGGTTCGAAAGGGTGAAGATGTGACCATCGTTACCTACGGTGCCCAGGTTCAGAAATCGCTCGAGGCGGCCGAGCAGCTGGCCGGCGAGGGCTTTGAGGTCGAAGTTATCGATCTGCGCTCCCTGCAGCCTTACGATTGGGAGGCCATCAGCTCCTCCACCCGCCGTACCGGTCGCCTTGTGGTCGTCTACGAGGAGAGCCGGTCTTTCGGTTTTGGTGCCGAGATCGCCGCCCGAGCGGCGCAGGAGCTTTTCAGCTATCTCGATGCTCCGGTCATGAGGGTTTCGGCCAAGGATACCTACGTTGGATTCGCCCAGGAGCTCGTGGACGCCTGCCTTCCCCAGGTAGCCGACATCTGCGAGACGCTGCGTCGTTCGGTCAGGTTCTGAGCGCCCGCTGAAGTTTTTCAGCCTTCTGTCCGGCTTTTTCCCGGTGAAGGTTCGAAAAAGGCATCTGCATGCAGAGGCCGTGAGGACGTTTATTCTTGAGGATTGTGCGCTCTTTCACGAGGCCTCCTGAAACCCATTACGAAAAAAAGGCGCTGGGGGTACTTTTTTTCTGCAATGACCGAGTCCTGAACTTCGTCTGATGGGATGTAAGAAATAAATTAAATCGCGACAGTATTTGTTCTACTCGTGACCATTTGGTGACAAAGGTTTAGTACCTTACCGTGGCGAAAGGGCCGAGAGGCCCAAAGCATACCGAAGCCACAGGGCTTCGGGAGTATCGAAGCCGCAGGGCTTCGAGAGTATCGGAGTCGAAAGACTCC
>DCKY01000208.1:43884-46815 GCA_002320775.1 Planctomycetes bacterium UBA1662
GTATCGGAGTCGAAAGACTCCAAGGGCAATTGAGGGGGGAACCGGGAGTTCCCGGCTGACTTGCACGGACCTGGAAAGCCAGGTGCTGTGTGGGGCTGGCGGAGCGACGACCCAACCCGGTTCTTTCAGTAAGAAAAGTTGCTGTCACTTGAACAGGAGGTAGCGCGCGGAAACCGAGCACACCACAGGTTCCAGAGTCTGGTCTGTCGGGAAGAGCCCCATGAGGGAGACCGGCGACCTCACCGACCTGCTCGACTGCGCAAACGATCCGGCAAAAGCGGCGGCAACTGAAAGCAAACAGTAGAAAGGGGGTAGCTTATGAAAGGTAAGATTCCAAAGGCAGAGCGAAGGGAATCCATAGGACGCAGGAAAAAATCTGCTAAGCCTAAAACCGCCAGAAAAGCTCAGAATGGCAGGATTCCTCTGTCCTTTTCTGATCTCCAGATTCCAGTTCGGCCTCTCCTGAACGCCGAACAGGAGCGCCGGGCCGGCGCGATTATTCAGACAAACCTGAAGCGCCTTGCTTATTTCCTGCCGCGCCATATAGGCGGTTACGGTCGTTATCTTACCCGGATGAACGAATTGGTCGTTAATGGCGGCCTCATGTTCACCTGGATGTCTCTCAGGGACCAGATGGCCGAGGATCTCAAGGCTGCGGCGGCTGCGCTGGAAAAGGCTGAAGACTTCGCTGCCAGAAAACCGTCTTCGGCGAAAGGCGAGGCTAAGGCCTGGAAACGCTTCGAGAAGGGCGTGACGATTCTCTCGACCTATCCACTCGATCCTGAGACCACCTTTAATTGGGCTAAGGAGGTTTTAGAGAAACCTCTGGGCTCTACTGGAATCGCGGGGCTCTGGAAAAGCAATCGTATCGAACGGATTGTTCGGAGGATTTTCGACAAGCTCAACGCTGCCCGGGATGGGCTTGTGCTGCCCAACCTTCGGCTGGTGCTCAAGGAGGTCTTCCGCTATCACCCGGTCGGCATGAAACGCAGCGATCTCTTTCAGGAGGGAGTGCTTGGACTTCAGAAGGCGATTTTCCGTTACGATCCTACGCGAGGGACGCGTTTCTCGACCTATGCGACCTATTGGATTCGCCAGTCGATCCGCAAATCACTGATCGACAAGTCGCGAATGATCCGGGTTCCGCAGGGGGTACAGGAAAACCTTCGCAAGGAAGACTGCAAGCTCTCCGAAGAAGAGGCTGCCCGCATTCGGCGTGTCATGAGTGAGACGGTTCTTTTCTCGGCCGCCGAGAACGATGACGGGGGTGATCGCAACCTTTTCGTCGTGAGGGACACGAACGAGCATGCTCAGAGTGAGGTCCTGCACACCAATACGATTCCCAAAGAGATCATCAAGGCCCTCGATCGACTCGAGGGAAGAGAGCGCGAGGTTATTGCGAGGCGTTTCGGCCTTGAAGGAGAAAAGCCTCAGACGCTCGAACAGATCGGAACCCGAATGAACCTCTCGAGAGAGCGAATTCGCCAGATCGAGAAGGAAGCCCTGGGGCACATGAAACAGATCCCAGGCTTGCAGGAGGTCTACGAAGATCTCGGCAAGGCCAGTTTCAACGGTTACACTTCGAAAAACTGAATTCGAAGACCGCTGGGATCACAGCCCCGGCGGCAGGGATTCTGCGCGGACTTTCCCTGCTGCCGGGGTATTTTCTTTTCCCTGCAGCCGGTCTCACTGTCTTATGCTCTTGGGCATGAGTGAAAACCTGCTCATTACAGCAGACTGGGTTTTGCCTGTCAGCTCCGCCGCATTGCGCGATGGTGCTGTGGAGGTTCGGGATGGCCGTATCCACTCGGTGGGCCCCGTTGCTGAACTTCTCGGTGAGAGCGAGGCTGAACGCCGCATCGACCTTGGCGCCGCCGCCCTCTTGCCCGGCCTCGTGAATACCCATGCACACCTCGAATTGACCGCTTTACGAGGGTTTCTCGAGGAGCCGGATTTCTTCGGCTGGATTCGTAGGCTTACCGAGACCAAGTACGAGACCCTGGATGAAGAGGATCTGCTCTGCTCGGCGCGTCTCGGTGTTCTCGAAGCCGTTCGGGCCGGGGTGACCACCATCGGCGACATTGCGGATGCAGGGGTCTCCCTTTCCGCGCTTTCAGAGGGGGGGATGCGGGCGGTTCTCTACCAGGAGGTGTTCGGCCCGGATCCTGCCCAGGCCGAAGAGAGCCTCCTGGGGTTGCTCGACAAGCTTGAATCACACCGGGCTGCCGCGGCGGAGCGCGTCACCATAGGCATCTCTCCCCACGCCCCCTATACGGTCTCCGGAAGATTGTTCAAGTTGCTGGCCGAGCTGGCTCTGAAAGAAGGATATCCGGTCTCGGTACACGCCGCCGAGTCAGCGGCCGAGGGAGAGTTCGTTCGGATGGCGCAGGGGCCTTTTGCCGAATATCTCAGGAGCCGCGACATCGCGGTTGAACCTCTTGGCGTCTCGACGATCAGCTATTTCGATGAGCTTGGCCTGCTCGCCACGGCCCCTCTCCTTGCTCATTGTATTGACTGCGGCGCGGATGATCTGCGGCGGATTGCGGCCTCGGGTTCCAGTATCGCGCATTGTCCGAAGTCCAATGCCAAGCTGGCTCATGGAACCGCGCCGCTCGGGGCGATGCTGGAGGCTGGTGCACGGGTCGGCCTGGGAAGCGATGGGGTTGTCTGCAACAATACCTGCGACCTGCTGGAAGAGGCTCGTTTTGCCGCTCTGCTCCAGCGTGCCGGAAGAGAATCTGTTTGTGGGGAGGCCGGTGATTTCCTGCGCCTCATGACCCTCGGAGGGGCCGAGGCTCTGGGGCTTGCCGACAGCATCGGCTCGCTCGAGGCCGGCAAGCTCGCCGATGTTTGTGCTGTGGACCTGGCGGCGCCTCATTTTCAGCCGGTAGTGGATGTGGAGGCCGCGGTGCTCTATTCGGCCTCGGCCAG
>DCKY01000210.1 GCA_002320775.1 Planctomycetes bacterium UBA1662
CGACTGGATCGAGCTCCACAACCCCGGCACCATTCCGGTCAATCTCCGCGGATACTTCCTGACGGACACCGCCGAGGAGCTTGACCGCTGGCGCTTTCCGGAGTTCATCATCCCCCCGCGGGGATACGCTGTCGTCTTCGCCGCCGGGATCGAGCCCGGTGAGCTCGAGCCTGAGACAAGCCTCCACACCAGCTTCAGGTTACGCTCCGATGGTGAATACCTGGCCCTGGTCGCCCCCGATGGAGTGACCGTGCTTTCAGAATTCTCCCCCGGGTACCCTCGCCAGTTCGAGGACGTCTCCTACGGGCGTGACGCCCTGGGCCGTGAAGGCTACTATATCGAGCCGACCCCGGGAGAGCCGAACGGCGATGGGGTGATCGGCTTCCTGGACAACCCCGCCTTCAGTATCGGGCGCGGCTGCTACGAGGAGCCCTTCACCCTGGAGCTCTCCTCCTCCGATCCACTCGCGACGATCCGCTTCACCACCGATGGATCCGCGCCCACCGGGCCAAATGATGGCACGCTCTACAGGGAGCCCATCGAGATCACGGCGACAGCGACGGTTCGCGCCGCCTCCTTCCGGGAAGGCTATGAACCCTCCGACGTCATGACCCACACCTACGTGTTTCTCTCGCAGGTTGTAGGCCAGTCAAACACCCAGCCGGGCTACCCCTCGTCCTGGTCCGGCCGGCCGGCCGATTACGAGATGGACCCGGAGGTCGTCGGTGGAAATGATCTCTTCAACGGCGTTTACCGCGAAAGCATCGTCGATGACCTGAAGGACATCCCCACGCTGTCGATCACGATGGACCGCGACGACCTCTTCGGCGCGCGCGGGATCTACGTCAACTCCCAGGCCGAGGGCGTCGGCTGGGAGCGGCCGGCCTCGGTGGAACTCTTCGATCCCCAGGGCGGCGAGGAAGGCTTCCAGGTCAACTGTGGAATCCGGATCCAGGGAGGCTCCAGCCGCTCGCCGAATTTCCCAAAGCATTCTTTTCGGCTGCTTTTCAAACGTGACTACGGACCGGGCAAGCTGCGCTACCCCCTCTTTGAAGCCGAGCCCGAGGGTTCAAACGCGACCGATGAGTTCGACACGGTCGTCCTGCGCGCCTTTTTCAACAACTCGTGGACCCACTGGCACTGGTACCAGAACCCCAGGGCCCAGTACCTGCGCGACCAGTTCGTCCGCGACAGCCAGCTGGCCATGGGCCAGCCGTCGCCCCATGGACGTTTTGTCCATGTCTACCTCAACGGGCTCTACTGGGGTTTCTACAATCTCCACGAGCGTCCCTCGGCTCCCTTCATGGCAGCCTATGATGGAGGGGAGCGCGAGGATTACGACACCCAGAACGTCACCACCGCTGTCGACGGCAACCTGTCAAACTGGAACAGGATGATGAGTATCGCCAATTCGGGAGTCTCATCCGCCGCCGGCTACGCGAGAATCCGCGAGCTGCTCGATGTCGACAACCTCATCGACTACATGCTGCTGAATTTCTATGTCGGCAACGATGACTGGGACGGCCACAACTGGTACGCGGGCAGCCGGCGCGAAGGCGGACCGGGCTACCAGTTCTTCTGCTGGGACTCAGAGCTGATCATCTCCCGCCACCAGAACAATCCCCCTCCGCCACAGCCCGATCTCGATATTATCCTCAACCGCGACCGCACCGGGCTCAGCAACAACAACAAGCCGACACGCCTCTACGGCGCCCTGCGTGCCAACCCCGAGTTCCGCCTGCGCTTCGCCGACCGGGTCCGGAAACACTTCTACAACGGCGGCGCCCTGACCACGGACAGGGTCCTCGCGAGATGGCTGACGCGCCGGGACCAGGTCTGGAGGGCTGTGGTGGCCGAGTCGGCGCGCTGGGGAGATTTCCGCAGAGATGTGCTGCAGGGCTCCGGCTCCAGTGATCAATACGACCTCTTCCATCGCAACCAGCACTACGTGGCCTACCAGGAGTGGCTCCTCAACACCTACTTTCCCAGGCGAAGAAACATCTTTCTCGCTCAGCTCAACCGGCGGGACCTGGTTTCAGAGCTTCCGCCGCCAGCGCTCGAACCGCACGGTGGAGTCATCCCCCCCGACGGCGGCGGACTGGAGGTCACCATCAGCGTCGAAGCCGGGACCGTCTACCTCACCACCGATGGAAGCGACCCGCGGCTGGAAGGCGGCGCCGTTGCTCCCGGAGCGACAAGGTACCGCGAGGCGCTGCGGCTCGAGGGGACCACGACACTCAAGACCAGGGTGCTGCGACGCGGCACCTGGAGCGCCCTCACCGAGGCCCAATACACAGCCGACCTGGCGCCTCTGAGGATCACCGAGCTCATGTACCACCCCCGCCCGGCGGAAGAAGAGAACGAGCACGACCCCGGCGATTTTGAGTTCATCGAGCTGTGGAACTCTTCAACCGCCGCGCTGGACCTGACCGGTGCGCGAATCGAGGGCGGTATCCGCTTTGATTTCTCCGCCGGCGGCGCGACGAACCTGCAGCCGGGAGAGCGCCTGGTGATTGTCGAAAACCTCGAGGCCTTCGCCTCGCGCTACGACCTCGAAAGGATTCTTGTTGCAGGAGAATTCTCCGGCAACCTGTCCAACGGCGGCGAGACCTTCTCGCTGGTCGACTCGAGTGGAGCCGAAACCCTCAGGATCAGCTACAACGACAGCTGGCATCCGGAGACCGACGGCGGCGGCCCTTCCCTGCAGCTCGTGGACCCGCTCACCGGAGGCAAAGCCCTTCGCTCACCTGGCGCCTGGCGACCCAGCAGCGTCAGTGACGGAACCCCGGGCCTCCCAGACCCGGGCGCCCCCCTGGGCGGCCTCCAGGTTCCCGGGGACCTGAACCAGGACGGCGGCATGGACATCTCCGACTCGATCGCCCTGCTCGGCCATCTCTTCCTCGGCAGTCCAGCCAGGCTGCCATGCCAGGATGGCGGCATCGGAGATCCGGCGAACCTCACCCTCCTTGACGTCAACGGAGATAACGAACTCAACCTCACCGACGCGATCCACTCCCTGGCCTATCTCTTTATGGGGGGCGCGCCTCCGGCTCCTGGAACCGAGTGTCTTCCCATCGCGGGCTGCTCCAATGCCTGCGCCGGCGGACAGGGCCTATAAACCTGATGACACGGAAATAGATTGCTCCAGGCGGACAATTGATAAAGATTTAATCTATAGTGACCGCCGCAACCAGCCGCCAAAGTGAATTCGCATAAACAAAATGGATAGTATTTTTTATATCACCCTGATCTTCGTCTTTGGAGCGGCCCTGATCAGCTTTGTCATCCAACGCTGGGCGCTCGATCGCTGCCTGAAACACTTCAGTAATTTCTATGTCAGCATTGAGCAGGAGGGCGGGGATCCGGTCTGGGGTGAGCTGACGGTCTACCCGGGAGGCATCGAGGTCATCTATTCGGAGGCCCGCGCGGATGACACCGGCAATACCGAGACAAGCTACATTGTCTTTGAAGACCAGATGGACAAGATCCTCGCGATCGAACGCTACCACGAAGAGCTCGATGAGAAAGACAAGACCCGAAGACTCAAAGACGTCAACTCCCTGAAAAATCGAGGCCTCCTCAAGAAGATCGCCCGCGGGCTGCGCAACCTCTCCAACGCCTTCAAGGATGCCATCAGCCAGTCGATGGGACTGGTCGTCGCCCAGAGCAGAGGCAAGGCCTCGTCCTCGCTCGCCAAGAGCCAGGACGCCGGCATTAAAAAGATCGGAGATGAGGCGCTGGGCGCCGTGAGCAACCGCTTCGAGCCGATCCTCGAACGCTATATCGGTTCCAGGGTCATCGTCGAGTCGAAAAACGGTGACGAGACCTGCCGCCACCTGGGCATCCTCAAGGAGTACTCAAGCAATTGGATCGAGCTGCTGGAGTGCACTGAAAAACACGAGACCTACTTTCTTGTTTCTGACAGCGAGAGGCTGCGCCTGAACCGCGACATTGACTTCTTCATGAAGTGGACACCCGAACAGAAAAAAGGCCGCAGAAAATTCAAGAGCATCTTCCAGTGCAGGGTCCGGAACTTCGGCGAGAAGCCGATCAGGATCTGTCGGTTTGAGAAGGGCGACTACGAACACAAGATCGATATCGAGATTCTCCCGGGGGCGGATGCCGATTTTAAGGTAAAGGATCTTCCCTCCGAGTTCTTCTCCGGCAACCTCCATCCCGAGACCGAACAGGCGATGATCCTTGAATCCCCGCACAGGGGAGAACACCAGGAGAGCGCCGAGAGTTGGCTCCCGGAGATCAACCTCGTGATCGAAGGAGAGCGGGTCCTGGATCTCTGCCTGCCGCGCTCAAAGGCCATTTTGCGCCACGGCGGCCCCGCAGCCTGACACCGCTTTCCCCTCCTGGACCGGTTTCCCCCAAACGAGTGAACTTGCGTGTCATCGAAGCGCCTGCTATCTTCTCCGGCGAGGCTTCGCCGAGGCAAAGCCGGCCGAATGGAATTTCAGGAGCGCGCCAGTAGCTCAGCTGGATAGAGCACCGGATTTCTAATCCGGTGGTCGGGGGTTCAAGTCCTCCCTGGCGCGCCATTTTATTCCCTTCTCCAGTGCTGGACGGTATTCTCAGGCGACTCGGGATAATTCTTATTAGCTGCTTCAATCTCGGAGTTTGAAGCTGGAAAATAGCAGGGAGGAACTGTCCGTTACAGCTCCCGAATCCGAATGAAACCAACGAGCAGTTGTATGTTCAAAACAAAACTCGGATGTCTTGCCGCGGCCTTTCTCTTTCTCTTCTTTCCCTGCGCCGCGCGAGCGGAAAACGTCGCCCACTGGAATCTTGATGGCGACCTCTCCTCATCCTCGGATGCTGAAGATCTTGTCCTTTCCGCCTTCCCCGGGATCGACCCTTCCATTCGCTTCGCTTCAGCCGATATCGACGGGGCTGAAATAACATATGCCGTGGTTGAGGATGGCAACGCGCTGACGGTGCGGCACGGTCTCAACGCCAACGGCGGAGGCTCCTACCTCAACAGCTACACCCTGGTCATGGATGTAAGGTTCCCCGAAACAGGCGATTGGATCTCGCTCTACCAGACCAACTCCTGCCAGAACGAGAACGGCTCGACGGCACCTCTCGCCTGCGGCAATGATGGAGACTGGTTCCTGAGGGGAGATGGGGCCATCGGCATCAGCGGCAACTACAGCGGCTCCATCACGGCGAACAGGTGGCACCGCCTGGCGCTCGTGGTCGACAGCGCCTCGGGAGCCTACATCAGCTACATCGATGGGACCGAGGTACAGCGGAATGCCGGCGCGGTAACCGTAGATGGACGCTTCAGCCTCTACCCGGCCGGCGGAGCGGTGGACTGGTTCCTCCTCTTTGCCGATGAATCCGGCGGAGCGGGAGCTCCCCAGGAGATGGGGACGGTCCATCTCAACGCGGTACAACTCCGCGACGCGGCTCTCTGCCCGGCGGAGATCGCGCTGCTGGGGGAAATCTCCGATGGACCTCTTGACGCCGAGCCGGTCGCAGGCGAGGAATGCGCTGTAGAGCCTCCTGCCGGCGATCCCGGCATCAAGGAGGGTCCCTACCTGCAGTGGGTCACCCCGGACGAGATCACCATCATGTGGGAGACCCTCTCCGAGGCCAGCGGAACGGTTCGTTATCGCCGCGCTGGCGAAGACTGGCAGGAGTCCTCGCATCCCGGTGTGAGCCGGATCCACGAGGTGAGACTCGAAGGTCTCGCCGCGGGACAGGAATTTGAATACCTCGTCCGCTCAGAAGCGGGAGCTGAGCTCATCGAGAGCGCGCCCGAGACCTTTACTACGGCGCCGGAAGACCGGGCCTCGATGCGTTTCACCGTATGGGGAGATAACCAGGCGAATCCGTCGGTCTTTAGCGAGATATCCCGACTGATGGCGGCGGACAATCCCGACATCGCCGTTGGGGTAGGAGATGTCGTCAACAACGGCGATGTCTACGCCGAATGGGGTGTCGAATTCCTCTCCCCCCTGCAGCCGTTGTCGAAGAACGTTCCCTTCTACGTCGCCATCGGCAACCACGAGCGCAACTCCCACTGGTTCTACGACTACCTGGCCCAGCCCGGCAATGAGCACTGGTTCTCCTTTGACTACGCCGGCTGCCACTTCGTCATCTTCGACTCAAACTTTCCCTTCATGCCGGGCAGCGAACAATACCAATGGCTCTATAATGATCTCTTCTCAGACGCCGCCCAGAACGCTAACTGGCTGCTGGTTTTCCACCACCACCCGGCCTACTCGGAGATCTACGAGGAAACCCGCTACGCTCAGCTTCGCATGCATGTCGTTCCGCTCCTGGAGACGGCGGGAGTCGACGTGGACTTCACCGGACACATCCACGATTACGAACGCGGAATCTTCACGCCCCCCGATACCGGGCGCAGGATCGCCTACATCCAGACCTCCGGAGCCGGTGGACGGCTCTGGGAAGATGAATTTGACGGAGAGTGGGACCAGATTCAGCGTGTCGTCCAGTACGTCCATCACTACGTACGCGTCGATGTTACAGAGGACACCCTGGTCATTAACGCGATTGACAGGGAGGGAGATTCCTTTGACTCCATCCGCCTCAACCGCATGCCCAGGACGGGCGAAGCCCCCGAACCTCCCCCACCGATCAATATTCCCCCGGAGCTGCCATCGGGAGAGGCCATCACCCAATGGGATTTTACCAGCGGCAACCTGGAGGCTTCCAGAGGCGCTGGCTCCATCCAGTATTCCGATGGCCCTAATGGCGCCACAGCGTCCGCGACGGAATTCGGATCGACCTCCGACTTCGATATCGCCCCGATTGACGGAGAGGAGGCCCAGGTAATGAAATTCCCCAAGGCGGCGGAAAGCTCCATGGGGTTCCTCGTAACCCATGGCGCGGTACCGAATGGCGACGGAAATTATGTCAACGACTACAGCCTTGTCTTTGACATGCTGGTCCCATCGAACTCCTTTGACGCCGATGGCTGGCTGTCGCTGCTGAACACGAACGCATCGAACTCCAATGATGGCGATCTGTTTATCAACCTGCAGAACGGCGGCATCGGCATCAGCGGTAACTACAGCGGCAACATCCGGGCCGACACCTGGCACCGGGTCGCCTTCGTCTTCTCCCGCGAAGGCGGGTCCATGATTCTCCGCAAATACATCGATGGTCAGGAGGTGGGCGAACAAAGCCTCGGAGCGGCGGATGGCCGCTGGGCGATGTACTCACGCAACGATGCAACCCCCTTCTTCTACACCCTGACGGACGACAATGGACAGACCAGCGGCGGCTACCTGTCGAGCTTCCTCTTCGTTGACGGCGCCCTGAGCGCGGAGGAGATCGACGCGCTTGGCCCGCCGGACGCTGATGGGATCCTCGAGGTCAAGGGCGGCTGCGAAGCTGACTGCCCGCCCGTCTTTTTACGAGGGATGGTCGAAGGTGCCGCCGGACCCGGCATCAGCGATGCGGTCTTCATCCTCAACTATCTCTTCACAGGCGGAAGAGCCCCGGGCTGCATGAAGGCCGCCGATGTCAACGACACGGGAGTGGTGGACCTTACCGATGCCGTCTACCTGCTGAACTACCTCTTCATAGGCGGGGCCGCTCCAGCCGAGCCTGTCGAATGCGGAGAAGACCCGACCGAGGATGAGCTGAGCTGCGAAACGCCAACGGAAGCCTGCCAGTAGGTTTCGCGGGCGGCGCTCATTCCAGCTCGACGCTGGCGAAGCCCTCGGAAAACTCGAAGGCCCGCAGGAACCGGGGCTTGATCACCACCTTACCCGCACGGTTCACGTAGCCGACCTTGCGGTCCCTGATGATCGGCGCGAGACCTCCGGAATAGGTCATCAGCCAGTCCTGCCCCATCCGTAACAGGACCTTTCCATCGGGACCGATACAGGACCAGCCCTTCTCGTCCTGTACGCTCGCCATCCCCTCGGAGAAATCATACGCGGCGAAATAGCTTGGCGGAACCAGCTGTTTACCGGAGCGATCGATAAACCCCCAGCGCGTCTTGACGCGGATTCGCGCCAGGCCGTGTCTGAAATCAAACGCCCTGCTCACCTCCTCCAGGGGTCCGATGACAACCTTGCCGGTATTATCGATGTAGGCTATGCGCCCATCGAGAAGAACCCGCGCCCGGCCCTGGTGGAAATCGTAGGCCTTTTCAAAACGAGGCGGGATGGTGAGCTTGCCGGTCCGATCGACATAGCCGAGCTTGCCCCCAAGACCCACCGGGGCGAGCCCCTCGCTGAACCTTCCGGCTGATGAGTATTTCGCGGGGATCACCATCTCTCCCCCGCCATCGATATAGCCGAAGCCTCTCTCGGTGCCGACGGCAGCCAGGCCGGAGCTGAAATCGCCACCGGCCCGGTATTCTCCCTTGATGACCAGCCGGCCGCTGTGGTCGATATAGCCTCGTCCTTCAGCTGCTTCGACCCAGGCCTTCCCCTCGGAAAAATGCCGCGCCCAGTCAAACCGGGCTGGGATCGCCATCTTCCCCTCACGGTCAAGATAGCCGTATTTGTACACCTTGTTTTCGTGAAGACGAACCCGGGCAAAACCTCCCGAGAAGTTGCCTGCCTCGTGCAACACCCGGCTGGTAATGAGTACCTGCCCGGTCTTGTCGATATAGCCGATGCTGCCGCGCTTGCGCTCGTGGGCAAGAAGCGCCGCGCAGGCCGGCAGTGCCGCGAGAATCAGCAAGGCAGCGGAGCGTTTTTTTCTTTCTGCGTGGATCATGATGATATTTGTCCCCGGGACAATTGTACCTCCTGCCCACCCGTTAAGCTGACGTCTTCCCCCGGATATCCGAAAACACCTCGATCTGTCTTGCAATCAGCGGCCCGCTTACAGAAAATCCAAGGCCACTCAACCTGCCGGGCTTCCACTGTTTTTCCGGAAGCCGTTCGGCCTAGCAACGGAAGCCTTACGAAAATGAGCGACAAGAAAATGAATGTATCGATCGTCGGACTTGGCTTCGGAGCCGAGTTCATACCCATCTACCAGGCCCACGCAAACGCGGAGATTCACTCGATCTGCCAGAGAACCGAGTCTAAGCTCAACGAGATCGGTGACCAGTTCAACATCGAGCGGCGCCACACGAGCTACGATGAGGTGCTGTCCGACCCCGAGGTCGATTTCGTCCACATCAACAGCCCGATCCCGGATCACGCGCCCATGTCCATCGCCGCGCTCAAGGCCGGCAAGCATGTGATGTGTACTGTTCCGATGGCCACCACGGTCGAAGAATGCCGCGAGATCTGCGAGCTGGTCAGGGAGACCGGCCTCAAGTACATGATGGCCGAGACTGTCGTTTACAGCCGGGAATTCCTCTTCATCAAGGAGATGTACGAAAAAGGAGAGCTCGGCAAGATCCAGTATATGCAGGCCTCCCATCCGCAAGACATGGAGGGCTGGCCGGAGTACTGGGAGCGCATGATTCCCATGCACTACGCCACCCACGTGGTGAGCCCGGTTCTTGGGCTCGTCAACGGACGAGCCGAATATGTCTCCTGCATCGGCTCAGGAACTATCAGCGAGGAACTCGCCGAAAAATCCGGAAACTCGAGCGCCGTACAGAGCTGCCACATCAAGCTGCAGGACTCTGACATCGCCGCCCACATCTGGCGTTTCCTCTTCGATACGGCCCGCCAGTACCGTGAGTCCTTTGATGTCTACGGTACGAAGAAATCCTTCGAATGGACCCTCGTAGAGGATGAGAAGCACGTGATCCATACCGCGAAGAAGCCCGAGGGGGAGATCCCAGAGCTCGTTACGGTGCCTGATTACGCCCACCTTCTCCCCGAGGAGATCCAGAAGTTCACGCAGAGCATCGAGGATGCCGACCACCTGTCCTTCGTACAGGGCGGCGGACACGGGGGCTCCCATCCGCATATGGTGAACGAGTTCGTATCAGCTCTCCTGGATGACCGCGACCCGTGGCCAAACGCCGTACAGTCGGCCAATTGGACCTGCGTCGGCATCTGTGCCCACGAGTCAGCGGTAAAGGGCGGAGCGATCGTTCCCCTGCCTGAATTCACGCTCGAGTAAAAACCCGCCGGCTGAAACCGCTACGGCTACTTGAAAGGTACCGGGATAGCGGAAAAGTTCTGTGTCCCCACCCGGCCGGCATAGCCGTAGCCAAGGCAGGTCCAGCGTTCCCCCAGGCCGTTGCGGTGGTGATCGCTGGCTCGATACCAGCCTCGCTCCCAGGTATCGACCGGATTGGAATAGCCGATCGCTATGTTCTCACCGACCCCGCTCGGAAAGCCTTCGGCCTTGGCCCTGGAACTCGGACTTCCATCAGAGCCGTTGTGCCAGATCTTCCCGGCTGAATCGCAGACGGCGCTGTGCTTCCTGGTGGCCCGACAGAGCCGCTCATCGAGGAAAAGCCGGCGACGGCCCATCATCTCGCGGTAATCATTCAAGACCACGGCATGCTGCTTGTCTGTGTCGGCTATGTCTTCGCTCTTCAGGGATTTATTGTAGGCCTCTACCTTGCGGTTGTAGGTGTAGGCATCGAGGTCAGCCCGGTTCAGCGCGAAGCTCTTGAGATCGATCTTCCTGTCGAGGTTGTTACGCAGATCCTGAAGCCCGCCCTTGTCACCCTCGGCGGGCGAGTATTTCAGCTCGGAGTAACAGCTCTCTTCGATGGTCCGGATCAGCTCGCTCATCGCGTTGGTTGACTTGTCGAGACTAATGGCAAAACTCGCCGCGCTGTTCCAGAGCTCCCGTACGAGCTCCACAGCCTCATCCACCTCCTTCTGACCATTCACCTCATCTCCCCTGGGCCAGTCAGCGTGACTTTCAGGCAGGTAGATCTTGCTGTCGTAGATGATCCTGATCGCCTCCACCCTGCGCTTGTCAAGCTCCTCACGCGCCTTCTTCAATCGAGAAAAGGCCGTGTGCTTCACCATTCGTTCGAGCCCCCGCGAGGTCTTCTCCCTGAGCTTGCCGAGCTCTTCGATGGTGCCTGCGCGAATCAGCTCCCGGCCCTTGGCTGGAAGTTCAGGGCGGGACATCACCGCGACCAGCTGGCCGAAATAATCGTTCAGCTTCTTCTCACTTTTGACCAGTTTGAACTTCTTGAGAATCTTCGAGGTCTCGACGAGAGCGAGGCGCTGGGTTCTGTCCCCGGTATCTTCCCAGCCGCTACCCCGCGTATAGGTAAACCCTCCATCGGGAACTTTTTCCAGCCCGCGAGCATCAGCGAGCAACCGCGCCGCAGCGCTGTCGGCAACGCATTCCTTTTCCCTCTCCTTGCCGAGGTACTTCAGCAAGAGCTTGCCGCCCTCCTCCGCGAGCATCGAGTTGAAGGCGAAGCGGGCGGCCAGGAGAAGATTCTTCCCGGACAGCTTTTCGGAGGCGAGGGTAACCAACTTCAAGGGAGCGATCTCCTCTGCGGAGCCGGCCTGGTCCACCGCGCTGAGGGAAGAATCCAGCAAACCGGCGAGCTGCACGGCCAGCGAGAGCGGTTTTTCCTCTGCCACCACAGGGCTGCTCTTCAGCAGCTTGCTGCGCCGCTGTACGAGAAGCTGTTTCTCCTCCTCGATTCTCTTCTTCGCCCGATCCCGAAGTCCGGCAAGAACCTTATCGAATCGGGCCATGTACTCCGTGCCCTTGAAACGCTCCCGGCCATAGGCAATGGTATCGAGGGCTTCGCCGTATTGCTCAAGTCCCTCGAGATGCCCTGAGTGAAACACGAGTTTTTCATAACTTTCGTCCGCGGCATCCGTGCAGCTCTTGCTCAACTGCTGCAGCTTGCCTGCGATCGAGGGATCGAGACGGAGAATCTCCGCCGTCTCCTTCTCGATGAACTCAAACAACGCCTTCCAGGATTGCTGTCTCAGCAACTTGTCTTTCCGGCTGACCAGGGCGTACATGCGATTGTTCACATCCAGCTGACGGCGATCGCGCAGGATCCTGTCCAGATGGCTGAAAGACATCTCCCCTGCCCTGAACTTGACCTCTGAAAATTCGATCTTCGAGACGGCTATCCGGTTGAGAAAATCAGGCGTGATCGACTCGATATGGCCGCTCTCCCAGGCAAATTCCTTGACCTGGTCCAGGGCCGCCCGGTGACGCAACTGGGCGGCGCTCCACTGAACAGCCGGCTGTTCCTGGTTCACGTAACCATCAAAAAGGAAATAGCCCCCGACACCCAGCAGGATGAGGACAAAAACCGGGCCAAGCACAGCCAGCTTGCGCCGCCTCGCCAGGCTGACGGTCAGCTCCTCCCTTTTGCGGCTGGCTGTCCCCTCCGAACCGGCGGCCTTCTCCGCAGGATCCTCTACGGACGGCTCTCCTGCTGCCGCTTCAGCAGCCTCCATTGCCGGCACAGCAGGCGGCCCCTCGCCGTCAATCTCCCGAATCTCGAGCCGGGTATTGCCAAGACGAAGCTCGTCACCGGGACCAAGCTTCTCCCGCTCGACCCGGACTGAATTCAGGAAGCAGCCATTGCTCGAACCCTGGTCACAAATGTAGAGACGGCCTTCGTCCAGCTCGATTACGGCGTGCCGGCGGGATGTTTTCGAATCTCCCGTAACGATGTCTGAGCTGTCTTCGCGCCCGATTCGAACAGGGAATTCAGAAAAATCGAGTTCCCTGGAGACTCCGCCGCCATCTGTAATTTGAAGCTTCAACATGATTCTTACGAAGTCTCTGTTCCAGAAGGCATCCAGTCAAGAAAACAAACTCGAACGCTGCGGGAAATCAGGCTCCGATTGCGGCTGTCCATTCTCCGGACCTGCAGGACCAATGTCGGTGCATTCTCTATTATCACATCGCTGCTTGCGCGCCGAATCACAATGTGATCCCCAGGGCTGCTTCTCAGGGGATTGACAAACCGGTCGGCAAGGTCCATGGTCGTTGGTTACCATTGCAACCGGAGCCTAGCGCGCTGGCTCCAGGCAGACCAACCTGCGAAACGACACATGAACAGCTCCCTGGTAAAGACAAGACTTGCAGATGCCCCCATCGCGGTATTTGATTTTGAAACCACGGGAATCAACCCTTACAGCGGCCACCGGATTATCGAGATCGGAATCCTCACCAGCATTGGCGGCCAGGTGCAGGAAACCTACGAGACCCTGGTTCAACCGGGTCGACGGGTCCCCGAGCAGGCAAGCGAGATCAACGATATCTACGATGAAGACCTCGAGGATGCTCCACTCTTCGTCAACATCCTGCCCAAGGTCGAAGCGCTGCTGGAAAACCGGGTGCTGGTGGCGCACAACGCACCCTTCGATCTCGGTTTCCTTCATGTCGAATTCCGCCTGGCCCGAAAAGACTTCTCCCAGGGACCGATCTGCGACACGGTAAAGCTTGCCCGCAACAGGTATAGCTTCCCCAACAACCAGCTAGGTACGATCTGTGCCGCCTTTGATATCGAGAATAAGCAGGCCCACCGCGCCCTGGCTGACGTGGAGGCCACCTTCGAGGTATTCCAGAGGTTCGCGCAAGAGCTGGGAGAGAAGGGAGATGCAACCGTCGAAGACTGGCTGAGAGCCCAGGGCGGCGATGTCCCGGCCCCCGAATCCAACCATCATGAACTCCCGAAGCATCATCCTGTCGCCTCAGCCCTGGAGGAAAGAGCCAGCCTCGAGATCAAGTACCGAGACAAGCACGGCTCCGGAACAAAGCGGGTCATCGACCCGCTTCTGTGCCACGGCAACCTGCTCATCGCCCACTGCCATCTGCGCAACGAACAGCGCACCTTCCGCCTCGACCGGATCCAGACCGCCGAACCTGTCAGCTGAGATCCCCCTGCGCGCTGTTCAGGGGACGTCCGCTTCGGTTATCCTGATGAAGTACCCGGTCGCTATTGCGTAAACATCCGCTATGAAGAAAAATCGGAAAATCACCGGCGGTCCTCACCACATCTGCGTGGTCCTTGCTGTCCTGTTCGCTGCCGGCTGCAAGCAGGAATCCAGAGAGATCTTCGAAGGCCGTCCGGGCGGCTCCATCCGGCAGCCCCCTGGTTCTGAGTGGGAGGAAATAGACAACCCCGGTGAGGACGGCTGGGGCACCGAGGTTCTCACCGAGAAGATCTCCGGACAACTCAAGAAACTTGGAGCCCTGATCTCGGGTGAGGAGAAAAAGAGCCCGGAGGCTTTCGCGGCCATCGCGGCCGCGGCCTTCTCCTGCGGCCCGCTTCGGCCCGAAAACCTCGAGCTCGTCTTTAAAGAGCCTCCCCTGGAGATCAGGCGGAGAAGAGCTGGCGCCGGCGGCCCGAGCTCCCGGCCGGTCTACCGGTCTCCCCGGGGACTCGCCCGGGCCATCGAGAGCTTCAGCCTCGAATGGAAAAACCGACCGGAAGTTAGAGCTTCCTTCAAGGTCTACGGCGTGACGGAGAAAAATGGAACGATCGAGACGACCCAGCACCTCGCGATTTTCGCGCGCGGCGGTGAGGGCCTTGTGGAGGAGCACTCTACCTGGACCACCCGGTGGGAAAAGGCCGGCGAAAAAGCTGAGCCCCTGCTCAGCTCCATTGCCATAGATCAATTTGAGCAGATCCGCAACGTCAACAAGGCTCCCCTGTTCACCGACAGGACCGAAGCCGTGCTCGGCTCCAACCCTTCCTTCAGGCGGCAGCTCCAGCTGGGTCTCAACCACTGGCTCAACCGCAGCCAGGACAACCGCTTCTTCGCCCTGCTGGGCACCCCCGGCCTCGCGCTCGGCGACGTCAACGGCGACGGGCTCGACGATCTCTATGTCTGCCAGGAAGGCGGCCTGCCCAACCTTCTCTTCCTGCGAAACCCCGATGGAACGGCCACCGACAGCTCGGCCGCCTCGGGGGCCAACTGGCTCGACAGCTCCCGGGCGGCGCTGCTCGTCGATCTCGACAACGATGGCCACCAGGATCTCGCCGTCACCGTCCTGGGGGCGCTGGTTCTCGCCGCCGGGAATGGCTCAGGCGGCTTCAAAATCCGCGCCAGCATCCCAACCAGCAACGACACCATGTCGCTATCCGCCGCCGATGTCGATCTTGATGGAGACCTGGACCTCTATGTCTGCTCACACAAAGCCGACGATCTATCGCAGGATGCGGGCGTCGTCTCCATCGGCGCGGCCGATGGCTTTGTCTACCACGATGCCAACAACGCGGCTGCGAACCTGCTTCTTCGAAACGATATCACCCCCACCGGCAGCTGGACCTTCACCGACATCACCGTGAAATCGGGGCTCGACGTCAACAACCGCCGCTTCAGCTTCGCGGCCGCCTGGGAAGATTATGACAACGATGGAGATCCCGACCTCTACGTCGCCAACGATTTCGGCCGAAACAACCTCTATCGCAACGATATCGCCCCGGGGGCAGAGCCCCGCTTCGTCGATGTGGCCGCCAGCGAGGGGGCGGAAGACAGCGCCTCCGGGATGTCGGTCAGCTGGAGCGACTACGACCGCGATGGTCTCATGGATCTCTACGTCAGCAATATGTTCTCAGCCGCCGGCAGCCGTGTCACCCGGCAGGATTCCTTCAAACCGAGAGCCTCCGAACAGGTCCGAAAGCGCCTCCAGCGCTTCGCCAGGGGCAACACCCTCCTTCGCCGCGGCGGCAACGGTTTTGAGGATGTCAGCCTCAACGCCAGGGTCAACATGGGTCGGTGGGCCTGGGGTTCGAGCTTCGTTGACCTCAACGGAGACGGATGGGACGACCTGGTCGTCGCCAATGGCTACATCACGACCAACGATACCGGCGACCTGTGAAGCTTCTTCTGGCGACAGGTCGTGTCGCAAACGAAAAATACTGCGGCGGAAAGCTCGGCTGGACCCAACCAGGCCTATCTCCAGCTCTCTCGGATGATGCGCGAGGGCCGCTCGTGGAGCGGCCGCGAGAGAAACTGCTGCTTTCTCGGCACGCAGGGCGGCGCCTTTTCCGATGTCTCCGCTATCTCCGGACTCGATTTCCCGGATGACAGCCGCGCGCTCGCCGTTGGCGACTGGGATGGCGATGGCGACCCCGACCTCTGGATCTCGAACCGGAACGCGCCTCGCCTCAGGTTCCTCCGCAATGACGCGGCACCCCCCGGAAGCTTCCTGAATCTCAGATTGCGGGGGGATGGAAAAAAAACCAACCTGGATGCCGTAGGAGCGCGGGTTGAGCTGAGGCTCGCCTCTGATGGCAAGCGGCCGCTCCTGCGGACGGTGACGGCGGGGGATGGTTTCCTGACCCAGTCAAGCCGCTGGCTGGCCTTCGCGGTAAGGAACGGAGCACGTATCTCGGAGGTGAAGGTGAGCTGGCCTGCGGGAAAGACGGAGCTCTTCAGCGGAGTCCGGGCGGGCGGACGCTACGAGCTGAGACAGGGCAGCGGCCGGGCGGAGCCCGTCAACATCGGCCAACCGCAGCCTCCTGCTTCCCCTGCGCCTCTTCTCCCCCCGCCTGCGAGCGACCAGGCCCGGATCCCGTTGATAACCCTCCTGGATATTCCAGATCTCGTCTTCCTCGATCTCGAGGGACAGCGCCGCCCGCTCCTGCCGGGCCGGGGCCGCCCGCTCCTGGTAAATCTCTGGGCAAGCTGGTGCGTTCCCTGCCTGGAGGAGTTGAGAGAATTCAGGGAACGCGGCGACGAGCTGAAAAAAGCCGGGATCGAGATCCTCGCCCTCAGCACCGATGAGCTCGAGAAGAAGGGCAACATCGAGCTGCCTGGACAGGTTGGAAAATTTATCGGCGGCCTGGGCCCGCCGATCAGGACAGGAAGGGCCACCGGCGACCTTGTCGCCTTCCTGCAGAATCTCCACGACAGCATGGTGCCGCTCAACAAGCCGCTGCCGCTGCCCAGCAGCTTCCTGATCGACAGCGCCGGACGGCTCTCGGTCATCTACAAGGGTCCTCTCTCGGTAGATGACCTGATCAAAGACATCGGCCATGGCCGGCTGGAGCGAAAGGAACGGCTCCTTGCCGCAGCCCTGCTCCCCGGTGTCTCCATCGAAAGCCAGGCGATCAAGGCCGCCTCCATCGAGGCGGAAGCGGCCCTGCGGTTCCAATACGGCCTCAACCTCGACCGGCTGCGGCTTGGCCCAGCCGCGCTCAAACAATACCAGGCTGTTCTCGCGATGAAACCGGAGTTTACGGAGGCGGAAAACAACCTCGGTCTCCTGCACCTGCGGGCCGGAAGGCTCGCCGAGGCGGAGAGCTCCTTCATGCGGGCGATCTCACTGCGCGAGGAATATGTAGAGCCGCGCTTCAACCTGGGCGCCGTCTATGACCGCCAGGGCCAGCTCGACAAGGCCAGCGCCCTCTACCTCGATGTGCTTCGCCGCAGGCCGGACTACGCAAGAGCGAACAACTCTCTCGGAGTCATCCGCGCGCGCCAGGGGAAAAGAGCCCTGGCTGCCAGGCGCTTCGAGAAGGAGATCGAGGTCAATCCGCGGTTCGCCGAGGCCCACAACAACCTCGGCCAGCTGCTGCTGGAGGTGAAACAGGACCAGGCCGCGGAGACACGGCTTCGCGAAGCCGTCAGGCTGGACCCCCTCTACCCGCAGGCCCGGATGAACCTGGGAATCGCCCTGAAGCGTAGCGGAAAAACAAAAGCTGCCCTGGAGCATTATCTCGAGGCCATTCGTCTCCAGCCCCGCTTTGTCGAGGCGATCAACAACCTCGGTCGTCTCTACCTCGATGAGGGCCGTCTCGAAGAAGCGAAGGCCAGCTTCCGGCAAGCGCTCGAGATCAACCCCGGCTTCACGCCGGCGCGGGTAAATCTCGAGCGAGCTCTCGGCAACCCGTAAAAAAAGAGTCCGCCGGAGGCAGGCCTCCGGGCGGACTCTTTCACCGATATTCGGTGAGCTCTCGCTCTATTCGCAGATCGGAGAGACGGACAGGCAGTCAGCCCCATCTTCAGTCTCATCTACGCCGCAGTCAGCGGTCGTGTAGCCGGCGCCCGAGGGGGTCGGAGGCGCAGGAGGGGCACCCCCGCTGAACAGCCAGCTGAAGATAATGATCGCATCGGTGATCTCGATAGCGCCGGTATCGTTGGTGTCGGCCGCGTCAACACAGGACGGGGCATCGCCTCCGCTAAAGAGATAGAGGAGCGGGATGACACCATCGGTCAGGTTGATCGAGCCATCGGAGTTACCGTCACCGCGAACGAAAAGCGCCCCGGCCGGCAGACAGTTATTGTGACGATCGCAGTCGCTGTCGTCGCAATCAACCAGGCCGTCACGGTCATCATCGACGCCGTTGTCGCAGATCTCATTGCAGGCGGGACAATCGGTGTCGACGCAGTCCGTCGCGCCGTCGCCATCATCGTCCACGCCATTGTCGCAGATCTCCGCCGGGGCCGCGTCGCAGCCCGCGGTTCCAGCGCAATCGGTATCGTCACAATCGGTGTCGCCATCAGCGTCATCATCCCAGCCGTTACCGCAATCCTCCGGAGGAATCTCGTCGCCGAGAATGATCACGCCGCGGTAGATCGCATCGTCTGCAAAATCATCGCAATCCTCCCGGTCCTGGACCGTGATGGTGACGTGATAGGACCCATCGGTACGAAGACGAATCGAAGCTCTCCCGCTCGCCTGCGGCCCAATGACCTGTCGCGCCTCGCCCTCCATCTGGGGCTCCACCGTGAAGGTATAAAGAATCGGATCGCCGGAATCGTCCTCGCCCGCCGCGATCAGGCGGTGGCTTGGACCGAATCTCGACCCGGTCGCCTCGATGGCCGCCTCGGTCAGGTGGGTGTCGGCGTAGCCATCCTCTCCCTCTTCGGGACAGGGCTCCGGCGCGAACTCTTCCAGCTCGCTCAGGTAGTTGTTGCGAATCTGTTCCGGCTCGAGAACTCCATCATGAATTCTCACCTTGGAGACCAGGATGCTCCCCTGCAGCCCGAGGGTGAGACCGACACCATCGCCCTCGACCTGCTGGGCGATCCGGATCTTACCCGGATGGGCGTTGAGCGCGCCCGGCCCGAGCACCTCCTCGTTGGTGAACTCGCAATCGAACGCGACCAGGCAACCATCGGCGTAGACCCGGGTGGTCCCGGTATCATCACCGTCAAAGGTATAGACCAGGTGGTGCCATTCCTCGGGGGCGGGAGCGCCGCCGCCGTTGTTCCAGCCGAGGTCGGGTCCGTTTCCTCCCCAGTGCCCGACGGCGCCGAAGAGATTGTGGGTACCGTAGTTGAAGGCCATGTTCGAGCCGTCCGGGCCGCCTCGCTTACCCCAGGACAGGAGAGTCTCCTCCCCGACCATGTCCGGCCCATTCCAGACCCACATCTCGATGGTTCGGGTCGGCCCGGGGCCGAGGATCGCAAGGGGAGCGTCATCCATGCTCTCGTAGCTGTCTCCACTGCGGCCATCTTCGTTGAAGCTCACCCCGATACCAAAATCGCGAATCGCCACCACGGGAGAACCGATGATCTGGAAGTCATCCAGGGTGCCCTGGTTTTCCCAGAACTCTTCGCCGGCGGTCGGGTCGGCGGCATCGAGGCTGACGAGCAGTTCTCCGGCCACCTCAATATCGCCTACCTCGATCACCTCCTGGACGACGGTCCAGACGGCGGTGGCCTCACCCGCCTCGTTGACGGCAAGGATCTCTACATCGAAGAAATCAGGCTCAGGATCCGGTATCACGTATTCAAATCTGCCCTCGGGAGTGATCGTCGCGCCCTCGGGGGAGATCACCTCGAGCTCCGCAGGCGGAAGCGCCTCGACTAGCAGGGTGTAGCCGTAGACCTTACCGCCGCTGAAGTAGTTGTCCTTCTCGGGAACATTGGTAAAAACAGGCGCGGTGAACTCCAGCTCTTCCACGCCGTAGCGTTCCCGCTCTTCGTTGAAGTTGTTGATGATCTCCTCGTGGGTCAACACCTCGTCGTGGATTCTCACCTGGCCAAGCGCCAGGGTTCCCACACGCGGTCCCCAGTCAATGTCACCAGCCGCATTGACGATCTGCGCGCCAAGCGTGATGGGATGATCCGGGTGAGTATTGATCGCATTGACCCCATGAGTCTCGGAATTCCAGGCCTCTCCATCAACGTAGAGACGAGTCGTGGCCGTGGCGTCTCCGTCAAAGGTATAGACGAGATGGTGCCAGCTCCCCTCCGAAGGCGCACCGGGGGTGAAGCTATTATCAATCCAGCCAACGTCCGGACAACATCCTCCCCAATGGGTCACGGCGCCAAAATTTCCGTGATTACCGTAATTAAAGCTCATCTCGGTTCCATCGGGACCGCCGCGGCGTCCCCAGGCGACCATGGTCTCCTCGGAATCAACAAACTCATTGTAGGCCCAGACCTCGATAGTACGGGTGGGGTTGAGACCGACCAGTCCCGCCGGCGCGTTTTCCTGGGCCTGGTAGATGCCCTGCAAGCCATCGGGATTCAACAGGACGGCCGATGAATCCGCAGGCCCCAGGACCGTCAGGATCACCTCGCCATTCAATAAAAAGTCTCCGGCTGTCCCCGCGTTTTCCCAGACCTCTTCTCCTGCGGTAGGATCATCTGCATCGAGATCGACGAAGAGCTCTCCCGCGGTAACAATGTCCTGCGCAAAACCCGGAGCCGCCCATAGTAGAACGGAAAGCAGTGCCGCTACTGAAAACAAGGTCTTGAGTATTCTCATACGAACCTCCCTTAGAGTGACAAATGATGATTGACCCGATTCAATATCCTTTCAGAAGAAACGGACGAGTCAGGAAAAACCTCCGGAGACACCAGAGTCTTACATAGCCTAAAAAAAAGCTGTCTCTGTGATAGAATCGGCGATCGTGCCGACCGTACCAGATTTTCCGACCCAATAGCCCGGGTTACCGTTACATTCGCCGGGCATCCATTCTCGGAATGTACGGTGAAATTCTATTCGGACGGGAAATCGTAAACAACAAGGATCTGGCGATGTCAGGAAACTCACATAAGAGGAATCGCCCCCTGGAAAAAGGAATACCGGCATTCCCCCACGCACTTATTTGCCCCCTGTTGCTCTGCCTGCTCACCTGTGGCTGTGGCGGCAACAACGCGTCCCCGTCCCCGGTCCTGCTCAGTGAGGTCACCGCCGAGGCCGGGCTGGTCGAAAATCAGCGGCCCTGGCCGCGCGGAACCTACCAGATACCGGAAATATCTGTCGGCGGCCTCGGGCTCTTCGATTCCGATGGAGATGGAACCCCTGAGATCTACCAGGTTCGCTACCCCGAGCCCGGAGCTTCCTCAGAGGCGGCCCCCAACAGGCTCTATAGACTGGCCAGAACCGGCGTCTACCGGGAGGTCGCGGCAGCCGATGGTCTCGACGACCCGGGCTACGGCAACGGTGTCGCGGTCGGGGATATCGACAACGATGGAGACCTCGATGTCTACGTCACGAACATCGGAAAGGATGGGCTCTACCTCAATGAGGGGGGCGTCTTTACCCGTGCCCCGGCGGCCGCCCTTGTCTCGAGCGACGACTGGAGCTCGTCAGCATCCTTTCTCGATTACGACCGTGACGGCGACCTTGACCTCTTTGTCTGTCACTACCTTCGAGACAATTCTTCACGGCTCTGCAGGACGAGCCTGAAGGAAAAACGGGATTATTGCGGCCCTGATAAATTCCAGGGTGTGCGGGATTCCCTTTACCGAAACGAGGGGAATGGACGCTTCAGTAATGTGACCGTAGAGGCGGGAATCTCCCGGGCCCTCCCGGGCTTCGGCGTCATCTGCTTCGATCTGACAGGAGATGGCTGGGTCGACATCTACGTAGCCAACGATATGAAGCCCAACCAGCTCTGGGTCAACAGACGAGATGGGACCTTCACGGATGAAGCCCTGGAGCGAGGCCTCGCCCTCAACGGAGCGGGCAAGCAGGAGGCCGGCATGGGTGTGGCTCTCGGCGATGCGGATGGAGATGGCCGCCTGGATCTCTTCATCACCCATCTCACCGACCAGACCCACACCCTCTACGCCGCCGCGGAGACGGACTCCGGCCTCACCTACAGGGACCGCTCAGCCAGCTCCGGCATCGGCGCAAAGACCCTCCCCATGACCGGCTGGGGCTGCGGCTTCCTCGACCTCGAGAACGATGGAGACCTGGACCTGGTGATCGCCCACGGGCGGGTTGCCCGCGGACCGGTCTCGCCCGCGGCCGACTGCGGAACGTTCTGGAACGATTACGCCGAATCAAACCAGCTCTTCCTGAACCGGGGAAACGGAAAATACTCCCTGGAGAAAAACCGGGCGGGCCGCTTTTCCATCCATGCCGAGGTGAGCCGCGGCATCGCCTTCGCCGATATCGATAACGACGGAGACACAGACCTCCTGCAGTCCAACCTCGGAGAAGGCCTGAGACTCTTTCGCAACGAGGCCCAGGACACCGGCAACCACTGGCTACGGGTGCGGGCCCTCATCGGTCTGCGGGATGACCTTGGCGCCCTGGTAACCCTCAAGACCGGAAAAAGGACGCTAAAACGTCCCGTGCTCTCGTCTTTCAGCTTCGCCTGCGCCAGCGAGGCCAGCGTTCACTTCGGATTGGAAAAGAACAGATCCATCGACGCCATCACGGTTCGCTGGAGCGATGGCAGCATCGAGAGCTTCACAGCCGATGGTGTCGACCGCCTGCTCGTGCTGAGCAAGGGAGAGGGCGCTCGAAAAAACTGACCGTCGCTCTCAGGGCTCTTCGCCAAGCGCGGGGTTGAGAGAGACCGCCTTCAGGCGATCAGCCGCCGCCTTCTCCTGGTCGCCGATCTCTTCCCAGGCTTTGCTGCGCGCCAACCAGACGCCCGCCTGCCTTGGAGCCTGTTTGAGCACAGCCGAAAAATCTTCGACCGCCCCTTCATAATCCTCCAGGCCGTGCCGGGCCATGGCTCGAAAGCGCAAGGCCCGGAGGTCTCCAGGCTGCAGCTCGAGCACCTTGTCCAGGTCGCCGAGCGCCTCGGCATAGTCCCCCACAGCTCCGTAATGCATTCCACGGTTGAAATACGCCCCGGCCAGCTTGGAGTCCAGCTTCAGGGCTGCCTCCCAGTCCTTGAGCGCTCTGGCGATGTTACCCGATTGCTTGTAAAAGATGCCGCGGTTGACCAGGAAGGGGGCATTGTAGGGATCAAGGCGGATCGCGGTATCACAATCGGTGATCGCCTCCTTTACCTTTCCCTGTCTCCCCAGGATCCCGGCCCGGTTGGCATAGGCCTTCACGTAATCAGACTGGACTCCAATGGCGCCTCCATAGGCCTCGATGGCGCCGGCCAGGTCATTGCTGCGGGCCTTCGCGACACCCAGGTAATAATAGGCCTCGGCCTTCTTTGGATCGAGCTTGATCGCTCTACCCAGGTCCTCGATTGCCTGCGGCAGCTGCCCCATGCTCAGATGCGCCTTGGCTCTCTCCAGGCGCGCCTCCACCGGACTCTCCCCGCTGGCGATCGCCCTGGTGAAAAGGTCGATGGCAAGAGCCGTCTCGCCTTCGGTCAGCAGCGCCCTCGCTTCGTCAAGGAAGACTCTCTGCTCCAAAACCGGGCTTCCTCCCTGAGGCGAACAGGCACCCAGGAAGATCACGATCGGAAGACAGCCCGCTGGAAGCAATAGCCCTCTTGTCATTCGCTTTACCGGAAACCCTTTTCGGGAAGGATTCATCGATAGCATTTCTCTATAGCTCTGTAACCAGATCGGAAGAAACGCTCCTCCTGAAATTCGCGCTGACCTCTCCCTGCAGGGAGCCCGAGGGAAGCCTGCTGTCAAAGCTGTAGCCGAAGGCTTCAATATCGCGCCGGTAATGATTCTCCACCAGCTCCGAGAGCTCTTCATCATAATACTCCCGGTAATCAGCCCGGCTCTCCGAGACCCGTTTCCTGGGCAGATCGAGGGGCGGGACTCCGATCCTCGAACAGATCTCCGCCCAATCATCCTTCAGGCGCTCAAAGCAGCCGACATAGTCCATCAACATGCTGCCATCCATATTGACCATGTAATCGATCATGTTCTGGTTCAGCGGATCGACGGCGCGGTGGTAAGGACGATCAGGATTCAAACTCCAGCGCAGATAATCGCCGAATTCTACGCATCCGTTTTCACTCATCACATCCGGCCATTCCCGCTTCAGGTGATAGAAAGCGCTCACCTGGATATCCCAGGGATTACGGACAAAGGTAAACTTGAAGAGCTCCTCGAATTGCTCCCTCGGCATGACATCGTACGCGGCCACCACCCGCGCGTGCCTGGGGATCTTGGTCCCGATTCGATGCCTGAAAATCTTCGAGAAGTTGTAGCAGAGGATCTGGGGATAGGAGAGCGGATCCCTCCTGCGCAACCGCTTCAGGGCACTCTGGATGCTGGTCCCGGCAGTCTTCGCGATATGTACGAAGAGAAACTTGTACCGATTTGAAAATAACATGGGCTCCTCACTCCGCTGGCTCTCTTCTGCAACAACAGCGCCAGCCTCACTTCTCATCTTCAGCTTTTATACCTGACCGGAGGCCGGTAGAAAAGATTTCTTCCTATTGCATAAAAACAACACCAGCGCGACTGGGCATCATGGGCTGTTTTTATAACGCTTTCCCCCCGAGAGGGTGGGGAAGGGTAGAATAAAGGTATTCAATAATCAAGTATTTGGAACGATCGCGATGGGATTAAAACAAACGGCTGTCATCTTCGTTGGATACCAGAATGACTATTTTGCGGATGATGGCATTCTTCGAGCAGTCATCGAGGAATCGGATCGAACGAACCGCATCCTGGAAAACAGCATGGCTATTGTTGAGGGGCTGAAGAACACCGAATCGACAATGATCCAGACCCCGATCATCTTCACTGAAGACTACGACGAATTAGTTAACCCGATCGGCATCCTGAAGACCATCGCCGAGGTAAAAGCTTTCCAGGCCGGAACGCATGGGTGTGACACCATCGAGCAATTCAAGAAATACGGAGACCGCATCATCACCGTGGAAGGCAAGCGAGGCCTGAACGCCTTCGCCAGCACAGAACTCGATGAGACCCTGAAACGGGTCGGAATCGAAGAGGTGGTGGTCTGCGGAGCCGTCACGTCCATCTGTATTGACTCGACTGGCCGTGCCGCGCATGAACGCGGCTACAGGGTCACCATCCTGTCAGACTGCACCGCCTCGCGAACTCCCTACGAACAGGAGTTCTATTGCGAAAACATCTTCCCGCTTTACTCCAAGGTCCTCACAGCAGCGGAATTTCTCGAGGGCGCTCTGGAGGAGTCATGAGCAGCGCGGACTCATCCAGGTCACAACCGGAAGAAAACACCCACATCTACCTCGACGAAACGGTCGAGTGTTCCTTCCAACAGAGTCCTCGAAGCACTATCAAGCAAGAGGCTCCCGCCGGAAGCGGGACCAGCAGAGATCACGAGCCGCCACCGACGGACGGCCCTTGCGAAAAGATCCAGCTCCAGGCCAAGAGGTCTTCGGGGCCTTCAGGATTTGAAATAACCGTCAACGAATCCATAGGATCCGGTGGAATGGCTGAGGTTGATGCCGCCACCCAGGAATCTCTCGACAGGGAGGTCGCCCTGAAGCGGCCCCGCGCGGATCGACACACTGAGGACGTGGCAGCTTCGCTCATCAACGAAGCCCGGCTGATGGCCAACCTTGATCACCCCAACATTCCCCCCGTACACCAGCTCGGCTTTCATGAGAATGGACAACCTGTAATCGTGATGAAACGGGTTTATGGACATTCCTGGCGAACCCTCCTCCACGATCCCACGCACCCCTATTGGTCGGACCATCCCGAGGTTCATCTAAAGCAGCACCTCGAAATTCTCCGCCAGGTTTGCAATGCGATTGAGTACGCCCACGAAAAGAGAATCCTCCACCGAGACCTGAAAACCGACAATGTTATGGTCGGTGATTTCGGTGAGGTGTATCTGCTCGACTGGGGAGTCGCCATTGAGCTTGATGAAAAAGGCGAAAGGAAGATAGACCAGTTCTGCGGGACCCTGTGCTTTGCGGCTCCGGAGATGCTCAGCTCAAGCATCCCGCTCACCAGGCGCACCGATGTCTACCTCCTGGGCTGCATCCTCCACGAAATCCTGACTCTTGAACTCCGCCATCAAGGCGACAGTCTCAAGGAACTGATCGATAAAGCCCTGGTGTCGGAACCCTGCGAATACAACGAGGCTGTGCCTCCAGCGTTAGGAATCATCGCCAATAAGGCAACCCATCGTGATCCTGATGAGCGCTACCAGGATGCGAAAGACTTCCGCAAGGCCATCGACGTTCACCTCTCCCATTACCACGCCATGGATCTTCTAAACTCTACAAAAGAAAAACTGGCCTCCCTCGAAGAGCTCTATGAAAAAAAGACGACTAAAAGGCAGGGCTTCAAATTCCATGAGATAGCCTACCTCTGCAGGTTCGGCTTTCAGCGAGTAGAAAAGATCGCGCCTGACCTCGAAGGCGCCCAGGCTGGCCTTCTGCGGACCCTGGAGCTACAGGTACTTTTCGAACTGGAACTTGGCCAGATCGAGGCGGCCAGGAGAGTCATTCGGCTTATCCGCGATATACAGCCTGCATGGGGAAGGCTTGAAGATCTCGCGACACTGTTGAAAGAAGTCGAGAATAAACAGCACGAATCAAATGAACTCTCTACCCAGATCCAGTACAAACTCATGGAGGAGCTGCAGAAAAGAAAAAAGGACTAGGGCGCCGCGGAATCTTTTAGTTTTCTCTGATGAGTTCCTTAAAAGCCGGTAGCGACAACCGGGGTGATCGGTTAAATAATCTGGGTCTGCTGAACCCGGACATTCCATACGGAGCGAAGATGAGCGATCACAGAATTGAAAAAGACTCAATGGGAGAGATGCAGGTGCCGGCGAACGCCCTCTGGGGCGCCTCGACACAGCGGGCCGTCATCAACTTCCCTGTCTCAGGCAGGCCCATTGCCCCTGAGCTCACCCGAGCGCTTGGCCTGGTCAAGCTGGCCGCAGCCCGGGTCAACAACAAGCTCGGCGATCTGGATGCCGAGCTCGCGGACTCGGTAGAGTCCGCCGCGCTCGAGGTCGCCGAAAACAAGCTGGACGAACACTTTGTCGTCGACGTCTATCAGACCGGCTCGGGAACCTCCTCTAATATGAATGCGAACGAGGTCATCGCCAATCGCGCGATCCAGCTGCGGGGAGGTGAGATCGGAGACAAGTCCGTCCACCCCAACGACCACGTCAACCTGGGCCAGTCCTCCAATGATGTCTTCCCCACGGCGATTCACGTGGCTGCGGCCGAGTCGGCCCAGTCACGTCTCATTCCCGCTCTCGAGGAGCTCCAGGGCGAGTTGAAAAAGAAATCAGAGGAGTTCTGGGATGTGCTGAAGATAGGACGCACCCATCTCATGGACGCGACACCGATTCGTCTTGGACAGGAGCTTGGCGGATATGCCAGCCAGGTCGAACACGGAATCGCCCATCTCCGCGACACCCTCGGACACCTCCGGGAACTCGCCATCGGCGGCACCGCGGTTGGAACCGGGATCAACACCAGGGCGGCCTTTGGCTCGATGGTGGCCGCTGAACTGTCGAGCGAAACCGGCATCGAATTTACCGAGGCTGGGAATCACTTCGAGGCGCAGGCGGCCCAGGATGCGGCCGTGGCGGTCAGCGGAGCCCTCAAGACCATCGCCGTCTCGATGATGAAAATCGCTAATGACATCCGCCTGCTCGCCATGGGACCGCGCTGCGGCCTGGGAGAGCTGAAGCTTCCGGCGACCCAACCCGGCTCCAGCATCATGCCCGGAAAGGTCAACCCGGTCATGTGTGAATCGGTGATCCAGGTCGGCGCCCAGGTCCAGGCGAATGATCTCGCCGTTCAGCTTGGCGGCCAGTGGGGCCAGCTCGATCTCAACACCATGCTCCCCCTCATCGCCCGCAATCTCCTCGAGTCGATGCGGCTGCTGGCCAATGTAGCCCGGGTCTTCACCGAGAAATGCCTCAGAGGTCTCGAAGCCGATGCCGAGCGTTGCCGCTCGCTCATCGAGGAGAGCCTGTCCATGGTCACCTCGCTCAACCCCCTCATTGGCTACGACGAGGCCGCCAAGGTGGCCAAAGAAGCCTTCGAAACCGGCAAGACCGTGCGCGCGCTACTTGAGGAAAAAGAGCTCGTCTCGAAAGAGGACCTCGACAAGGCGCTCGATCCCGAATCGATGACCAGGCCATCTGAATGATCCTGCAGGCCTCACGGTTTGCCTTTGCATTAGCACCCGCCTCTTATATTAATAGTCGGTTCGCTTTTCATTTCTCGAAGCCAGAGTAAGACGATCTAACTCAAAGATGCTTTTTGGAACACAGACTATCAACGAAAAGGGACATCTCGAGGTGGGCGGCTGCGACACCGTCGAGCTGGCGGGGAACCATGGGACACCCCTCTACGTGATCGACGAAGAGGCCCTCCGCCAACGCTGCGTTGAGTACAGGCAGGCCTTCCAGGACAAATCCCCCTCGGCCACGGTCGCCTTCGCTACCAAGGCCTTTCTCTGCAAGTCCATGGCGCACCTGGCCTGTGAGGCCGGCCTCCATCTCGACGTAGCCTCCCTTGGCGAGCTCCGGCTGGTCGCCGAGGCCGGCGTTCCGATGGAGAAGGTCACGCTGCATGGAAACTACAAGAAGGATGAGGACCTCGAGGCGGCCCTCGACCTTGGCGTGGGGCTCGTGGCTCTTGACTCGACAGATGAATACAGGCGTCTCTCGCAGCTGGCCGCAGAGCGGGGCATCCGGCAGCGCTCCATCCTGAGGGTGTCGCCGGGAATTGATGCTCACACCCTCGACGCAATCTCGACCGGCCGCAACGACACCAAGTTCGGCATCACGGTAGAATCGGGAGCTGCCCTCACGGCAGTCGAAGAATGCCTCTCCATGCCAGGCATCGAGCTGATCGGAATCCACTCGCACATCGGAAGCCAGATCCTCGAGATAGGGCCCTTCCAATTGCTGGCAGCGAAGCTGATGGACCTTCTGCTCAGCGCCAGGGAGAAAACCGGCTGGAGCCCGGAGCTGGTGGTCCTGGGCGGCGGCCTGGGAATCCAGTACGAGGAAAGCGATAAGCCTCCAGAGCTCAGCTCCCTCGCCGAAGCCATCGTCGATGGTATCGAGCGCGAGGCGGCCGCAAGAGGACTGGAAACACCCCGCATCGGAATCGAGCCCGGCAGATCGATCGTCGGAGAGTTGGGCCTCACCCTCTACGAAATCGGCCCGATCAAGACCGTTCCTTCCGCAGATGGAAATACCCGTACCTACGTCTCGGTCGATGGCGGGCTCTCAGACAATCCCCGGCCCGTCATGTACGGATCCCCCTACCCTGTCATCCTGGCCAACAGGGCCGGGGAGGAGGCATCGAGCGAGGTCCGGATATCCGGCAGGCACTGCGAAACGGACACCCTGGTCCCCAGGGCTCTTCTTCCTGCGCCAAAATCCGGCGACCTGCTGGCCGTTCAGTGCACAGGGGCTTACAATCACGCCATGGCGAGCAACTACAACTTCTTCTACAGACCTGCCGTCGTCTTCGTCGAGCAGGGAAAAGCTCGCGAGGTGGTGCGACGTGAAACCCAGGAAGACCTATTGGCCCGCGACCTCGGCTGAGGTTGAAGCGCGCCGTATATCAAGCTGCCCAGGCCTGCGGAGGCCCGGCGGGGTTCTGCTGCCGGCATCCCTGGCACTGACGCTCCTGCTGAGCGGTTGCGGAGGTCCCTACCTCTTCCAACAGGGACTCGGCCAGCTCGACATCTCGCTGAACCGGGTGGCGCTCGATGACACGAACCTCCTTGATTCGCTCGATGCATCCCAGCGCGACAAGCTCAGCTGGATTCCCCGGGTCATCAAATTTGCCGAAGATGAGCTGAAACTCGAACCTGGAGACTCCTACACATCTTACTTCGACACCGAAGGCGGGCCCGTCAGCTATACGGTCGTCGCCAGCCATCCGCTGGCCCTCATCCCCTACCAATGGTGCTTCCCGCTCGTAGGCTGCGTTCCCTATAAGGGTTTTTTCAATCTCGAAGATGCCCGCGAGACAGCCCTCGCCCTTCGTGAAGATGGATGGGATGCGGAGGTCTTTCCGGTGCAGGCCTACAGCACCCTGGGCTGGTTCAGCGATCCGCTGCTGTCCAGCATGCTCTCTCTCTCCATGCCGGAGATGGTGGAATTGCTTCTCCATGAAATCACCCACAGAACCCTCTTCATCCCTTCACGGGGACAGCTGAACGAGGGCTTCGCCACCCACATGGGACGCGAAGGAGCCCGCCTGTTCTTCCTGGCTCATCCCGAAGCGGCCAGCCAGGAAGAGCTGAAGAAATATCGCCAGCAACGACAACTCGACAGCCAGTACAAAGAGCTCATCTCCAGACTGAAAACTGATCTCGAGATGCTCTACAGGGGAGAGGCCTCCCGTGAAAACAAGCTGGCGAGAAAGAAGGAGCTCTTCGCCTCGGCCACCCGCGCCGCGCGTGAGCTCTTGCAGGCGGACACCATCACGCTCGTCTCCAACGCCAGGGTGGTCGCCAGCGAAACCTACACGGCCCAGCTTGCGCTGCTTGAGCGGCTTCAGGAAAAAACGGGCGGCCATCCCAGGGAGTTGCTGAAGGCTCTGCGAGAGGCGAGCGATGACGGAAAGCTCAACGAACTGCTGGCGGCGGAAGCTCAATGAACGCTGTCCTTCCCCTCCTTCGACTGCGCGTCTCGGGCCTGCGAAACTCCATCATGAACGTCAGGAAGGACTCCGCGGCGAAGAGCCTGGTCATTATTTTCGGACTTGGAAACGTGATCGGCCTGGGCTATTGGGTCAGCCTGAACAGCTTCAGGTTCATCGCCGACTTCAAGGCCTTTGGCGACCTGAACGCCAAGATGATCTCCCTGCTGCTGATGGCCCTCCTCGTCCTGGTGGTCATCTCCACCATCATCATCTCCTACGCGACACTCTTTCTCGGCAAGGAGACGGCCTTTCTCTTCCAGACCCCGGCCCGCCCGCGCTCCATCCTCCTGCTGAAGCTGACGGAATCGATCGCGGTCAGTTCCTGGGCCACGCTCTTTCTTTGCCTGCCTGTGATGGTGGCCTACGGTGTCCACGAGAACGCGCCGCCGCTTTACTATGCGGAGATGGCCTCGGTGATGTTCCTCTTCGTTCTCTTTTCCGGATGTCTCGGCGCGCTCCTGGCAATCATCCTGGCCCCCCTGTTCAGGCGACTCTCTCCAAAGATGCTGCTGCTGGCTGCCCTGGCCGTCCTGGTCCTGCTGAGCTGGCTCTTCCTGCGTTCCTTTGAATTCGAAACCATTGAAGAAGACCGAAAGAATCTCCTGGTCCTGGACCGCTTCGCCTCGGGCTTCGAGATCTTCCGCTCACCCTGGTCCCCGAGCCGCTGGGCCAGCACGGCGATCAGCGCCGCCGTTCACGGAACCCACGGTGAGGTTCTCAGCAACACACTCACGCTCCTGGCCAATACCCTCATCTTCCTGCCGCTGCTCTCCCTCTACGGAAAAAGGTACTACAACCGGGAATGGACCGCCCACCAGGGCTCCTCTTCCACCCTGGCTACTGTTGGAAGTAAATCTGCGACGACCTGGCGCCCAGGCGGCAGCCCCATGGCCGCTCTCCTGCGCAAAGACCTCCTCCTCTTCATTCGAAACCCTTCCCAGTTGGCCCAGTCTCTGCTCTTTCTGCTGCTGATGGTTATCTACTCGCTCAGCCTCCTGCAGGTTCCGGATTTCTTCAAGGACAGCGTCAACAACTTCCGGCTCTACCGCTTCATCTACTTTGCCAACCAGGTAGCCGTCTGCATGATTATCTCCTCCTTCACCTCCCGCTTTATCTACCCACTCCTGAGCCTCGAAGGCCGCGCCTTCTGGGTAATCGGGCTGGCGCCCATTCCACGCCGGCGGCTGATGACACAGAAGGGCGCCTTTGCCATGGCGATCATCCTGCCGCTGGGACTCCTGACCATCACCATATCCAACCTGGCCCTGAGGAGTCCTCCTGAATTCTTTCTCTCAGCCGTCTACACGATGGTCCTTGCGACTCTCTGCCTGACCTCTCTGTCGACAGGACTCGGAGCGGCCTATCCCAGCTTTGATGAGAGCAATCCGGCACGGATCGCCGTTGGCCTGGGAGGAACCCTCAACTTCTTCGCGAGCGCCCTCACCATCGCCATCCTGGTGGCCATCCAGTCGCTTCCCGAGTTGCTGCTGGCCGCCTCTCCCTCCGTCGAGACATACTCGCTCCTGGTTCGGCTTGCCGGCTATATCGTTGCCGGCGCCTTTACCCTCATCCTCTGCCGCTCCGTCCTGAAAATGGGAGAGCGCAACCTGGAGCGCTGTGAATTTTGAAATACATCGAGACCTTCTTTTCACTGTTGATCATCACCTTCTGGATCTCGATGAACGCCCTGCTGATATCTCGCGAGGCGGAGCTTGAGAAGGTCGGACAGTTCAAGGGAGGAATTCAGGGCTACCTCGCGGGCGCGAACCTCAGGGAGAGCTGGATGGCGATTCGGAGCAAGGGCAAGCGCATCGGCTATTCCGGCTATACCGTCGAGAAGCTCTACATCAATACCGGCAACGAATATCATATCGACATCGAGACGGTCTACAGGGGACGGCTGCCGGTCCCGACCATCCTGGCGAGCTTCCTTCCAGACAACCGTCAGTTCGAGCTCAACGGTCTCCTCGTACTGGATAAAGACATGAAACCGCTGAGCCTGCGAATGAACCTGTCACTGGTTACCTTCAGACGACAGACGGAGACGGCCAGGGCAAGCTTCCTGCTGGTCGGACGCGACAGGGGAGACCAATTCCTGGTCGAGCTCTTTCACGAAGAAGATGAAGCGGCTCTGCTCGCCGTCAAGCTCCCCGGCGACAAGCTCACGCTCTCCAACGGATTGGCCCCGACAATCCCGATCGCCGGCCTCAAACAGGGAAAAACCTACCGTGTGCCGGTCTTCGATCCGCTATCATCTCTCGGCTTCGGCTCCGAATCGGCGACCATCGAGGTGCTCCGTAAGGAGGCGCGGAAAATCGAAGGGCTCTTTGTCGACACCTGGGTCGTGGAGACCCGCTACGGCTCAAAAACAATCACCTCCTGGGTGACATCCGGCGGTGAGATCCTGAGACAGGAGCTGGGGCCTCCCCTTGACCTGGTCATGACGAAGGTAGCCAATAGAAAACGCGCCCTGGAAGGACTTGGCAAGAGAGCGCCGGGAACGCGAAAATGACTGGAGCGACCGATGATTGAAATACGCAACCTGGTGAGAAGATACGGCGAAAAAACAGCTGTCGACCAGCTCAACCTGCAAATCCCCCCCGGCGTCTTCTACACCTTCCTGGGTCCCAACGGGGCGGGAAAGACCACGACCATGAAGATCATGGCCGGCCTTCTCAAACCAAGCGATGGAGAGGTGCTCATCGATGGCATCGATATCACCGCGAATCCGACCGAGGCGAAAAAAAAGATCGGCTACATCCCTGATCACCCCTACCTCTACGACAAGATCACCGGCTGGGAATTCCTGCAGTTCACCGGAGGTCTCCACGGCCTCGAGCCTGCGGCGCTCTCCTCCAGCGCCGAGGAGCTGCTTGATTTTTTTTCCCTTTCAGAAGATGCCCGCCAACTCATCGGCTCCTACTCTCACGGCATGCGGCAGCGGCTGGCCTTCTGCTCCTGCTTCCTTCACAATCCACGGGTCGCGATCATCGACGAACCATGGGTTGGCCTGGACCCGCGCAACATTCGCAGCGCCATCGAGTTTCTGCGCGGACGTTGCGAGACCGGCGTCACGATCTTCATGTCAACCCACTCACTTGATATCGCCGAGAACATCGCCGAGCGCCTGGGGATCCTGAACCACGGCAGGCTCCTCTACGATGGAACCCTCGAGGAGCTGCGCTCAACGGGAGACAGCTCCGACCTCGAGGAGATCTTCCTCAAGATGACCGACTGAGAAACCCATATTGACCGGCTGCGGCCATGACGAAGCCCGCCGCAGGGTGTATTCTATGGATTCGATTTTCGGCTCTCTATTACGTCTAACCCACCTCTTGAGATAAACGATGAACAAGCTGTTCCCACTCCTGGCACTCGCCGCCATCTCCTGCTCCATCCAGGAGCGCGCCAGCTCCCCTCCCCTGGCAAGAGCTGACTTCGATACGCTCTTCACCGGCAAGACCCTGCGCTTTGACTACAACCACACCGGCATCGCCACCGAGGAGCACGTCAGCCTGGACGAGATCCGGCTGGAAGGCGACTGGCCCGGCTCGAGAAATGTCCTTGTCGATGACACCGGGCTTGGGAAATACATCTTCTCGGTCAGGGATCTCGAAACAAAGCGGCTCATCTATTCACGCGGTTTCTGCAGCATCTACGGGGAATGGGAGACCATCGGTGAGGCGAAGAAGGGCATCTGGAGAACCTTCCACGAATCACAGCGTTTTCCTGAACCGAAAAAGAAGGTCGAGCTCGCTCTCTCCAAGCGCCTGAACGATGGAAGCTTCAAGGAGATCTACTCCGGTGTCGTCGATCCCGCGAGCCGGTTCGTGAACCGCTCCCCGCTCAATTCGCCCGGAGAGGTCATCAGCATATTCGAAAGCGGTCCGGCAAAGAACAAGGTCGACTTCCTCATCCTCGCAGATGGCTACAGCGCCAAGAATAGAAAAAAATTCGAGGCGGACGTCCGGCGCCTGGTCGAGGCCATGTTCAAGGTGGAGCCGTTCGCCTCCAATCGGAAGAACTTCAATGTCAGGGCCCTGCACATCGACTCCGCTCAAGATGGAATCACCAATCCGCGCGCCGGCAAGTGGCATGACACCCCGCTGGGCCTGAGCTTCAACGCCTTCGACTCCGACCGCTACGTGCTCTCGTACAAGAACCGCGCCATCAGGGAATCAGCCGCGCTGGCTCCCTACGACATGCTCTTGCTGCTGGGCAATACATCGAAATACGGCGGCGGCGGGATCTTCAATCTCTGGTCAACCTGCGCCGCCGACTCATCCCAGGCCGCCTACCTCTTCGTTCACGAGCTGGGCCACTCCTTCGCGGGACTCGCCGACGAGTATTATACCTCCTCGGTTTCCTACGAGGACTTCAACCCCCCGGGAGTCGAGCCCTGGGAGCCGAACATCACCGCGCTGCTCGACCCGGAAAACCTCAAGTGGAAGGATCTTGTAGAGAAAGGCACCCCCCTGCCGACGCCCTGGCTCCAGGAGAGCTACGACAAGGCCTCCTACTCCTACCAGAAAAAGCGCAAGGAGCTCATCGACTCGAAAGCCTCCACTGCCGAGATGGAGGAGCTCTTCTCAAAGGTCAAGAAGACGACCGCCCCCATGCTCTCCTCGGAGAAGTACTCCGACAAGGTGGGCGCCTTCGAGGGAGCGGGTTACCAGGCGAAAGGACTCTATCGCTCGGAGAGCGACTGCATCATGTTTACCCGCAACCCGCAGAAATTCTGCCGGGTCTGCTCGCGGGGACTTGAGCGGGTCATCCGGATGTACACCGAGTGAGAGCCGCCCAGGGGGTACATCGTCAGTCGCGGACGAACTCACCGGCTCGGTGGACGCGAGCAATTCCTCCGGCTCATCGGCCCTGGGTTGCCCCATGTAGCCGTCACCTATCTTGAACTGAACCAGGTCGAAGTCATCCGTGGGCTTCACAATGGCGGATCCGGGATGTCGGAGACAGGGAATCTCTTTGCCTTGATCCCCAGGCCCCGCGATTCAACAACCGCGTCGGCCGACACCCGCACGGCCAGACCGAGCCCTCCCTCAGCTGATCTCCCAGTCAACAACCCCTCGCTGCTCAGCCGAAACGTTCTCGAAGGCCTCCTCAAGCGCCTCGGCGTCGAGCTCCGGCGGAGCCTTCACGATGAAGGTCACCCTGCCCTTGGTCAGGTTCTTACGCTCGCGGATGACCGTGCAGCCGGCCTCCCCGAGAATCCCGCGGTAGGTTTCCGCCGCCGTGAGGATGTCGGAATCCTTGAGCCCCTTGACCACGATCCGCCCGGCGTTCTGCGATTCGAGATACCAGATGAGAATCCACCCGATGAACGTGGCGAGCACCGCTCCGACAAAAATCTTGAGCCCGCAGCAGAGCCCGACCACCGTCACCAGAATGACCCGGCCGGTATCCTTCGCCTCTCCCACCACGGTGCGAAAGCGCAGCAGCCCGCCAATACCGAAGATCACCAGCGCCATGGGCGGATAGGTCTGGACCAGCTGAGCGATAAGAGCCCCCACCATGGCATACATCAGAAAGGTCTTCGGCTGCTCGAACTCGGTGATGTTTGAGGCCTTACGGCGGGTGGATGGATGGTAGGCGATAACCGCGGCCAGGATGATCGAGAGCAGCAACATGAGGCTGACATCTACAATGTAGGCAATGTTACCGAAATTCTCCCACCCCTCTCGGAGATCTCCCCAGTCGTCCGTCAGTGGGCGGGCTTGAGGTGACATACCCGAAAACGGGTCGGCCTGAGCTGAAGCCAGCCCCGGTATCACAACCATCAAAACCACGAGGCCCAGCAGGGCCAATGCCGGAATTCCTCTCGAAAGAAGACCACGGACGATCCCAGTTCTATCGATCTCTTGCATGAGCGGGTTCCTCAATCTTCACCACCTTCGACCCAGGAGACATCGTCAAAGCCGACCTCCGTGGGGATTCCATCAAGCACCACAGTGAGCACTCTCTCGGACTTGTTGATCTTTCTGACCTTGCCCCGGCCGCGAAGCTTTGGAACACAAACCTCATCGTCTTTTCGCAGCGAGTGGGCGAACTCTTCACGTTTCTTGCCCAGCGGCGTTCCGATGAGAAGCAGCTCCACCTCGTTGGCAAGCTCATTCACCATCGGCTTGTGAGTCTGCGGTACGTTCTTCAACTTGTCAACAATAGGCTTGAGGACCTCCCTGGCGCGGCGCATCACGCGGTCGATCTCGATATCCGCCTCCCGCTCGAGCGACCGCCTGCGAATATCGATCTCTTCGAGCTTTTCGGCGTATTCAGCCTTGTCAACCTGCACCTCTTCGCGAACCTGCTCGGCCCTGCGGCGCTCCTTTTCGACCTTTCTGCGCGATTTTTCCATGCGCGAAATAATCTCTCTTGTCGGCTCTTCGATACGGGCGATCTCTTCCTCCGCGACGCTGAGCACCGCTTCGCTGACGCCCAGCCGCCGGGCAATGGCGAGGGCGTTGGAATTACCGGGAACTCCCATCAGGAGACGATAAGTCGGCTTGAGACTCTTATTATCAAACTCCATCGCCGCGTTCTCCACATCATCATGAAGAAAACCATACTTCTTCATCGAACCCAGGTGGGTCGTGATGATGGCCTTCCAGCCCTTGGCCCGAAAGTAATCAAGAATAGCGGTTCCCAGCGCGGCTCCCTCCAGGGGATCCGTTCCGGAACCCAGCTCGTCGAGCAGTATAAGGGACCGACCTGTGGCTCCCCTGAGAATCTCGACAAGCTGCTTGAGGTGGCCAGAAAAAGTACTGAGGTTCTGCTCGAGACTCTGCTCATCACCGATATCGACAAAGAGGTCGTTGTAGACCGGGATCCTGGCCTTTGAGGCCGCGACCGGAACCCCGCTGAGAGCCAGCAGCACATTGAGACCCACCGTCTTGAGGGCCACGGTCTTGCCGCCGGTATTCGGACCGGTCACGACCAGGATTCCCGCGGGATCACCAAGTCGAAGATCCAGCGGTACGACCTTGCCGAGAATCGAAGCGAGATCGAGATCGCGAAAATCACGGGTGGTCTCTCGCGAGAGCCACATCAGGTAGGGATGCCGCGCATCCCGCAGATCGAGAATGTCGCCGCCTCCGATCTCTGGAGAGATCAGTCCGAAGGCGGCGGCGTAGGCCGCCTTGGCCGCGGTAAGGTCCACCTTCGCGAGCGCGGCCTGGAGCCTCCTGAGGGTCACCCGCTCATCCCTTACCTTCCTGGTCAGCTCCCAGAGGATCCTGAGCACCTCGTCTCTCTCCCTGTCGAGCAGGCTGAGGAGCCTGTCTCCATCCTGGACAATCTGTTCAGGCTCAATGTAGAGAGTCGAGCCGCTCTGCGACCTGTCCCTCACCGGCCCCTTCATCCAGGATCTGTACTCCGCCTTCACCGGCAGCAGGTAGCGATCGTTTTTCAGCGTCACCCCTTCGCTCTGGAAGCACTTCTTCAAATCAGGGCGCTTGAGCATCGCGGCGGCTCCCTGGCGGAGCTTCTCCTGGAGGGAGGAAAGCTCGCGGCGCAGGTTGGAAAGTTTTTCCGAGGCCTCGCTGCGCACGCCCTCATGAAGGTCGATGATCTCCGGTATCTCCTGCCTCAACTCCGGCAGATCATCGAGCTCCTCACCAAGCTCCGAAAGAGCGGGGAACCTGCCCTCATCGCGGCAAAAAACCTCGCGAATACTGAGGCCGGACCGGAGCAGGTCGACAACCCTGTAGAGATGCTCCGGCTCGAGCGGCTTGCCCCCCGAGTCATTGTCCTCGAGTCCCGAGCAGACATCGGAGAGCCCCGCAAGAGGCAGCCTTGCAGACTCAAGGAGCTCACCAAGCTCCCTGGTTTCAGCGTGAGCCCGGCGCAGCTCCGCTCCATCCGGACACGGCCGGAGCTGCGAAGCCAGCTTCCGCCCGAGAACCGATTCGGCATAGGCGGAAAGAATCTCCCTTATCCGCCCATACTCGAGAATCTGGATAGCGTGTTCAAAGGGCGCCATCAATCAGCCGGCGGCGGCGCGAAGAGCGTCGATGACCTCCTCCTCGCTGTCAGGGAAACGTCCCAGACCCTTCTTGCTGAACACCAGCTCATCATCGAGCCGGATCTCGAAGACTCCTCCCCTGCCCTCGATGAAGGCCGGCGATGTCTCGAAAGCCTTTTCTACTGCGGCCGCCAGACTGACGGCGCGGGGCTTGTAGTTTCACTGAACGCAATATTCGATGCTTATCTTCATCGTTAGAGCTCCTTAACCTTGATCGCTAAAGGATGGATTATAGCAGCCGCAGCGTCCGGTTAGAACCTCGAGCGACCACAAGAAATCGACTGCAGCCCCCCATCGGGGATCTGCTATACTTCCCGACCATGCAAGCGGGCCTTTCCATTATCGACTGGTCGCTCGTCGCACTCTTCCTGCTGGGTGTAGGCGCCGTGGGCTTTCGCGCCTCTGGCAACCAATCCTCAACCCGCGACTACTTCCTCGGCGGCCGCTCGATCCCCTGGTGGGCGGCGAGTCTTTCGATCATTGCCACCGAAACGAGCGCCGTCACCTTCATAGGAATACCTGCCTTCGCCTTCAAAAATGACTGGTCCCTGCTGCAGCTCTTCACCGGTTTCGCCATCGGAAGGATTTTCCTGGCCTTCATCTTCGTCAAGGCCTTCTACAAGCGGGAGTACATCACCGTCTATGGCTTGCTGGCCGATCGCTTTGGCGAGAGGACCCGCCTGCTCTCAGCGCTGCTCTTCCTCGCCGGGAGAGTGGTGGCGAGCGCCGTGCGGCTCTACGCCGGATGCCTCGCAGTCAGGATCGCGCTCGGAACTGATTCGATCGAAACCGTAATTATTGCCCTGGGACTTTTCGGGGCAGCTTTCACCCTGAAGGGAGGAATCAAGTCGGTCGTCTGGACCGACGTGATCCTCGGCATAACCCTTCTTGCAGGATGCCTGGTCTCCTGCGCCTGGATACTGGCCGCCTTCCCTGCCGAGGCAGGCCCGATCTTTGACCTCGAGGGTATCTCATCAAGGCTGTCGATAATCCACCTCGAAACCTCGATCTCGGACAACAAGGGTTTGTTCGCGGGCCTGCTGGGTGGAATGGTCCTGACCCTCGCCACCCATGGAACGGACCAGGACATCGCCCAGCGCATGCTCACCTGCCGTGATGTCCGCTCCGGGCGCCTCTCGGTGCTTGGCAGCGCTGTCCTGATCCTCCCCCTGGTCACCCTCTTCCTGTTGCTGGGAACTCTGCTGTGGGCCTGGCACGAAGCAGGCGCTGCGGGCTACCCCCTGCCGCAGGACAAGAACGAGCTCTTGCCTCTCTTTATCGTCACGGATCTTCCTTCGGGACTCGCCGGCCTGGTCATGGCCGGGCTGCTGGCAGCAGCGCTGTCGAGCTTCACCTCCGTGCTAAACGCCCTCAGCGCGACAACGGTGGCTGATGTCTACAGGCCCCTGGTGCAGAAAAACGGTGAGCGCCCCGAGGCTCACTATATGAAAATCTCCCGCCTGGCAACCTTCCTCTGGACCTTCCTCCTGATCGGGCTCGCCATCGCCTTTGTCGGCAGCCGGGACAATATCTTCAACACAGCCATCAATGTGCTGAGCTATTTTTACGGCGGACTTCTCGGCGCCTTCCTGCTGGCCATATTAACCCGGCGAGGCAGCGGCTTCAGCGTAATGACGGGAATGATCGCGAGTGTGCCAGTCGTCCTGCTGCTGCAGCTTCGCCAGTTTACAGAAAAACCTGAGGACGCCCCCGGCCTGCTGCAGGGCATGCTGGAGAACCTCTCGGATGGAACCCGCGAATCGATCCTCTCCCTGCCGGAAATCGGGTCCAGGTGGTGGATCATCATCGGCACCCTGACATGCTTCCTCATCGGCTGCCTGGGGAAATCGAAGAACCCTTCGGTCGAGAGCGGAAACTCCTACTCCTCGGAGGCCGAGGCGGACTGAGGGCGACCGAGTTCCTGGAATCGCTCAATATCGAAGAACTTCCAGACACTTTGAATATCGAGGTAGCGCTGCACCTCCTTGCCCTTCGTGTCGAAATAAATATAGGTAGGATAGCTGTGTACACTCAGCTGCCGCGCCAGGCGTGCCGTGGGGTCGAGCAGGATGACGAACTCCCCCTGCTGCTTCGACAGCCAGGACTCCATCCTCGCCCTGTTCTTCTCTGTACAGACCGTCACCAGCTGAATATCACTGTCGCGCCTGGAGAGCGTGGTGAGTGCGGGAATCGCCTCGATCGACTCGATGTTGGCACAATCCCAGAAGACCAGCACCGTAGGCTGACGATAGGAAAAATACGGCCAAACCCACTGCCGTCCGCTCCTGTCTTCGAGATCGACCCCGGGACTCTGACACCCCTGCAAGATGAAAAAAAACAGGTGGCACAAGAGCGCCCCGGCGATTCCCTTCACGGGTTGCCGGCGCTTCCGCCTGTGGACTCTCTCCATACTCTTCTCCTCAACGCTTCCGCTCTTCAAGGCTCCCGCTCTCCACCGTGGAAATACTGACTCCTCGAAGCGGCCATTACGAACAGGAAGGCGAAGGGCTATTTCGCTGCGCGTTCGAGAATGACCGGAATAACCTCGGCCAGGCCTTTTCCCAGCTCGAGATCCCAGATACGCAGGGTCCCCTCGTAACCGGCTGTGACCAGCCGGTCTCCGCCTGCGTTGAAGGCAAGCGCGTAGATCCAGCCCTGCTCTGAACGCAAGCCGGCAATCCGCTGGCCGCTCTCAGCATCGTAAACACGAAGCTCCTTTGCCGAGCCGGCGAGCGCCAGCTTCGTCCCATCCACGCTATACCCGGCGGCGAAAATCAGGCCTGGCTGTTTCTCGAGCTTTGCGCCCTCCACCAGGGAGCCCGCATCGTAGATTCTCGGCTCCATCTTCTCTCCCGCGACAAGGATCTGGGAAGAGCCCGGTCGCGTGACTACGCGGGTAACGGCCTGGCCAAAGGTTCCGAGGGTCTTCAGAAAGCCTCCATCCTTCGCCGCTGCCGCCCGAATCGTACGATCCCTGCCGCAGGAGAACAGTCTCTTGCCATCGGAAGAAAAAACGGCCCCAAGAACCCAGTCGGAGTGCAACTGGGAAGAATACCTCAACTCGAGATCTTCTACGCCCAGCACATGCAGCGAGCGGTCGGTGCCTGCGATAACCAGCCTGGAACCATCAGGAGAGAAATCGACGGAGTAGAAAACATCTCCCCCCGTTCGCTTGAAGCGCAGCATCCTGGACTCCTCGACATCCCAGATCTGGATCTCTCCAAAACGCGCCGGGGAGCCGCCGGCCACGGCAAGGAGCCTGCCCCCGGGAGCGAGAGCCAGGGCATGAACCCTCTCGGCCTCGCCTCTGAAACGACGTAGCGGCTGAATCTCTACAGGCTCTTTCTTTCCACGGCCCCGTCTCAAAATATTCTCGACACTATGGACCAGCACCTCGCGATATCCGCCAATGAAGATGTTCTCCCCCGAGCTATCGAAGAGCAGCGCGGTAATAACCGGTGGACGAGGATAAACCTGGTCGGCGAGAGGGCGAGAGTATGGCTCCGGGCTTGTGGGTGGTGTTCCCGCCCGGGCTCCTCCCTTGATCCAGGCCTCGATCATGCGAATATCCTTTTCGCTTAGCGGCTCCGCCTTTCGCGGCGGCATCAGAGGCTTCTGCTTGCCGCTGATCATCCTGAACAGGATGCTCTCATTCGGCTTCCCCGGGACGATGGTCCGTCCGCGTTCGGAGCCCGCGAGCAGCTTCTCCAGGCTCTCCATGCTGTACTTTCCCTTGGGCTTGCGGCCGCTGTGGCAGCCCAGGCAGCTGCGCTTGAGGATCGGCACGACATCAGCGTGAAAGGTTGTCCGCGAAGAATCGACCGCGGCCTCTTCCGCGAGAACGCAAGTCCCCCCGACAGACATCGCCAGGACCAGGCATCCCAGGCTCGAAAGAAGCCCGCGGCCGCCCCGGCTCCTCATCTCCAATCTCACAGCGCTGCAGATCATCCCTGAATCTCATCAAAAATCGAAAGTCGAAAACAAACCCATGAGCCTCGGCATGAGCCGCATGGAGTGTAACCGATAAAAATAAAGGTCTGCATCGCAGAACGAAAAACAGTGGAAGCGCGGATGGCCCTTCAAGTTGTTCCCAAACGATGCCGATAAAAAAATAAGTCGCGACACATTGGATGCTTTAAATGGATTCGAATGATTTCCTGCTTCTATCCCTGGCGGTAACCGGCCTGGCGCTGCTGGTCTCACTATTTGTCGGCACATCGGAGCGAGTCGTCATTGAAGAGAACCCCATCTCGGGCTGGAAAAAGTTCACCATCAGTCCGGAAGCGCTGGCCGGTGGAGACAACCAGCGCACCCTGGTGAGCAGCCAGGAAAGCGGCGGTGAGCTGGAGGTCCTCTCCGGCAGCTCCCGCTCCTTTCCGATCAAGATCGGACACCACAAACACGGCGCCCTTCTGGTGATTGAAAAACCACTGCTGTCGCTGAAATCCAGCCTCAAGATGAGCCTGCTCGGACAGCCCTGGATTCAGATCCGGACGGGCCGCGAGGAGGGAATACCCAGGCTCGTAGGAGCTGGAACAAGAATGGCAGACGAGGTTCCGGAGGCCGGCAGCCTGCGGCTGAATGGAAACCTCCCCGCGCGTGAATACGAGATTCGCGTACGTGAAAAAGTTGCCGCTACGGTCTTCCGGGAACAGGCGGACGACAGCGCGGATGAGAGCAGCTACCGGGTAGCTCTTCCCGAAGGTATTCCAGAGCTTCCATTCCTGGCCCTGGTTGTAGGCCTCGAGATCGAGCTTGCAGCCTGCTCCAGGCCAGCCAAGGCTCTTTCGCTGGAGAGCTGAAAAGAGACTGGCGCTCAGGCATCCTCGGAAGCTTCAGCCGAGGTCTCCTCGGCTACGGCCTTGGCGCGCTCGGTGGCCGCTACAACGGCGTCAATCATCATGCCCCGGAGCCCACCCGCCTCGAGAACATTCAGAGCAGCGATGGTCGTTCCCCCCGGCGTTGTCACCCTGTCCTTCAAAACAGCCGGGTGCTCACCACTCTCTCTCACCACCTGCGCTGCCCCCGAGACGGTCTGGATGGCGAGCTTCATCGAAATATCCCGGGTCAACCCCATCCGGACACCTCCATCGCAGAGCGCCTCGATGACCATATAGATATAGGCCGGCCCGCTTCCGCTCAAACCCGTCACGGCATCGAGAAGATTCTCCTTCACCCTCACCACCTCCCCAACCGCTCCGAGCAGTTCCTCAGCAATATCGAGGTGCTCCGGCGTAGCCGAACCGCAAGCGGAAACACCGCTGGCCGCCGCGTCCACGATCGCCGCGATGTTGGGCATGCAGCGCACCACCGGATTGTTCTTGCCCAGCTTGTTGCTGATGTACGAACCCTTCACTCCAGCCACGATAGAGATAAACAGCTGGTCCGTCTCTACTGTAGGAGCCAGCCCGTCCAGGACGCTGTTGAGAATGTAGGGCTTGACCGCGAGGATCACCACCTCGGCGCCGACGACCGCCTCGGCCGCATCGGTCGAGGTACGCATACCGTACTCATCCCGCAAGGCTCCGAGCGTGTCTTCATCCACATCGACCACGGTGAAATTCTCAGCCGAGGTCAGACCCGCCTTCAGGATGCCGCGAAGCAGGGAGCGGCCCATATTGCCGCCGCCGATCAGGACTATTTTATGATTCGCCATCTTTGTCGATTTCCGAGTACTGGAGCTGGTTCCGAACACCTTTTTGAAAGGAGGTAGAGAATAGTGCCTCAGAATCTATCCATCTACACTCTACCATCGAGCTCACCAGCGGAGATGGCCCCCGGCCTCAAGTGTCATCGTCCCAGGAAGGCTTCTGAGGGCTCCTGCAGGGCTCAGAGCAAATACCAGCTTTGCCGCTGCCACAATGTTATCGGAAGAGTCTTCCGGTCATACCGCCCCGACCGCTCAGCTTCTCCATCACCAGCCTTGCACCCGGTCACCAGGGCTGAAAGAATGATCTTCTCTAAAACGAACCGCGGGAACGATCGGAGCGAGGATGGAAAACGAAGACAAGATCAATCTCTTCAAGAACATGGCCGAGGCGGATCCCTCGAACGAGCTGGCCCACTTCAGCCTGGGAAAGCTCTACAAGGAGGCCGGCAGGTTTGAAGAGGCCGAGACCTCGCTGAAGAACTGTCTCGAGATCAACCAGGAGCATAGCGTCGCCCGCCAGTTTCTCGGCGAGTCCCTGCTCGAGCTGGGGAGAAAAACCGAGGCTATCGAGCTGCTGGAGGCATCCATCCTGATGGCCCACGAACGCGGCGAGTTCATGCCGCGGGATGCGATGAGCTCCCTGCTGAGCGATCATGGAATCGAGCCGCCCGACCTTACGACCGAAGAAGACACCGAGGCCATCGAGGCGGGCGCATTTGTCTGCAAACGCTGCAGAAAGGCGAGACCCGGACTGGAGGATGCCCCCTTTTCCGGAGAGCTCGGAGCCAGGGTCCAGGAGGACATCTGCGTGGACTGCTGGAAGGAATGGATGGCCATGTCGATCAAGGTTATCAATGAATTCCGTCTCAACATGGCCACCCCGGAAGCCAACGACATCTACGAGTCCAACCTCAGGGAATTCCTCGGAGTCTGAAGGAGGCCTGCGGGCTATCATGTCCTTCATGAAATTCTCCCGCCGCTATATACCGGTCTGGGTCCTGGCTCCCGCACTCCTGGCCTGCTCGGTGAGCCCCGCGCCAGCTCCGGACTTTTCCAGGGTGAACAGGCTTCTCGCCGCCGCCGTCAAGGATGGAGCCTTCCCGGGCTGCGCTGCAGCGGTCGGCTCCAGCTCTGGAAGCTACTGGGCCGGCGGCTTTGGTACACTCGCCCTCGACAGGGAGACCGCTGGAAAGCTGTCACTGCCGGCCGCCGCGGTTCCGGGGTCCGGGACTCTCTATGATCTCGCCTCGCTGACCAAGGTCATCGGAACGACCTCCGTAGTCGCCGCCCTCATACAGGAAAAGAAGCTGGCGCTCGAAGACACCGTTGCCAGCCACCTGCCGGCCTTCGCTCCCGCCTCGCTGAAGAAAAAAATCCGGGAGCTTAAGAAGAAGGTGACGGTTGAGCAGCTTCTTCTTCACACCTCCGGTCTCCCGAGCTGGAAACCCCTCTACAAGACCTGCAAGAGCTACCGGGAATTGCTGAAGGTCATCCTGGAGACGCCGCTGGAAGCGGAGCCGGGCTCCCTCTACCGCTATAGTGACCTCGGCTTCATCCTCCTGGGAGAGCTCGCCGCAAAGACCGGGGGAAAGCCGCTGGCCGCGCTTGAGCAGGAGCTGGTCTTCAAACCTCTCGGAATGAAGAACACCCTGAGGAATCCGCCGGCATCGCGAAAAAAAAGGATTGCTCCCACAGAACTCGACAAGGAGACGAAGGAGTACATTCACGGAAAGGTCCATGACGAAAACGCCCGGGCTGGCGAAGGGATCACGGGACACGCGGGACTCTTCTCCACCTCCTCGGATCTGTCCCGGCTCGCGCGCGAGCTGCTGCTCGCCCTGAGAGGAAAAAGCCGCAGGCTCGACAGGAAGGTGATCGAAAATTTCATACGCTGCAAGAATTCTCCAGGAGGCTCCAGCCGGGCGCTGGGCTGGGACACGCCCTCGAAAAAAAGCTCGGTGGGAGAGCTTGCAAGCAGGAACTCCTTCGGCCACACAGGCTTCACTGGAACCTCTATCTGGATTGACCCGGAAAACGATCTCTACATCATCCTCCTGAGCAACCGGGTCCATCCCACCCGCCAGAACAGGAAGATCTCGAATGTGCGCCGCGCCTTCGCGAACGAGGCCGTCAGCGCCTTAAATCACTACCGAAAGAAAGCTCCCTGATGCCCGGACTCGCAATCATTGGAAACTGCTGCGCGGACCTCTACATCCCTCCACACGACCCTCCTCCCCCGGGCGGCATCGAGAGGATTCCACGCCCGCGAGTGGAGCTCGGGGGCAATGGAGCCAATACGGCCGTCACGGCGGCCCGTCTTGGAGTGCCCACGGCCCTGGCGGGAGTGCTGGGTGATGACGTGTTTGGAGGACACCTGCGCGAATTACTCACAGCCGAAGGGATCGACCTGTCCCTGCTGCTCACAAGGGAGAACTGCGGAGCCCCTGTCACCCTGGTACTCAACGACCAGGCCGGCGAGCGCAGCTTTGTCCACCATGGCGGCAGCAATGACTCCTGGGAGCTTCCGGCCGCGGCACTGGCCAGGCCCTGGGAGGTATTTCACATGGCGGCGCCGGAGCTGCTCGGCTCATTCTGGCCCCATCCCTGCCTGGAGACCGCCCGAAGCGTCAAGAGCGCGGGCATCGAGCTCAGCCTCGATGTCTTTGTCTCCCGGGACAACCTCGAGCCGGATTCCGACCCGGCCGAGACCCATGCTCCCCTCCTGGAGCTCGCGGATATGGTCTTCCCGAACGAGGCCGAGGCCCGCGCCATCACCGGCAGGGACAGGCTCGAAGATGTACTGGCCTGCCTCCACGGCCTGGGAGTCACAATTGCCGTCATCAAGCGGGGAGAACGCGGCGCGATCGTCTCCTGGGATGGACAGGTCGAAAAGATTCCAGCCGGGGAGGTAACAGCCATCGACACCTGCGGAGCCGGGGACAACTTTGTCGGCGGATTTCTTGCCGGCAGGATCAAAGGCCTCGACCCTCTTGAATGCGCGAAGCTTGGCTGTGAACTGGGGACTCTCTGCGTCCAACGCAAAGGATCTGTTACCGCCAGCTCGGACAGGCAGAAGCTCGATCCGCTCCTGGAGAAGTACGGGCTTGGCTGAGCTCAGCCAGTGGACTGGCCGAAAGACCGCATGGAATGTATACTGTTCGGCTCAATTCGCTTTTCAATTCGCAACCGGGAAATCAAAGGCTATTCAAGATGAACAAGATCGTCTTTCTATCCAGCGGCGTTCTCCTCCTGGCGGTCTGGCTGTTAACCCCCGCCCTTGACCGCCAGCTCAATTCGGTCGAGGCGACCGCCGCCAGCGCCAGGACAGCCGATGCCATCACCGCCGCAGTAGAGAAGATTCTCGGCAAGCTCGGCGCGAACCAGAAAAAAAAGACGCTCTTTGCCTTCAGCGATGAAGAACGCCTGAACTGGCATTTCATTCCCAGGCCCCGGAAGGGACTACCCCTGAGCGAAATGAACCCGGAACAACAGAAGCTGGTCCAGGAGCTCCTGGTCGCCTCGCTGGGGGATACCGGAACCAGGACCGTAAACGACGTACGCTCGCTCGAAAGCATCCTCCAGGCGATCGAGGGACCTAATAGGAGATTCAGCCGTGACCCGGAACACTACTACCTGAGTGTCTTTGGCTCCCCGGGAAAGAAAGAACAGTGGGGGTGGCGCTTTGAAGGCCATCACCTCTGCGTCAACTTCACCCTGGAGGGAAAGAAGGTGCTCTCCTCCACTCCTCTTTTCTACGGAGCTAACCCGGCCAAAGTCAAATCCGGACCAAAGAAAGGGCTCAGGGTCCTTGGAAAAATCGAAGATCTCGGCCGGGAACTGATGCTGAGTCTCGACGAATCTCAGCTCAAGACGGCACTTGGAAAGGGAAAGCCGGAAGAGGTAAAAGCAACGCAGTCGGCAACCTACAACGCCAACCTGCCAACCGGGCTCGCCGGCAAAAGCATGAGCAAGGTGCAGGCCAAGATTCTCACCAGCCTGGTGCTCGAACATACCAAGAATTTGGATGCGAACCTGCGAAAGGAAATGGAGACATCCCTGTCGGAGCAGTTGGGAGACATACAGATCGCCTGGCGCGGGAAGCTCAGACCTGGCGACGGCCACTCCTTCATCGTTCACGGGCCAGCCTTCATCATCAGCTTCTCCAATTTCCAGAACAATGCCGCCCACATCCACAGCTCTCTCCGGGCGCGCAAAGGCGAGTTCGGCCTCGGCGGAGCAAAATAACCGGGGGGCGGATATTCAGCTGCGGGCCACGACCCGCGACTCACCCGGAAGCCGGGCGACCTCGATGTCCCCCGGCAGGGCGTCCATGAAGGAGCTCACCGAGAAGACGGCCTTGCCAACGCCGGGCTCCCCGTAGCCCGGCGGAGCCGGGAGGGCGTAGCGAAGAAGAGTTTCCCGCCAGAGCCTCAGCAGCCCGACATGATATTCGAGGGGAGCCGGACCCTGGTCTTTTCCCAGGACACTCAGGGGTTCAGGACACCATACGGTGAAGCGGGGAGTGATCCCCTGCGACATGAAATAATCGAGCCCCTCGCCAGTGGACTCGAGCGCCTCCTCTACCGTCTTGAATCCATGCGGAGCCGCCATCTCTACGCCGGCGACAAAATTCGGAATGACCTGCGATGGGCCGAAGATCTCCGCCGAATCGACAATGCGTTTCATCCATTCATCGCGCCCCACGTAGTCCTCTTTACCGGGGCAGATGATCGGAAAGAGACGGCGATCCCAGACCTCGTAATTAGGATGGTAGATCTGGACTCCGGCATCCCGGAATCTCTTAACATCATCGAGCGGCAGGGCCTGAACGACCATCTTGGAGATCCAGCGTCCCGGAAACCGGGAATTGATCGCCCGGGCGTAGGCCTCGTAGAACGTCGCCTCATCCTCGCCCCGCAGATGCCGGGTGATGCTGCCTCCAGTGAGCGTATAGGCTCCGGTGCGTTTCTCGACATCCGTCTCATCTATAATCTCGAGAGCCTCCACCACCTCCTCGATGGGCTTCACCGTTTCATAGGGTCTGCCCGCCTCCTTCTGCTGGCGAACATTTTCGTTGATGTCGCAGAACTGACATTCTTCCTTGAAGCCAAAATACTGGCACTTGCGGTAGACCGTCAGGTAGACGAGATAGCCCCATTCAATGGTCGGCGCGATCTCCGAAATCGTTCTACCGTTCTGCAGATCGCGCAGGTAATACTCCGGCATCTCCTGCAACTCGACCTCGCAGACCCCCTCCCCCTCTACCAGCAGCGACAGCTTCCCCTCGATGATATCGACCCGGTATGGAGAGCCCGGATGGATCCTGACGCTCACAATGGTACGCCGGAAGCCTCGGGGACCGCCTACCAGGGAGAGCTCCTCGGGAGCTCTCAGGTTTTCACCCTGCTCCAGTTCCTTGATGGGACGCAGATCGAAGCTGAAGATGAAGTAGGACTTGGGCTTGAATCCGCTGCAGACCCTGAGCGCATCCTCGGAAAAGCTGACTCCCAGCCGAAGCAGATCTTCCTTGAAGATCGCCTCCTGGGGCACATCAGGGTATTTTTCAATGAGGCTATCCACCTCGGCGAGGCGGTTTTTTTCGATCTTGTCACTCATGGATGATTTGCAGAAATCTCACATTTCTCCGGCCCATGGAAGGGCTGACAGTTTTTGCTGCCGTTCCAGACCGAGCAAAGTATCATAGGTTCACGGCAAAAGCATCTTCGGGCTCCGAGGCGCTTGAACCAAACCGGTCTTTCAACAAAATACGCCTCCCAAGACAGCCGGCAAAGTCATGAAAAAACACCGCCTGATCTTCCTGCCTGCGCTCTGCCTGCTGGCCTCCATTGAAGGCCGCGCGGCTGTTGTTGAGCTCGATCTCGAAAAGCTGACCCAGCGGTCAAGCCACATCTTCTGTGGAGAGGTCATCGCGACAGAAAGCGAGTGGGGAGACTTCCTCGGGCTCGGGCGGGCGATGATCACGAAAGTGAGAATCAAGGTCTCTGAGGTCTGGAAGGATTCCGAGGAGAAACGCCCGGAGATCACGCGCAAAGCAAAATCCCCGGGAGCCCGTGGCGAGATAGCCGAGATCACCATCCGCTATCTCGGAGGACGGATCGGGGAACGCTGGCAGAGATGCGCCGCGTCTCCGACCTTCAGCCGCGGAGAAAAGGTGCTGGTATTCGCCAGCGAATTGAACAACTCCCTCTGGACCACCGGCTGGTTCCAGGGAAAGTACCGCCTCGAACGGAAGAGACCGGGGCAGGGCCTGCCCCACGCGGACGACGGCGGCAAGCTCCTGGTGCGCGGCTCACAGCAGCTTCCCGTCAAGAAACACCTGGAGGTGGAAGCCCTTCGGCTCATGGTGAGGAAGCTGCTGCTGGAAAGACGATCTCCCGGCCGTGGAGCGCGGGAGAGAGCGAGGGCGGACAGATGAGAGGTTTCCATCGAGCAGCCCTGATCCTGCCGCTTATCCTGGCTCTCGCTGGAGCCATACACTCCCCCGCCGCGCGGGCCTTCGAAACCCTGGGGATGAGCTGGCGTACCGGCCGGGTGAACTACAGGATCAACCCGAACTTTCCGGACCAGGATCTGAGCGGCACCCGTGAGCAGCAGGTCGAGCTCATCTCCTGCTCAGCAGAAAGCTGGCGGGAACAATCCGTGGCAGATATCCGTTTCGTCTACCTCGGCACCACGACCGCCACAGGACTCAATGATAACGACGGCATCAACACGGTGTCCTGGAGCGACCAGGCTGGAGGCGACGCGCTTGCCGTAACTCTCATCTCCGGCAGGGGCTCCCGCATCGAGGGATTTGACATGGTTCTGTTCTCGGAAAGCCTCGGAACCGCTAACGAATGGAACGGCCCCCAGGATCCTCCCAGCGGCACGATGGACATCAGGGGAATCGCCGCCCACGAATTCGGTCACGCGATCGGGCTTGACCACAGCGACATCCGCACATCGACAATGTACGCGGCCGCCCTGAACCGTGGCCAGCATCTGAGAACCCTGCACGAGGACGACCTGGCGGGTGTCGAATTCCTCTACGATACTCGAGCCGGCGCAAGTCCTGCAGCGAGCATCATCGAGGTTGAGCCGAACTCCGGACCTGCCGCGGGAAGAAACGAAGTCCTTATCCGCGGCCGCAACTTCACCTGGGACCAGAACTCTACGCTCTACGCAGGCGGACGCCGGCTGTCCTCCTCGGCCTGGACCATCGAAGACTGCTGCCTCATCAGGGTCCACCGCATGATCTCCGGTAACGCGGGAGCCGCCGACATCCGCCTGACCAGCGAGCTGGGCGATGTCGTCCTTGAAGACGGCTATCGTTATCTCTCCCCGGCTCCGGAGCTCGCCGCCATCTCGCCCGGAGAGGGTCCCGTCACCGGCGGAATCCCCGTGACGGTGACAGGCGAAAATTTCAGCTCCGCCGCCGAGGTTCGCATCGGCGGCGTTGAACTCGAAGACCCCGTGTGGGTTGATTCCCGGATGATTCGCGGCAGCCTTCCCCGCCGCAGAAGCGGCGGAATCTTTGATGTAACCGTCGCCCAGGATGGAACGCTGGCTCGACTCCAGGACGCTTTCAACTACAGGTCCAAGGTCCTGCGCGTCGCCGAAAGTGAGGGCCCGATCGGGGGAAACCGCATCCCCGTCGACATCCTGTGTACATCCGACGAGGCCCTGACTGGAGTCTCCTTCGCTGTCTCCTACGAGACCTCCGAGCTCACCATGAACGAGGTCAGCACCGAGAACCTGCTGACGAACGAGGCCAGCTTCGCAGCCGCCAATATCGACAACGAATCAGGCATCACCACCTTCGGTATCGTGATGTCACTGACGGACACCACACCCAGCATTCCAGCGGCGGAGGAGCTGGTCATCGCCAGGCTCCTGGTGTCGATGTCAGCTGAGCTCTCTGTCGGCGACCGCGCCCGGGTGGAGCTCACCAGTGGTATAGGTTCGCCGCCGGTGGAGCTGGAATACACCACCGTCGCCAAGGGACGCGTCATGAGTCCGCTGGCGATGCATGGCCAGGTTACCGCTCTTGCGGCAGCGACCTTCCTGCGGGGCGACTCAGACCAAAATGGAACCATCCAGTTGACAGATGCCGTGTTCCTGCTGGATTATCTCTTTCGAGGCGGCAGGGTATTGTCCTGTGAAGATGCGGCAGACTCCAACGATGATGGAAGAATCGACATCTCCGATGGAATCCTGATCCTGCGCTTCCTGTTTTCCGGCGGGGACAGACCCCGGATGCCTTTCCCCAGAGCCGGGATGGACCCAACCGATGACGACCTCGGCTGCTGAGCACCCCCGCACTTGAAACGAATAGCACTGCTGACAAGCGGAGGAGACTGCCCGGGCCTGAACCCCTGCATTCGCTCCGTTGTACGAACGGCCCTTGCCAACGGTATCGAGATCATCGGGATTCACCGCGGGTGGCGAGGCCTCATCGATAACGAGATGGAACACATGGATGCCCGCAGCGTCGCGGGGATCGTTAACCTGGGCGGAACCGTTCTCCGCTCCAGCCGATGTCCGGAATTCAGGGAACCCGAGGCGCGAGAGAAAGCCGCCTCAAACCTCCTCGAACGCGGGATTGAAGGCCTGGTCGTGATCGGAGGCGATGGCTCCCTGAACGGCGCCTCGAAGCTCGCGCGCCAGACCAACCTGCCGCTCATCGGCATACCGAAAACCATCGACAACGATGTAGGCGGAACTGACTATGCCCTCGGGTTCGACACGGCCGTCAATACCGCGGTGGAGGCCATCGACAAGATCCGAGACACGGCCACCTCCCACGAGCGGCTCTTCCTGGTCGAGGTCATGGGCCGCAACCGGGGATTCCTCGCGCTCCAGGTGGCGCTCGCCTGCGGCGCCGAGGGAGTCCTGTTGCCGGAGGTGCCGACGGATATCACAGCGCTCTGCGCCCAGCTTGAGCGCTGCCGCGAGGCCGGCAAGGTCTCCAGTATCGTGGTGGTCGCCGAGGGAGACGACGCGGGCAACGCCTATGAGATCGCCCAGAAGATATCCGACCAGTCAGACTACGATCCGCGTGTCTCGGTGCTGGGCTACATCCAGCGCGGCGGAGCCCCCAGCGCCGCTGACAGGGTCCAGGGAGGGCTCTTCGGGAAGACCGCCGTTGACGCGCTGCTGTCGGGCGAGTCCTCGAAGCTGGTGGCAAGCCGAAATGGGCAGGTCACCCTGGTCGAGCTCGAGGTCGCCTGGAAGGAGACCCGCGAGCTGCCCGAGGACCTGCTGGAGCTTGCCAGGATCCTCGCCAGCTGAGCCGGGACCAGGTTCGTCAGTCCTTCTTGCCCCCCACCGAGAAGAGCCGGCTCTCGGTACGGACAAACATACGGCCTCCGCTCACCGCAGGGGTCGAACGGCAGGTGTCGCCAAGCTCGTTCCGGCCCAATACCTCAAACTTTTCCGATGCCGACAAAACAACAACCGTACCCTTATCGTCAGCACAGAACAGGCGCCCATCAACGCAGACCGGTGAGCCGTGAAAATTACCGCCGCCTCCGGCTCTCTTCTGCCAGATGACCTCGCCGGTCTCCACCTTGCAGCAGGTAACGACTCCCAGGTCGCTCCACAGGAAAAGCCTGCCATCCCAGACCAGCGGGCTAGGTACGTGCGGAGCCGACCGGGAGATCCTGTAGACCTCCTTCACGCTGTGCTTCTTCCCGCTGGTGGAAGGGCGCACCACAACGGCGTTCTTGCCGCCGTTGAGAGCGCCTGAGTTGGCGATCACCAGGTCCTTCCAGGCCACGGGGGAACCCACGGCGCGCTGGGGAAAGGTCCCGAAGACATCGATCATCCAGTTCTGCCGACCGCTCTTCGGATCCACGCCGACAATCCCCTCAAAGCAATGAACGAAGACGATCTCCGTCGGACGGCCATCCGAACTGAAAGCGCAGGGGGTCGAATAGCAGGCTCGCTTACCCTCGCGCGGGATCTTCCAGCGTTCCTTGCCGGTCGCCCGATCGACCGCCAGCAGAAAGCTTCCCTTCTTGTGGTCATTCGAGATGATCACCATATCTTCAAAGATGATCGGGGAGGTGCCGCCGCCCTGCCCATGCAGGTAGGGACCGAGGTCGTAGCGCCAGCTCTCTGCGCCGGCATGATCATTCGCCACCAGCTGGGAGCCGCCCTTCGACTGCCACAGGGTGTAGACCCGCTCGCCATCTACCGCTGGAGTGTTGGAAGCGTAGCTGTTGTTTCGATGCTTGCGATAGGTCTTGTAGGGAAAGTCTTTCGTCCACCGGGTCTTACCGTCCAGGGCGCTGATCGCCAGCAGGGTTCGCTTTTGCGCGGCATTGTCGGCCGCGGTGACGAAGACCAGCCCATCCCAGACGACCGGAGAGGAGATCCCCTTTCCCGGCAGGGTTGTCTTCCAGTTAAAATCGCTCTCCTTCCATTGGGCCGGAACCGTTTTCGCGGCGCTCACGCCGGAGCCGTTGGGTCCGCGAAAGCGAGTCCATTCCCGAGCGGCGGCTGGAGAAGAGACCAGGATAGAGAAAAGCAGGGCGAGGTACAGGGAAGCCAGGCGGCGCGAGTTTAGAAATATCATAGATCACTTCAACAATAAGGGCTGCGGAAAGACCCTATCTTCGCACGCGGAGTGGCCACTGCAAAGCTCTCCCCTCCAGGCAGTCGGCCTATTCATACGGGCCTGGAGGAGCGGGCGGCTTGATTTCTTCGTCCTCCCCGTGACCGCTCCAGCTTCCCTGCTCCATCGGCGGTTCGATACTGGGATTCCTGTAGAACTCGAGAGGATCAAAATAGCTCGACGAGACCTCAAACGTAACGTCAACCAGGGTCGGATGCAGGAATTGAAAATCGAGATAATACCCGAGGCCGTGTGTCCATTCCTCCAGCGGCAGGAGTTCACCATCGCCGCCGGTCGCCACGAGATCAGGCGGGTAGAGCCGGGTAAAGACGGGTCGAAGGTCCAGCGGATCGTTAAAATACGCCGCCAGCTTCGATCCCTTGGGAAGCTGCTCTACTGTCTTCTCATAGAGAACCAGCGGGCGCACCTTGACGAAGCTCTCCTTGACCTTCCAACTCGAGGGCTTGAAGAAATGAGCTGCGCCTTTCGAGGCATCTACCTCCCGCTCCCCCACGTGTCTTCCCTTCTCAATATTGCCAGCCACCACGCGCAGCCGGACGCCGTGAAGATCCGCCTCCGCCTCGCCCTCCAGCCAGTCGGAGACCTGGAAGCGTGACTCACGATTGATCTTCGACTCATGACCAGGTTGATCGGAAAGTCCTCCGGGAATCTTAAAACGCAGGCCGAGCTCAGGCTTGAACAGAGACCTGCTCCGGGCCCATAAGTAGACAAAAAAGAAACCTACGAGAAAGATCACCGCCAACGCCATCTCCATCTGGTCGTCATTCATTCGCAGGACACTCGTCACCAGGAATTTTTCCGTCAGCCACAGGGCGAACAGGGTGGCAAGAAACAATCCTGCGTAAATCAATTGACTGTCCGTCGGGAGCAGGAAGAAATTCTTCACATAGGACACCTCGTCCGGAGGACTGACCCTCTCAAGCTCCTCTTCCTGCGAAGCCGCTTCGGGCTCGACAACCCTGAGAGGCTTCTCAAATTTCTGCACAAACCGGGCACTGCCCACATCGACCGAGATCCATGCCACGAGGTCAATCGAGGAGCCCTCGTAGGTAAAAAATCTCCTGGGAAGATCGCAGCGGACGGTGTGCACCGGCTCCTGGATGGTGAAGGTCTCGATACGCTTTTCGATGTTCTTATTGATGGGACTGGATTCCTCCACCCTGCAGGAAAGAACCAGCTTCACCTCGGCGGTCTTACCGGTCTGCTTCCGGAGATCGGGGTGAAAGAGAATCACCGCCTGATGTTCACCTTCAAGCTCCTCGAGCTTTACCTCCAGGATCACCTTCCCCATCCGTACGGCCTCCTGCAGGGAAACGGCTCTGGCAATCTTCTTATGTAAGTGACCCTTGAGCACATCATGACGCTATACATCAGGAAAAGGAGGGGGAGATGGCGGCGGCTGTTCTCTCTCCTCATCGACGACAGTCGCGGATTCCTTGAAAAAGGAAAGGGGGTCGAAATAGCCGGGGTCGACCTCTAGCTTCTGGTCTACGAGGGACGGATGCAGCAGCTGAAACTCGAGGTAATAGGCGAGGCCATGTGAAGGGTCCAGGGAAAGATTGCCCTCGACCCCCTTCATGGCGACCAGGTCCGGGGGATAGAGATCCGTGAACATCGGCTCGAAATCCAGGACCTCATCGAAGGCCTCCTCCACCGGCGCTCCGAGCGGGAGGCGCTCTACGGTCTTGTCGTAAAGAACAATCGGGCGAGTGATCACCGTTTTCTCCTTTCGCACCAACTCTCCCTCATCTTCCTCAGATTTGTATTCCATTGTGCGATAGGGACAACTCTCGATATTGCCCGCCACCACACGCAACCGGGCGCCATGAAGATCCGTCTCGGCCCGACCGGAAAACCAGTCGGAGAGCTGGAAGCGCATCCCCCGGCCGATCTTTCGCTTACTTTTCCTGCGAAGCGAAAGGCCATCGGGAACCCTGAAGTAGGGACCGACATCGGGACTGAAAAGATCCTTGGTCCGCTCCCAGGCAATATATAGAAGGACGGCCCCGGCAATAGCCACCAAGGCGACGAAGAGTGTCGCCAAATCCCCAGAAGGATTCAGGATAATTTCCCGTAACAGCCTCTCGGCAAGATACAAAAGCGCCAGTCCCCCACCCCAGAGCAGGAACAAAGCCTGCTTGGTGTCAGCTCGAAGCAGCATCAAGTTCTGATAGAGTGAAAATTTATCCTCGGGAGTGAAGGTTCCGGCCAGATCCTCGCTGACATGGATATTTCCTACATCCAGGGGAACCTGGAAATCTTTAAGGAGCCGCGAAGACCCGACAACGATGGTGGCCCTGGCGACCAGGATGATCCAGTTTCCCTCGTAGGTGAAGAGAGTTCGTGGACATTTATAGCGCAGGGTGTGCAGGGGCTTGCTGACCTTGAAGCTCTTGCTGAGCAGCACGACCCTTTTATTGACCGCGCTGGGGTGATCTGCCTTACAGCGCAGGGTCAGCTTCAACTCCGCCGTCTCCCCTTTATGCATCTTGAGATCCGGGCGAAAGCGGATCATCGCCACCCGCCGCTCATCGACCGTCACCATCTCAATTTCCAGGCTGGCTTTTTCCATCTACATCCACCCGCATTGAACGATGAGAGACAACCATCCATCTGTTCAGAGCTTATCAGGAGAGCTGTTGACGCAGATCAGGAAAATCCCGCGCCCCGGCAAATCAGGGTTGCGCGCCGCCGGCAACCCACAATCGCAGAAGAGCGATGGAGGCCGTGTCCAGGGAGGGCGCATCATCTTCGGGCGGCATCCTTGTAACCAGCCCGCTGTCTTCCACCGCGCTGATGAGCAGGCTCGAGTCGACATCTCCTGGGACGATAGCCGGCCCGCTCTTGCCCCCTGCAAGGATGGCCGCCCGGCTGTCGAGGCGGAGCTCTGATTCGGGCTCCTCCCCTCCATGACAGGAGACGCAGTTGCTCTCGAGGATCCCTTTTACCGATGAATACGAAACCGGCCCCGTCGCCCGCCCGCAGGAGCATAAGAAACAAAGCAGCGGCAGGAGCGAAAGGAGGCGCACGGGATCAATCTCCGACAAGCGAGGAAACCGGGGTCCGCAGGTCGCCCTCGACCTTCCGGGTATTCCACTCCCGCTGGTAACGTTCGAGGACCGGATCCTCGGGGTAGCGCTCACCCTCGGCATAGGGGTAGGACTTCATGCCTCCAAAGGGCAGCGGTGCCACTCCATCTCCGTGACCGGTGTAGAAATCCATGTCCTTGCAATAGCCCCCGCTCTTCAGAAAAAAAGTACGCCTCCGCCCGGACTCGAGGGAATCAAGGCGATCAGCCCTGAAGGACAATTCGATCTCGTCGCCGGGGCCGAAGATCACGAACTGGCCATCATCTTCATCGAGAAGAGGCCGGACATCGCCAAAGCGGGTATAGCTGCCCGGCATGACCTTATAATGAGTCCACTCGGCGAACTCCTTGTAGAGAAAACCCTCCACCTCCTCGCCGGGAGCCGGATCGATCGGGAAGCCGCGGTAGTGCAGGTTTGCCCGGTCGGCCCCCAGCTGCCGCACGCTCACCTTGTCATCTCCGGCGCCGGAAAGATCTACATCTCGAGCCCTCGCGATAAAGACCTCGTCCCAGGCGATCTCGAGGTTCGTGTCAATCCTGAAGCGGCGGTCTCCC
>DCKY01000090.1 GCA_002320775.1 Planctomycetes bacterium UBA1662
GTTGGGACGCTGGGTACGATGGCAGTCCCGGACATGGTTGTAGCGGCAGGTGTCACAGAGGAACTCCGATGAGCCGCCGGACCAGCCGTCCTCGGCCTCATGTTCGTCGGCGACCGGACCGGCGGCGGGCGCGAAGAGAGCCGCCACGACAGCGAGAACCAGGAGGGTGAAAAAGTACGATGCCGCTGAAACGCCCAGGAAGCGCGAGATCCCGCCCGGGCCGGCGAAAGCCTGCAGGAGAGCGCCGGCGAGCACCACGCCGACGAAGACCACCAGGCGCCTGGATCTGAACATGAGGATCTCCCTGTAAAAAAACCGCCGGGGCAAACACCAGTGCTTGTCCCGGCGGTTTTCAGGATAGCTGCGGCCCGGCCTCCAGGCCGGGCCCAACAAGGTGTTGTTTTAAATCAAAGGCCGATCTGCCAGCGCACCATGAAGGCGTGCACATCTTCACCACCATCCATGTCGGAGTAGACATAGTTGAACATCGTTCGGAAGGCCGGGTTGTGGTAGATATTCACGCCCACGGTCAGATCGTCAAGTCTGGGGCCGGCGATGGTGTCCTCAGGATCTTTGGTCTCCATATCTAATCTGGCAAGATCTCCTCCATCAATGGAACCATAGCGTACGGCGAGCTCAACAGCGCCCCAGCTCTCACCCCAGGAGAACTCCTTGGCCGGCTTGACGCGCTTGAAGATGCCCTTCTTGCTGTCGTAGGGTCGGCTCTCGCCGGTGAGGAAGTAGCTGGCCATGACATACCAGCCGGTGTAGCTGAAGTTGTCAGCCGCGCTCACCGAGCTGCCCATGAACTCGGCCTGCACCGAGAGTGGGCCCCTGACCCAGGCGGCCTCTACGCCATAACGGAACTCTCCGTCAGCGGTCCCATCGTTGGCCGCGGGAAGCTTACCGGCAAGGTGCGCCGAGGGACGAGGCTGAATCTTGAGCCCGTCGATGATGCGACTGCTGGCCGCGGCACCGATGTGGAACAGGTTGTCGCCATCGTTGCGCAGAAGACGGGTGTAGCGCCCGGTGATGCTGTAGTCGCCATCACCTTTGTCAAAGCCATTGTCGCCCGTGGTGCGGAAGACTCCATAGGCCAGCGTCCCGTTGTCAAGCGTGCGATGGGCCATGAGACCCACGTTACGCGAGGGAGCGAAGGCGGAGGTCAACGAGCGCTCCATGAAGGTCATGTACTTGCTGCTGGTGAGCTCTTCGAGTCCGAAAGGTTCCTTGAAGTGACCGACACGCAGAGCGCCGGCATAGGGAACGCCGCTGACACCGACATAGACGTCCTTGAAGGCGGGCCGATTCCCCTTATCGTTGCCGTCTGAATCATCCCCGCGAGCGAAGTCGTACTGGGTCTTCCACTCAAACTGGTTGACCTTGCCCGACAACATGAGCCGAGTGCGGCGGAACTCGGTTCCATCTTCCGCTCCACTGTCGTCACTGAACCAGGCGTGGTCCAGCATGATCCGGCCGCCCAGCTTCAGGCTGGTGTTACCATCGTTGGTTTTCAACTCGAGACCGTTGTTCCACCTGGCATTGATACCAAGCGGGTCAGCCTCATCCTGCCCCCACAGGCTGCCGGTAAGAATACAGGCCGTCAAGAATGCAAAACCGTACTTCATAGAAGAACCTCCAAATAAGATGGTTTACCGCCTAGTGCTTTCCGCTTTCAGGCCGGCAGGCAAGATACCCTCGCAATATCAAGGCAATGTTAAGACCTCGTATAAATCGCATAAAAACGTGGTTTACCGCCTAGTGCTTTCAGCTTTCAGGCCGGCAGGCAAGATGCCCTCAGGACAAGACCGATAATCTTTCTTCGGCAACAAAAAGAAAAAGCAGAAACAAAATTGGTCGAAAAAAACGGGAGGAACACCGCGCGCCCGTAAAACAACGCAGTGACGTGATTTCAGGTGCTCATAAAAAACACCGCCGTGACATTTCCGCTCGCTGCCCGCCGCCACTGGGAATGGGGCAAGGGCCTGGCAACCATCGAAGCCGGGCGCCGGAACCTCTCGGCTATCCGACAAGAAACAGGGGCTCTATTGGACCGTCCAGGTCTCGCCGCCGGCCAGGAGCGCCGCCATATCACCGGCATTGGGCTGTTCCTGGGCGGTCGCCACCTGTTCGTCGAGCAGGCCATCGTAGGTGGGCTTGTCAAGAGCCCTGAAGACCCCGACGGGAACCGGGGTCGATTCGTCGGCCTCCTCGAGCCTCGCCAGCAGGTTGGCGAGGGTTGGATCGGTTGTCTTCTCGTCATGAACAAGCAGGCTGGATTCGTCGGCGCCATTGGCGAGATCGACGACGACCGGCTTGAGACCATCGAGGCGAATCCCCTTATCCTTCTCCTTGCCAAAGACCATCGGCTGCCCATGCTCGAGGACAATCGTCCTGTCATCGCGGACCTTCTTGTCGGCGAAAGACTTGAAGGCGCCATCGTTGAAGATGTTGCAGTTCTGGTAGATCTCGATGAACGCGCTTCCCTTGTGTCGGGCCGCGCGCTTGAGAATGCTCGCGAGGTGCTTGGTGTCGGCATCGATCGTCCGGGCGACGAAGGTCGCCTCGGCCGCCAGCGCCAGACTGAGAGGATTGATGGGATAGTCCACCGAGCCCTGCGGGGTAGACTTGGTCTTCTTGCCCTGCTCGGAGGTCGGCGAGTACTGTCCCTTGGTGAGACCGTAGATCCTGTTGTTAAAGAGGAGGATCTTCAGATCGACATTCCGCCGCAGGGCGTGGATCAGGTGGTTGCCGCCGATGCTCAGGGCATCGCCGTCACCCGTGACGACCCAGACCTGCAGTTCAGGCCGCGAAATCTTCAGCCCCGAGGCGAAGGTCGGCGCGCGACCGTGAATGGAATGGAAGCCGTAGGTGTTCATGTAATAGGGGAAACGGCTGGAGCAGCCGATCCCCGAGACGACAGCCACGTTCTCACGCGGAATGCCCTGCTCCTGACAGATCTCCGGCATGGTCTTCTGCATCTGGGCGAGGATCGAATAATCTCCGCAACCGGGACACCAACGGACAATCTGATCGGAGGTGAAGATCTTGCGATCGTACTCTTCGATCTCTTTGATTTTTTCAGGTGAGAGCTCAGGCTTCGCTGTCATTTTTCTTTCCGGCTGCATGCCGCTTGTTGAGAAGGAGAAGCTTCCCGTAAGGGCCTAAAGAAGCTCCTCTATTTTCTGCTCGATCTCCCCGATCTGGAACGGCTGCCCCTGCACCTTGTTGAGGCCCTCCGCCTCAATACAGAACCTGGCGCGAATAAGGAAAAGCAGCTGGCCCATATTGAGTTCGGGAATCAGTATCTTTTTAAATTTTCCAAGGACCTCTTCGATGTTCGCCGGGAACGGGTTGAGGTGGCGCAGATGAGCGGAGGAAACCCTCCCGCCGCGGTCGCGCACACGGTTCACCGCCGAGGTAATGCTTCCGTAGGTGCTTCCCCAGCCGAGCACCAGCACATCGCCGCCATCGGGGTCGCCGTGAACCTCGAGCTCGGGAATGCTCTGCGCGATTCGCTCGACCTTCTCAGCTCGCAGCAGGGTCATCTTCTGATGGTTTTCAGGGTCGTAGCTGACGTTGCCCGTGTTTTCCTGTTTCTCAAGCCCGCCAAGGCGATGCTCGGTACCCGGGGTTCCTGGTATGGCCCAGGGACGGGCCAGCGTCTCGGGATCGCGCTGATACGGCAGGAAGCCCTCCGGATCAGTAGCATTCTTAACCTCGATTCCGGGAAGATCTTCAACCTCCGGGATACTCCATGGCTCGGCGCCATTGGCCAGGTAGCCATCGGAGAGATACATGACCGGGACCATGTACTTTGTAGCGATCCTGATGGCCTCGATCGCCATGGTAAAGCAATCGGCGGGTGACTGGGGCGCCACGATCGCCACGGGACACTCGCCGTTGCGGCCAAACATGGCCTGCAGCAAATCGGCCTGTTCCGTCTTGGTGGGCAAGCCCGTCGAAGGCCCCCCCCGCTGAACGTTGATGACGATCAACGGCAGCTCGGTCATGGCCGCGAGGCCGATGGCCTCCGCCTTGAGAGCGACCCCGGGGCCGCTGGTCCCGGTGAGGCCAATCGCGCCGCCGAAGGCCGCCCCGATGGAAGAGCCGACAGCGGCGATTTCATCTTCGGCCTGAAAGGTCTTGACGCCAAAGTGCTTGAAGTTCGACAGGCCCTCGAGAATCGAGCTCGCGGGGGTGATCGGGTAGCTCCCGTAAAAAAGCGGCCTCTTGGCCAGCTGCGCCCCGGCTACAAATCCAAGCACCGCGGCCTGGTTGCCCATCAGCATACGATAGGTTCCCGGCACAAGCTTGGCCTTGCCGACCTGGAAGCGGCCGGTAAAGACCTCGACCGTGTCAGCGTAATTGTAGCCGGCGGTCAGGGCCTTCTTGTTGGCCTCGAAAACCTCTTCCATCTTACCGAATTTTTTCGTCATCAACCCGAGGGTGGCCTCGAGCGAACGATCGTACATCCACAGCATGATGCCAAGCGCGAACATGTTCTTGCAGCGTCCGGCGAGCTTGTGGCTGATCCCCGTATCCTTAACCGCCTCGAGGGTGAGACTCGTGAGGGGCACGGCGTGAACATTGTAGCCTTCGAGGTCACCGGTCTCACGCGGGTCTTCCGTGTAGCCCGCCTTTTTGAGGTTGTTCTTACGGAAGGTGTCTGAATTCAGAATGATCGTCCCGCCGCGGACAAGATCCCTGAGATTGACCTTGAGGGCTGCCGGGTTCATCGCCACCAGGACCTCGGGAGTATCCCCGGGAGTCATGATCTGCAGTGAGCTGAAGTTCAGCTGGAAACCGCTCACCCCGGGCAGCGTTCCGGCGGGGGCACGAATCTCGGCGGGGAAATCCGGCAGGGTGCTGATATCGTTGCCGGCAAGAGCCGAGTTGTGCGTAAAGAAAGACCCGGTTATCTGCATGCCATCGCCGGAGTCCCCGGCGAAACGAATGACAACCTTGTCAACGACCTTCGGGTCTGAATCCCCGGATCCGCCGTCCTGTAAAGGAGAAGCTTGAGTCTCGACTACCATCTTGATCCTAATTAATCTGCCGGGAAAGCACCGATCGAAGAAAGCTCTTCGAACCTTCTCTCCTATGCGGATTTTACCCCCAGAAACACTCTATCTCTCTTGCTGTAACAAAAAATATCTTAATTGATGTTCGAGTTTTTTTAGCCCTGGCGGCCAGCCCAGAAAGACTCCAGCCAGAAAATGAAAACTCACAGGTGCTCAATAAATTCCGGGCGTAAAGACTGCGGTCCTGGATTAAAAAAACTACGTCCTACGGTGGCGCCCAGCGAAATCGCCCCGACCGTGCGACACCTCCGAAGACGAGTCGGAGATTAACCCAATTAGGCAGGTCGGTCCAATCATTCCATCCGGCATTTCAGCAGTTTTTTCCCCCCCATCGAAACCCTCCAATCGCAGACAAACCATCCGCTGAATCGACAATAATCGTCACCTCGAAGGCCTCATTTGCGGCTTTGATTACATTATCAGCACTTCGCGGAAATTCGGGCTGTCGGCGCAATGCTCGCCGGTTGAATGACTTCCGCCCAATGGCCCATAAAGCTCTTCCCGGGCATAAGAATTGCTTTCTGTCTCAGGGGAAGATGGGGTCTGAACGTAACCAGGAAGCTTTTAAGGAAGAAATTATGAGACGATCCGCGCTGCTGGCCCTCGCGCTGGCGCTTTCAGCCACCTCCGCCCCGGCAATCGACGTGGATTTGCAGGAGATCCTCGGCCGGGGAGACTCAAATAATGACGGTCGGGTCGATATCAGCGATGCGGGCTTTCTCTGCCTCTACCTCTTCGCCGGCGGCCGGCAGCCTCCCTGCCTGAACCAGGCCGATGTCGATGATAACGGAAGACTGGACCTCTCCGACGTGGTCTACCTGAACAGCTGGCTTTTCGGCGGCGGCGAGGCGCCTCCTTCTCCCGGTCCTTTCAACCAGTCTTGCTCCGTTGACCTGACTCTGCCAAACCTCTCCTGCGAGTCCGAATGCGGCTCGAGATCCTACGACTGAGGATATGGTCCGAAAAACTGAACATATTATCGGCAAAAGACTTAGGCCCCTTTAGAGGGCATAACGGGATGGACAACACCGCTCTCCATCCGTAGGATGCGGGGCTTGTTTGAGCGCCGACTTACCCTCTGGAGCGCAATACGAAAATGCCCCCTCAAGAGATCACCAACAGACCCTCGCCGCTGCCTGAGAACTGGTTGAAGAAGTTCTTCCGCAGCGCCGACCTCGATGCTTCCTACAGGGATCTCGATGGCGTCCGGCATTTCCATGCCGAGACGATGCGGGGACGAATCCGGTCGCTCCAGCTGCGCTTCTCGGATGCCTGGGATCATTTCGACCAGGCCCAATCGCTGATCTCGGAATCGCCCAGGACCATTCCGAACCTGGTCCGGCAATTTGTCCTCGAGATCTACTCCTTCAACAACGCCCTGCTGGAAAGACCCGTCTCTTCGGACTGCCCGATGGCTGAGTTCTCTCTGCCTCCGCTGGATCCGAAGATTCTTGATGAGTATCCGGAGATTCGCTACGTGCTGGAGCTGCGCCGCAACTCCGAAGCGATGCTCAGGCTCCATACCGGCGAGCTGGACCGTGCCCGGGCGATCTACGAATCGCTCCTGAAGGAGAAGCCCATGAACAAGGCCGAGCTCCTCGTGGTCTATTACCTGGGCCTGGCAGCCTGCGAAGCCCAGAGTGGCTGCGCCGAGAAGGTCGAGGACCACCTGGAGAGCGCGAGCCTCGCTGCCCAGACCCTCCAGAAGACTCTCAACCAGGCCAGCGCCGCGGCGCAGCTGAACGCCTTCTACAAGTTCACCGGCAATGGTCAGAAGGCCATGGAGTGGAAGCTCTTCCTGAGCAGGCTGAATTGCCCCCAGGAAACGATCTCCCTCTTCACGCTGCGCGCGGAAAAAATCCACAGCCGCTGCTCGGAAAAGGGCCGCCTGGTCCTGCTCTGATCCAGCCCGCCGCGACCACGCCCGCGACAAACTGACTTTTCAGGCGATGTTTATTACCCTAGGGTAATAAAATACTGGTAGACTCAGGCCCTGACGCTCAAACTACCGAACACCACCAATCAGGACTTTTTACCGAAAGCCATGAACATCCGAACCCTTACGGCCCTCCTGCTGGGCTCTCTGTTCTTCCTTGCCTCCTGCTCCCCCTCCAACGAAACTCCCGACTCCGGTAAGCTCAAGGTTGTCTGCACCACCGGAATGATCACGGATGCCGCTCGCAAAATAGGCGGCGACCATGTCGAGGTCACCGGCCTCTGTGGACCCGGCGTGGATCCCCACCTCTACCTGGCGACCCGCGCCGACCAGAAGCGCCTGAAAGATGCGGGACTCGTTCTCTATCACGGAATCCATCTCGAGGGGAAGATGGGTGATCTCCTCGCCCGCATCAGCAAGTCGCCCCGTGAGGGTCGGCACATCGCCGCTGTCGCTGAGGCCATTGACAAGGAAAAGCTCATCCGGAATGAACTGTTCGGAGCCTACCCGGACCCCCATCTGTGGTTCGATCTCCAGCTCTGGAAAACCGCTGCGGCCGCGGCCGGGGAAGCCCTGGAGAAGGCCGACCCGGAAAACGCGGAGAGCCACGCATCGGCGACCCGGGCATATCTCGCGGAGATCGAGGAGACCCACAGCTGGGCGCTTGAAAAAACGGCCCAGCTCCCTCCCCGGAAGCGAAAGGTCGTCACCAGCCACGACGCCTACAATTATTTCGCCCGCGCCTACGGGTTCGAGGTCAAGGGACTGCAGGGCATCAGCACCGAGACCAAGCCCGGGCTCCAGAACATCCGGGCGGCCGTCAAGTACATCAGAGAGAACAATATCTCGGTGATCTTCGCCGAGACATCGGTACCTCGCGATGCCGTGGAGAAGGTCGCCGAGGAGGCTGGCTGTAGAATCTACGAGCACGAGCTCTACAGCGACGCCCTCGGCGAGCCCGGCTCACCCGCGGAGTCCTTTCTCGGCATGTTCCGGTTCAACCTCGAGACGATCGTGAACGCCCTTGGCGAAAAAAGCGGTAACCGTAAATGACCGCGCCGCCGATTGAGATCCATGACCTGACGGTCTCCTACGACCAGAAGCCCGTCCTCTGGAACATCGATGTGGAGATCCCCGAGGGAGCCCTCGTTGGAATCATCGGCCCCAACGGAGCGGGAAAATCAACCCTGCTCAAGGCCTGCATGGGGCTACTCGACCTCTCCTCGGGATGGGTAAAGATCTACGGCGACCCGATCGAACAACAGAGAGAGACGGTTGGCTACATTCCCCAGCGTGAGGAAATCGACTGGGACTTTCCGATCACGGTCCGTGACCTGGTGTTGATGGGAAGGTATGGCCATCTCGGCCTTCTTCGCCGGCCCGGGGCGAAGGACAGGCTGGTCGCCGACGAGGCCCTGGAACAGGTTGGCATGACAGCCTTTGCTGACCGACAGATCGCCAACCTCTCAGGCGGACAACAACAGAGAATCTTCCTCGCCAGGGCGCTTGCCCAGGAGAGCCGGATCTACCTCATGGACGAGCCCTTCGCCGGGGTCGATGCCACAACGGAAAAAACCATCGTCAAGCTGCTCGAGCAGATGCGCTCAGAAAGCGGAACGCTCCTGGTCGTTCATCACGACCTGCAGACAGCCTCTGAATATTTCGACCACCTGCTGCTGCTGAACCGGCGCATGGTCGCCTTCGGTCCTACCGAGGAGGTCTTTACCGAGGAGTTGCTGCGCAAGACCTACGGGGGGCACCTCACCGTCCTCTCGCAGGCGGGCGAGGCGATCCGCCAGTCAAAGAGCGGAAAGAAATGAGCTTGGCGGAACTCACAGGGGAATTTTTCTCGAGCCTGCTCGGCCGGGGCGACGCCGCCCAGGCAACCATCCACGCCATCCTCGGCGCCTGCCTCGCGGGACTGACCTGCGGGGCGTTGGGCAGCTTCATCATACTGCGGCGCATGGCGCTCTTCGCGGACATGCTGGGCCACGCGGTGCTGCCGGGAGTCGCTGTTGGCTTCATCCTGGCTGGCAGCAAGAGCACGCCGGCTCTCCTGCTGGGTTCCCTGGCGGCCGGCCTGCTCGCCGCCGTCCTGACCCGCGCCATCACCTCCTATTCACCGATCAAGGACGATGCGAGCCTGGGCATCACCCTCAGCCTGTTCTACGCCATCGGCATCTGGCTGCTGAGCTGGATCACCCGGGCCGGCCCTGAGCTTAGCAGCCAGTCCTCGGGACTGAACCACTATCTCTTCGGCAATCCCGCGATTATCCAGACCGTCGACCTGGTCTTCCTCGTCTCCGCCGCCGTGGTTGTGCTCGTCCTGCTGTGCCTGTTTTTCAAAGAGCTTACCGCGTCGATCTTCGATCCGTCTTTCACGGTCTCCATCGGCCTCTC
>DCKY01000132.1 GCA_002320775.1 Planctomycetes bacterium UBA1662
CGAGGGCTAATCACAGCCGGAGTATTCATCGCAGCCCAGGTCCCCAGGACTCCCCGATGCATCCGGGTCAGGACCACAGCCGGTTCCCGCCCCTGGAGGACCTGGAGGAGCAAGGGCCTCCCCCGCGCCGAACAGCCAGGAAAGCAGGTAGACTCCATCGGTCAGGTTGACCCGGGCATCATTATTTGAATCCGCTGTCTCGAGGCAGCCGGGTTGTTCAGCACCCTGGAAAAGAAAGTTGAGGACCTGGACGGCGTCAGAAATATCCGCCCTTCCATTGCCATCGACGTCCCCACGGGAGAAGTTCTTCCCGCTCCAGGCCTCGGAAACCACCAGCCGGAATCCGCCGGTGGAGACATGGTCTTCTGCCGCCACACCAATCGTGTAGGTGCCGGGCCCGAGGCTGACATGGAGACAGGCATCGAAGTCCGGACTGGGGCAGTTGCTGTTGAGGGCTGCCAGGTCACAGAAATCATTGTAGAAAGACAGGGCCGGGGGGAAATCAGATGAAACGACCGAGATGGTCCCCTCGAATTCATCCTCGACGACGAGCGAGTAAACCTCCAGGGCCTGGCCGAACGGTTGAACAATACAGCCACTCAGGCCAAGTCCTCCATCATGGGCCTGGCCGATATTCAGCTCACGGGAATCGCAATCCTCGCAAAAATTGCTGATTCCACTCACGCATTCTGCCTGCAGCAAAAAGGTCCCGCGCATACCCGGGCCGAAGCTGCTGACGCCGACAAAGTAGGACCCGGCCGGCAGGCTCCGGCTGATCCTGGAGTTCAGACCATCGCCGCCATCGTCATCCCGGGCGACAAGTTCACAGTTTTCGTCGTAGAGCTCGAGGAAAGTATCGAATGAGCCTGAGAGGTCGACAACCACATCGCCTCCCGCGACCACAAGGCTGAAGAGATCCAGCCCCTGGCCTGTGCTCCTGTTGCACTCCGTGAGGGGAAAGTCGCCATCCAGCGGCTCCGAGCAGATCAGCTCGCCAGCCCAGCAGCCAACGCAGGTTCCATCATCGCTATCGCAGGCATCTCCGGCCCCATCCCCATCGAGGTCTTCCTGGAAACGATTAGGTACTTTGACACAATTATCCCCCTCATCCGGAACCCCATCCCCATCCTGGTCAAGATCGTTAATACCCGGGGCGCCGCAAACATCCCCGAGACCGTCACCGTCGGCATCCAGCTGATCAGGATTTGCAATGCCTGGACAGTTGTCATCTCCATCGAGAATTCCATCGCCATCTTCATCTTCCGGAGCAGGCTCTCCCTCCGCGGAAAAGGTGAGGGTAAATTCACCCGCGCTGCTGCTGAAGCCATGAACCAGGAGCAGGTACTCGACTCCTTCAACCGAAGGCCACTCGACCATGCTCTGAAGGCCACAGGAATCATCGTTGCTGACAACGCACACCAGGCTGTCACAGTCCCCTTCAAAAAGGCTCAGTCGGGTATCGTAGGCACTCCCGCAGGCTTCCACCCTGAGCCGTCCCCCATCGCCTGCCAGGCTGTACCAGACGCCAGGCGCCGTGCTCGCTCCACAGTCGCTATTCTCTGGATCCTCGGCCGCTCCATCGGAAGTGCTGCCGGCAACGACAGCATCCAGGCCTTCGCCAAGCTCCACCCTCTCGGCATCGATGCACACGTCGTTGAGGGGCTGGGAGTAAACCCTGTGCGAAAACCCCAGCGATGCCAAAACGACCACCACAACAAGAATACGAAGCTCCAACCCTCTCAACATAACTGCCCCTCCGTTCCCCATTAAAAAACTGCGCCTGCCGCTAATTATTAAGGCGGAATTTCAGTTTTTCACATTCTGTTTGGAATCCTTTTCACGGCCGCGAAAAGGACAGTAAGGAGCTAATTATCCTCAGGCGCTTGTTCGCACCAGCACGGAAGAGCCTGAAGGGGAATGTCAGGCCCGCTGTACTTGACCGCCAGGGCTTCGCCTCCGCCGCCCTCGAAGAACATTACAGTAACTTTTCTCCAGCCCTTGCGAAGCTTGATCTTGCCCGTCTTCTTGACCGGGGGATGGATACCGTTGTTGTTAACCACCAGCTTCTTGTCTACGTACAGGGCGCTTCCATCATCGCTGGTGGTCTCAAAGGTATAGACACCTGGTTCCGTAATGTCGAGATACCCCGTAAAGAGCAATACGTAACCATCTGCCCTGTTGGCTACCCCCAGGGTGAAATCTTCGCAAATGCCCGTCTTTACAGGAGACTTCAAACTGCTCATCCTAGGCAGGGTGGTCAGCGGCTTGCTGGATTCGAAATATTTATAGCTCACACCGAGGTCAAAAATCTTGCCTCTGTACTTCCGAGGCTCAGCCTTGACGAATTTCCCCTCGGCAACGTTGCTCTTGACGCCATCGCTCCTGTAGAACCTGGCCCGAATGGTCGTCGTCTTGTCGACATTGATGGCGTGAGAGTAGAGCGGGGACTTCTCATCCGGAACCGAGCCATCGAGGGAGTAGTGGATCGCGCCCGCCCCCTCAGTGGACGCAAGGGAGATGCTTGAAAGGGTTGAAAACAGCCTCTTCCCTGAAATCGCCGGTGGATTGCTCCCCGTCCGGAAGGGAAAGGCTGGGAGCCCCTCCTTGTTCTGCAGGTTGGTGTTGGACAGGTGGTCCCAACCGAGCCTCACCATCGAAGGTTTAGGCACTTCAGGGCTCGACACCAGCACCGTATCGCCATCGATCACCGCCTTGGCCGCAAAATAATTTCCCTCCCCGGCAATCTCGAAACATTCGAGACTCTTCTTATCTCGCGATTTCAGGCCCGAGCCGACATTATCAAAGCTCACCCTGATCTTGCCGCCCTCGACCTTCATCGACTTGAAGGTCGGCCCCCTGCAGGCGACATCCTGCTTGTAGTCCTTCGCTAAAGCCCAGAGAGCAAGGCGCTCTCCAACACCCCGCTTGTCGCGCGGATGAACCGGATCTCCCCTGGCGTGCGGCGGGGACGGGTCGCCGCCGAGGTCGTTTGTCGACGCTATCCCGGTATTCTTGATCCCCAGGGTGCGGGCCTGCGCCTCCCAGAAAAGGGGCAGCGGCTCCCCCAGGCCGGGGGCTATCTGAACCAGGTAGAAGGGGAAATCACCCTGCCTCCAATTCTGCCGCCAGGAATCGATTAGCGCCTTCTGCTTGTCATAATAATTCGCCCGATCGCCGGCCCAGAAATTGGTTTCTCCCTGGTACCAGATGGCTCCACGGATCCCAAACGGTATCACTCCGTGAATCATCCCGTTGTACCAGAAGGCCTGCCCCGAATACGGAGAGAACTGCTCAATCGGCATGCCCCCTACCGCGGCCGCGATCAGCCCTACCGGGACGTCCAGGTCCTTCACGAGCTTCTTGCCGAAAAAAAACGCCGTCCCCGAAAACTGCGTCGCCGATGCCTGGGACGAAACCGCCCAGGCGCCGTTGACATCCTCGATGGGGCCACGCTGCCAATTCGTGGCTACCTTGAACAATCGCAGCTTGGGGATCGCCGCGGCCGCCAGCTCTTTCTTGTAGTTGAGAACCCCTTTCCACCAGCTCGCTCCCGGGGCCATGGAAACCTCCATGTTGGACTGTCCCGAGCAAAGCCAGACCTCGCCAACCATCACGTTGGTAAAGGTCGCGGTGCTGCTTCCCAATACGGTCATTACGTACGGCCCACCCGCTTCGAGGACGGGCAATTCGAGCTTCCACCGCCCTCCGCCATCGACAGTGGTCTCGGCCTTGATATCGAGCTCTTTGCCCGTCAGCTTAACGGTAACGTTCTCGCCGGCGCCAGCCCAGCCCCAGACCGGCAGCTTCCTCCCCCTCTGAAGAACCATGTGGCTGCCGAAGACCTTTGGAAGCCTGACATCCGCATAAACAGAGATATCGGAGAGAAAGACACAACAAGCGGCAAGCAGCAACGCTCGAAGACTTCTCGGGATGGCGAGTGCCGTCATGAAAACCTCATCACACGGGTCCAAGAACCTGGAAACTTTCCTCTTCATACTGAAAGATTAATTCATTAACGGGACAGGGAGCAAGAACAGAAGTACCGCAGGGTCAGGGTACGTGCTGAGAGTTCCCACCCGCTGTTCGCGAGTTGCCGCCGCTAACCGTCGACGCCGTCGCCGAGGCCTGGTTTTCACTGCCTCCACTCACTGTTGAATACTCGCCGGTAGCGGAATTAAGGTCTCCGCCGCTGATGACTGAACCTGGCCCCTGCGCGGCGTTTCCGCCGCCCCCTGAGACCACGGCTCCCAGGCCGGAGGCTTCGTTGCCATAGGACTGACCTGCCGCGTCCACCCCCCCGCCACCAGCGATCACCGAGACCTCCCCGGAGGCCACGTTGTACTCCCCCCCGCCTACAACCGAACCGTACCCGGAGGCCGTATTGATGATCCCCCCGGCTACCGTGGCTCCATTGTCGACAGCATCATTAAATTCCCCTCCCCCGACCGCGGTAGACGTGCCCATTGCGTAATTAGCGATCCCTCCGCTGACCGTGGAGCCTTCCCCGTTGGCTACGTTATGCGAGCCGCCACTGACAGTGGAGAAATATCCTGCAACAGTGTTCCGGTTTCCCACAACCTGGCTTCCCCAGAAGCTGTAGTTGTTGCCGGCGCCGACCACGAGATTGTGAGAGCCTGTTCGATCATTGCCGTCCTCGGTATCATCGTCATTGTCTCCCTGGCGCAGCTCCTGGTAGCCAACGATGAGGTTGCCGGCCCCATTAACCCTGTGCCTGGGGAGATCATTCACATCGGCAAGGAGGTTGTTTTCCGCTGCCGTGTTACCCCAGGTGGAGCCCAGCCCGTTGACCACCTGGAGATTGACACCGGATACCCGCAATGTGCGAACGGTATTACCCGCATCATCAACCGGCAACTCAACCATGCTCAGATGCTCGAAGATTTCCTCCTGCTCGGGACTCAAAATTCCACCCTCCTGGGCGCAGGCGAGAGGAACCGGTCCCGGGCCACCACGAAACAACCAGGAGAGCATGTAGATGGCATCGGTCAGATCTCTGCCTCCGTCTCCGTTGACATCTCCATTTTCGTCCGCCGTCGCTCCGCCGCCGCCAGCGAGGGCGGTCAATTGATAGGCGATCACACCAAGAAGTGCCGCGTTCAGGATGAGCGCGAACAAGATCAATCGTTTCATTGTTTTCTCCTGCGTTTGATTCTGAACCGAATCATCCAGCTTAAGGGCGTCTTTGAAGGGTAGCAAGAAAGACGCGGTCCACTCAATCTCACCGACAGGCTTGGAGGTTTGCAGCTCCTGGGATAAACTACCTTCCAATGCAGAGGAGAGACTCTCGCTGTTTGCCTTTTTACTCTTCCAAGGAAATGACAGATGAGTGATGTTGATCGTAAGACCACACGGCGGCGGTTCCTGAAGACTTCGGCGGCGACCCTGGCTACCGTCACAATCGTAAAGCCCCACGTTCTCGGCGGTCCCGGGCGTGTCCCCCCGAGTGAAACTCTTGGCGGAGCACTGATCGGCGTAGGCGGCCGCGGGCCCGGGACCTACAACGACCTCACGGGCAAACACAAACTCAACGTGATCAAGCTGGCCGAGTGCGACGTGAAATGGGTCGGGAGGGCCGACAATAAGAAACGCTATACGGATTTCCGCCGGGTTCTCGAACGTAAGGACATCGATGTCGTCGCGATCGCCACACCGCCACACTGGCACGCCCTGATTTCCATCGCCGCGATGGAGGCAGGCAAGGACGTGGTCAGCGAAAAACCCATGACCCGGTTTATTGCCGAGGGGAGAGCGGTAGCGGATGCGGAGAAGCGTTATGGCCGAGTCTACCAGGTCGGCACCTACGGGCGTTTCAGCAGGCAAGGCGATGCTCGAGCCCGCACCCGGAGAAAACTCATGAAGAGCGGCCTCCTGAAGGACTGCAAGGGCGTCCTCATCATGCACCGCGGGTACAAGGTCAAACAGTGGAGCGGGCTGGTCAACACCCCGCCCCAGCAGGTCCCCGACTGGCTCGACTGGGACATGTACCAGGGCCCCAGCGCTATGAAGCCGTTCCATCGCCATCGGTTTGGAGGCTCCCATCGGGGCTATTGGGATTACGACGGCGGCGGCCTTGGCGACATGGGGCAGCATTTCCTCGACCCGGTAACCTGGGAATACGGTCTTGACCACACCTCCCCGACTGAGATCACCCCCCACGCGCCGCCGGCCCACCCGGAGGCTGTCGGGATGTGGGGCTGGGTGGAGCTGAAATACGCCAATGGATTCACCATCGTCCTGGAGAGCCGGGAGTGGGGAAAACCCTATGATCGAAAACAAAACCGCGATATCAGCGTCAATGACCTCACTCCCGGGGACCGCAAGAAGCTGGCTGAAATGCCCGACCCCGAGCGGCTCCTTGGCTTTGGAGATGCGGTCAAGGCCCGCAAACCGGCCGGTGGAAACGCTGAAGCCGCCCACCGAACCGTCACCATCATGCACCTGGCCAATATCGCCATCCGTATGGGCCGCAAGATCCATTTCGATCCCGTCACCGAGCAGATCACAGGCGACGATGAGGCCAACCGGCTGGTGAACCAGCCCATGCGCGCTCCGTGGCATCTCTGATAAAAAAACAATCCCCTGCCCGAACGGACAGGAAAGGAAGCTAACCTTGAAAAAACAAATCAACATAGCGGCGCTTCTCGGAAAGCTCCCTGACGCCGATCGCCCTGGAACTGCCAGCAAATTCACAGGCCCGGCCCCAGCTGAGGCCGAGAAGCTGGTGGCCTCTGTCCTCTCGGGGGGCCGAGAGGCGATCCTCGAGCTGGCCGAAATGATCCGGGATGCCAACGGCAGCGGCGAAAAGAACTTCAAACCAGGCTATCTCCTTCATGCCGTCGCCCTTCGCGTCGGGGACAAGGGCCGGGATAAGGAACGGCAGGTCTTCACCACCGCCATCGCCTCGCTGCTGGGCGGAGCCAACCCTCCCCCTGGAGCGCAGGAGTTTCTCCTGCGAGAGCTCCAATGCGCCGGCGGCGCGGAGGTCGTCAAGACATTGGGAGGGCTGCTGGAAAAACCAGGCATCTGGGAGCATGCCTTGAGCGCCCTGGTCGCCATCGAAACTGGAGCCGGCGGTCCGTTGCGAAAGGCTCTTGCCGGAGCGAAGGGGCGCAGGCGCCTGGCACTCCTGCAGGCCCTGGGCAGCCTGCGTGACAAAGCCTCGACAGCTACCCTGGCTGCCGCCACCGAAGACAAGGATGAAAATACCCGGCTGGCCGCCAGCTGGGGCCTGGCGAGAATCGCCACCCCGGATTGCGTCCAACCCGTTATCAAGGCGGCCGAGAAAGCGAAGAGCTGGGAGAAAATCCAGGCCAACAAGGCGGCCCTGCTGCTGGCGGAAAACCTCAGGTCCTCCGGCAACAAGGACAAGGCCAGGGAGACGTGCAATCTCCTGATCAACGCCAACCAGGAAGAAGATGACCGCTACGTACGGGATGTGGCCGAACGAATTATCGCCGAGCTCTGATTCCCAGCGTGACTCATTCCCCGCCAGCGGATGCGCCGTAGAGATGCTCACCCTTCCGCGCCGCCTGGATTGCCTTGTCGGTGTCCACTGGCGCCCCAGGATCAGCTTGCGTCTTCAGCCACAGGTCCAGCTCCTTCCGCATCCTCTCCAGTCGCTCAGACTGATCAGATCTACCCACCAGGTTTTCGAGCTCGTACCGGTCAGCCTCCGTATGGTACAGCTGCTCCGGAGGCCTTTTCATATAGCGCTTCACGAGCCTGTAGGTGTGTGCGTTGGCCCAGGTTTCCCGCACCCAGGTGGACCAATAGGGGTTGTTCAGCTGACCGTTCCCCCGTATGCCCATGAGATGCTTTTCGATATAAAGCTCATCGGGAAGCAGGTTGCGGATATAGCGGTATTTTCCATCGCTCACGGTACGGATCGGATAAGCCGGGCCTTCGGGGATATTGTTATGGATGCCATAGACGTAGGCCCTGTGCTTCCTGGCCTTGCCCTCCAGGACCCCAAGGAAGCTGCTGCCATCGTAGTGGCGCTCTCGGGGAACCCCGCCGGCGGCCTCCAGGAGGGTCGGCAGAACATCTGCGTATTGAACCAGCGCATCGGTACGTTTCCCCGCTGCGATCTTGCCCGGCCAACGGGCAATAAGAGCGGTGTGAAGACCCGTGTCCCAATTGGTCCACTTGCATCCGGGAAATTGCGACCCCTGCTCCGACGTAAAAAGAACCAGGGTCTCCTCCGCCTTGCCTGACCTGTCAAGCACCCCGAGGATCTCACCCACCTGGCCATCCATATAGGTGATCTCAGCCAGGTACTTACCGTAGTCCTCTCGGGTCCGCTGGGTGTCGGCGATATTCGGCGGGAGCTTGATCTTCTTCGGCGGGTACTGTGAAGAATCACCCATCACCCAGGGCACATGCGGCTCCACCAGGGCCACCACGAGGCAGAAGGGCTGATCTCCGGCCCGGGAGATAAATTCGCCCGCTGATTTCAGGTCGTGCCTGCGGGTCGGGTTGCGAACACAATTGGGATCAAAACCGCTAACACTCTCAAACGGAAAAGCTTTCCTGGGCTTCACATGCACCTTGCCGGCGAGCCCCACGCGGTAACCCAGTTCCTTCAGATGGTGAGGCATACTGGTCACCGAAGGCCGACTGGCGGAATGATTCCACGCGCAGCCGTTGCGCATCGGATACTGGCCTGAATACAGCTCCGCCCGGCAGGGCTGGCACATCGCCTCGCTGAGGTAGGCCAGGTTGAAGGTCAGACCCTGCGTTGCGAGGCGGTCAATATTCGGAGTGTTGGCGTTCTGCCCCCCGTAAAGCGGCAAGTCGTTGTAGGTGCAATCATCGGCCATGATGATCAGAAAGTTCGGCTGAGCCTCCTTCGAAAAGACCAAAGAGCAGCTTAACAAGAGGGCCGCGAAACAAATAAAAGAGCGCGGCAGACGACCAGGCTGTCTGTTTTGAAATGATGTACTCATGCCAGCCATCATAGGCTACCAACGGCCCCTGGAACAGGGCGGGCTGGAAACGATCTGATCGGTTCGCCGTAAGATGAGGCCTTATGATTCAGAATTTGAACACCCACAAGGCGGAGGCTCCTTTTATACTTCACCTCACATTAATTGTCCCAGCCTGGAAATCGACTGCCCACAAGCAACGCCTGATTGGAGCCTTAAAATGAACCGCACCGGATTCCTGACTTGCCTCATCTCCTTCGCCTGCCTGCAGCCCATCCTGGCCGACCCGCCCCGCCTGCTCGACGATCAGTTCAATCTGCCGCCAGGCTTCCATATCTACAAGGCTGCCGACCGATCGCTCACCGGCGGATCCTACGATCTCGTGCTCGATGGAGAGGGCCGACTGCTGGTTGGAGATGGAAACGCTGTCAGGAGGCTTGAGGACACCGATGGCGACCAGGTCTACGACAAGTCCGAAGTCATCGCCACGGGTCTTGGCGGGCGCGGCCCTCAAGGACTCGTTGTCTACGGCGACCACCTCTACGCCGTTGGAGGCGATGGCGTTCAGCTCTACAGCGGCTACCAGGCTGGGGGCAAACTGAAACGCGAGCGCCGGCTCGGTGAGCGCTTCAACACCGGGGGCGACCATGCCGCCCACACCCTGCTGCGCGGCCTCGATGGCTATGTCTACATGGTGAGCGGAGATGGAGGCGGCATTGGCGAACGCCGCCATATTACGGAAAAGAGTTCGCCGGTGCTCTACGAGCGGACAGCCTCGGTCTTCCGTTTCGATCCGACCGGAGAGACCTGGGAGTGCGTCGGCGCCGGGGGACGAAATCCCCCAAGCCTGGGAATGAATTACCTTGGAGAATTCTTCAGCTTCGACAGCGACATGGAATGGCACGTCGACCTGCCGTGGTACCGCCCGGTTCGTCTGAACCACTGGGCGACCGGTAGTGACCAGGGCTGGCAGGGTGTCGGCGCCTACCCCTCCTACTACCTCGACTGCCTTCCCGGTGTCCTCAATGTCGGACGCGGCTCACCCAATTGGGGGATCTTCTACGAACACACCCAGTTTCCGGAAAAATACCGGGACGCCTTCATCGCCTGCGACTACCTGTGGAAGTCGGCCACCTCCGGTGGCTACAACAACCCCGGACGGCTCTGCGCCTTTGAGATGGACCGGGATGGAGCAACCTGGAAGGCGAAGATGACCGTCTTCGCCCAGGCCAAGCGGGGAGCGAAGGATCACAAGGGTGGCCGAATCAACTTCGCCCTTGTCGATGTAGATGTCGCCCCTGACGGCAGCATCCTGCTGACCGACCACAACCAGGGGGTCTGGAGAATCTTCTACGACCCGGCCCAGAAGCCCTCCATTAAGCCGATCTCCCCCGCGGCTGGGCCAGCAGAATCAACCATCGAAGGACTTCTTGCGCTGCCGCAACCGATGTCCGAATGGTGCAGGCTTCGCGAAGAAGCGGCGAGAAAGAAAATAGGCGACGGAATCGACGACAAGTTGCGCGCGGCCGCGCTCGACAAGAAAAGAAAGACACGCCAGAGACTCAGGGCCATTCGCCTGCTCTCTCCTGGCTTTAAAACGCTTTCAGCCGCGTTCATCAACAGCCTTGCGGCAGACTCAACCATCGAGATCAGGGCCCAGGCCGCCTGGCTGATCGGGATCCGTGGGGACCTCAAAGAGGTGCCGATGGTCCTTGAACTGCTCGAAGACAAGGCCCCCTTTGTGAGGCGAAGAGCCGCCGAGGCGCTCACCCGATTCGGCACCGAGTCCGCCAGCGGCAAGCTGATCTCCCGGCTCGATGACGAAGACCGATTCGTTCGCTACGCGGCCATGACTGCGTTGGCCCATCGACCCACAAAGGAATTCATCCAGGAAGCTCTCCGACACAAATCTCCGAGAGCCTGGATGCGAGCCCTTGTGTCGGGAAATATCAGGCGGGAAAACCCCGAGGCCCCGCATGTACAGGAGGTTGTCGAACGTATGCTCTCCAAGCCCCCGGCGATGAAAGAAGACCGTCTTGATTTCCTTCGTGTCCTGGACCTGTTCAAGGGCCAGGTTGGGGAAGACAAGGAGCTGGTGGCCAGGGTTGTCCGCTATCTCCTTGCCGGCTATCCGGATGCAGATGCCGAGGTCAGGTGGGAGCAGGCGCGAGTCCTCAGCGCCTACCAGGCCCCCGCGGCCTTCGCGCCGCTGCTGGCGATGCTCGAGACTGAAAAAGACCCTGTCACCCAATTTCATCTCGCCGGAATGATGTCGAACATACCCTCCGGCTGGAACGAGCAGGAGTCCGCTCGCTTCGCCAGCTGGCTGGCGACAACACAGAAGGGCTGGTTCTCTCAATTCCAGGGCAAGGGGCGCCAGTTCAGAGGCTTCTGGGGAACCGTGCTGAACCAGATTGCCCAACGCCACGCGGATGGTCTCGGCGGCCTCGCCGACCGGGTCGTCCCCGGCAGCCAGCTCTCCGGTCACATCCTCGCTTCCATCCGGAATTCAAAACAGGCGGGCCCCATCCTGGTTCGCCTCTACAACAACGCCAAGGATGAGGCCGGCCGCAAGAGCGTCCTCGAATTGCTGAAACAGGCAAGCCACCCCTCGATCGGAAAACTTCTGCTCGGCAAATACAAGGCCGCCACTGA
>DCKY01000163.1:0-4748 GCA_002320775.1 Planctomycetes bacterium UBA1662
CGAACGCGGGCGCACATGGATGGCATCCCAATTATCCAGCGTCTCGGGCCTGAAGACCGGGTTGCGCTTGTCTTCGCGCCAGTGGACGAGGTCATCGCTGTAGAGGAGATAGCCGCGATCACCCGACAATCCTGTCCGGGGCTTGGGCGTGTAGCCGGCATAGAAGAGCAGGTAGCGGTAATCGGGACCATCGACCCGAACGAGGTCGAATTCATGGGCGTGGGTGAAATGCTTGTAGACCGGGTTGGCTTCGTGGTGGGTGAAAGGTCCGAGGGGATTGTCGGCCAAGGCCAGCCCGAAGCCCACCCATTCGGGATATTTCTGAACCGAGTACATCAGCGCGATCTTGCCCTCGGGAGTGAGAACGGCGCCGTTGGGGTAAACATTGTCGTGTGGGATATTGGGTTCGCCGTTTTTGACCACCGGGGCCGGGTGGACCTTCCAGTTGCTCATGTCAGGACTGGTGGCGACTCCGATAGATCTCCGCGAGGAGCCTTCCTCGTTCCCCTTCATCCCGGCCATGAAATACAGGTAGTACTTCCCCTTGAACTTGAGCAGGGCGCCGGGAATCGCCTGCTTCTCGTAGAAGCTGCCGTCAGGCCCGCGCGGAATCACCGGCCGGGTCAGCTGCTGGAGCCAGGGAAGAGTGGTCAGGGTCATCGAACGCAGCTCTGTCTCACCGGGAGCCTTGAGGCCGACCCAGCTCTCTCTCGGTTCGTACTTCTCAAGCCACTCGCCGCTGGGACCGCGAATCCAGCCGGTCCTGTCACCCACCCGAAAGCGGAAAAAGTTTCCTTTCTTGAGCAACCGCACCTTCCACGGCAGCTTCCGCTCCGGGGGCTTATACCGGCGCCAGGTCACCGACCTCCCCTTGTGGTGATGGCCCAGCTCGATCGCCGAAGCTGAAACCTTCAGGTAGCCGTACTCAGACAGCTTCTCATCCGCTGAGAAAAACAGCAGGAACCCCCAGGGCGCCTTGCCCACCACGCACTCCAGCTCGTAATTCCCATCGACCTTCTTCTTCACCAGGATCGGGGACTCGGCCAGCCCGGTACGCGAAGAGGCCGCAAGAAGTGAGAAAACCAGGATCGCTGCCAGGTGACACGCCCTCATCCCAGCCTCCTTTATTTCTTGCTGAAGAAGATCGTCAGGTTCTTGGTCTGCCGGGCAGCGGCGACGATGTCGGCGAGGCCGTCGCCGTTGAGGTCGGCGGCCTTGATATCTTCGACGGCGACCTCCTTGGCGGAGACCTGCTGCTCGCGCCACTTCGTTCCGGCCTTGTCGAGGGGAGCGAAGAACTTGATCCCCGGCACACCGCCGCCGTTCATCGCGCGCCACCCGACGACGATCTGGTCGGAGCCGATGCCGAGGTAGTCAGCGCAGGCGAGGGCGTGGCCATCCTGGAGCTTCTCGTCAAGAACCGCGGCCTGCTTCCAGAGCCCATCACCTTCGGGCTCGACATAGACTGCCGACTTGGTCCCGTGCATGGGCTCCACCGTGACGATGAAGCGCTTGCCTCCCGGGAGCTTGCCGTCACGGATCTCGCCGGCGAAGTCCTTCGTCAGCTGCTTTGAATTCCACTTGCCGCCGCTGTAATCGAAGTGCCAGACACCCTCCTTGGCGGCCTCGATGAGCTCCTCCTCGGGGTCGCTGTCCCAGTTCACCGGGTGGAAGTTGTGGGACAGGTGAAGAAAGTCGGCAATCAGCTCGGTCTTCCATTCAGCGCGGGGATCGGCCGGCGGCAGGTAGGCCAGCAGCTTCAGGCCGGGACCAACCCCGTTCCTGGTGCCGCGGCCGCGCAGCGGCTTAACGGTCAGCGCGTACTTACCGCCGTGGTGCTTGATCCAGTGCATGCGGTGGGTGCTCGGCTCGTTGTAGAGCTTGACCGGCGTCCACATCTGGGTGCGATCCTTCGGCGGGATGAGATAGAACACCGCCCCATCCTTGCGCGTCTCGCTGAAGTTCCACTGCCCGCCAACGGCGATCTCACACTTGCCATCGCCATCGATATCCCTGGCCGTAACGCAGACATTGTCGCGCTTGGTGAGATCCCGGGCGATGATGTGCTTCTCCCAGCTGGGGTTCTGGTACCACTGGATGGTCTTCTTGTCGCACAGAACGATGTCGGTCTTCTTGTCGCCATCGACATCCGTCAACTGCACGCCGTAGCCGATGTCGATCTTCGCGATCTCCACCTTGCGCCACTTGAACAGCGGCGGCTCCTTGTCTTCGGCCAAAAGCAAGGAGGATGTCAAAACGAGAGGCAACAGGAAGAGAAAGTTCTTATTCATGACAGGTACACCTGTGGCTGGGCTGCTGGAGATCAGAGACGCAGAGAGTGCTGCACGAGATGAATCCTATCCAGCACTCGCGAACCATCAAGCTAAAATAGGATCTCCGGCAAGCCCAACCCCTCCAGACACCTGCCGCAGCTAATCAGTCAGCTCACAATCAACGGATGTCGGCTCCGCATCGATGAGAGCGTTGAGGATCAGGACCGCATCGTTGACGTTAACAATTCCATCCTCGTTAGCATCAGCCGCCGCCCTGCAGCAAAGCTCGAGACCCATCGTGACATGGTCCCTGATGATCTCTCCATCATCCTGGTCGACAACTCCATCGCAGTTCGCATCTCCGAGAACCACCGGCTGAGACCCGGCGCATGGAGAATACTCAGCGCATCCCAGCTCATCAGGCAGCTGGTCTTCACCGCACTCCGGCCAGGGAGCCGGCGGCTGGGCCCCGCCGGAGAACAGAAAGTTCAACGTATAGATCCCATCGGTCAGCTGCACCACTCCGTTATTGTCCGCGTCAGCCGCATCGAGACAGCCGGGAGTGGAGCCTCCGAGAAAGAGAAAGTTCAAGGTCGAGATCACATCGGTCATGTTGATGCTCCCGTCACCGTTGGGATCTCCACGTACAAAGGAATCAGCCTCCAGACGCGTACCGAGAGAAGCCCACAACATCAGAGAACATACGAACGCCACCGCAAAGCCACGCACTCGTGGTAAATACATAATCCTGCTCCAGTTTCTTCCTGGCACAAGCCCGCAACGATTATTACCCCGATAAACCCATATGACTATTTCCGACTCGAATTATTTTTGGAAAAGGGAGGACGACTGACGCTTCACGCTCCAGGCTCCATCCTCACCGATCGTTACCTTCAGCCTGCCGACAGTCACGGAGGCCGAGCCCTTCTCATCGACGCTGGTCCTGATCTTTCGGGCCAGCTCGGCGGCATCTCCACCCTCGTTGAAGGGAACCAGGACGCTCAGCCAGACCTGCGGCTGGCCAGCGCGGACGACGGCCCGGGCGAAGGCGTTGTGGGTCGCGCCGCCGATGTCCTGTGAGGCGCGGTGCGCCACCTGGCCGATCGACAGCCCCTCGCCCGGATGGAGGTACAGCAGGACGCGTTTTTTCTGTTTCTGCCACCAGGCGTGGTCCCGCGCCGGAGCATCGAACCAATTGCGGTCCTCGGCGCCGATCTCGCCCTCTGCCATCAACAGCCAGCAGGGAGATGCCTGGTAGCCATCCACATCCCGACAGGGCTCGTACTCATCGCGCACCACCAGGATACCTTCGGCCGTCAGCACCGTCTGCCGGGTCCAGCGGCTGCGGGCGCCGTAGAAGTTGCGGTAGGTAAACCGGCCGAAGGAATCATTCCCCTTGTTCTCGGCCCTGAGCGAATCACGAACCAGGATCGCCCCGCGGTTGTAGAGGGAGTGATAGTAAATTGGCAAGGTGCGGCCATTGAGCCGGAAGCCGGCCTGCTGACCCTTGAAATCATACGAAACCCGCGTGTACTCGTTCTGCGCGTCGAATGTTTCGTCCAGGCCTTTGAGTGTGAGGGACAGCGTGCTGCCCGCGGGAACATGGAGGCGAAGACTGCTTCCCTCACGCCTGCCGTCCTCCACGATCGACAGCGCCCGGGCACGCTCTTCGCCAGTGAGGACCCGGGACTCCTCCCCCTGCTCGAGCGCCACCTCCAGGTTCTCCGGAATCGTGTCGAAAGCGGCGAGGATCTTCTCTCCCTTCGGCCCGCCCAGTCGCAGGTTCTGAAAGGAAGCCGCGGTCTTGTAGGTCCCCAGGTAGACCGACCTCAGGTGGTAGTCGTTGTTCAGGTACCAATAGCCATCCATGTTGCCATGGGCGTAGCCCAGCTTCGGATGGTCCCTCCGGCGAAAGAGATCGATCTCGGTGTCGTAGAACCAGTTTTTCGAATCCGGGCCGGTACGGCAATTCAGGGCGAGCTTGACGGCCATCGAGGCGAGCTTCCAGGTCCCGTCGGAGGGCGTCGACATCTTACCCTTCTCATCGACGGGAAAGTCCATGTCCGGAGACAGGACCGAGAGCAGATCGTAGGCCGTCTCGGCGACTCCGGCCCGGCCGCTCGAGTATTTTCCCGAGGTGTGCAGGAACTTGGCTCCGTCGACGCAATACTCATACAGCCTTCCGCCCGCATCATCGCAGCAGTGCATGTAGTTGTTGTTGCGGTCGTAGAGAAAATACGAAACGAAGGGCTGGCCGCTCTCGCGGCTGGGGCCGAGGTAGAGCCGCTCGGGGACCTTGTGCTTCAGCGGGCTGAAGTAGCCGATCTTTGATTTCCCGGCCGGAACCCGGGGCCTGATTCCGCGCCTGAAAAACCAGCCGTAGCGCCGCCGGTAGGCATCCATGTATTCAGCCGGAACCCCGGAGCCCGGAGGAGGCCGTCCCCCGAGCAGGGCCTGCTCCGATGCCCAGAGAAA
>DCKY01000163.1:5093-5354 GCA_002320775.1 Planctomycetes bacterium UBA1662
TGCTTCGCAAGGCGGTACCACACATGCGCATCGTTGACTCTCTCGGCGCCGGCGTAGTATTCCGCGTTCCAGGGATCAGCGTAGAGACGAGCCCGATCATGGATAATCCGGGCGCCCGAGTTCGGATTGCCGCGCACACCGCCGCCGTGGACGTAGTCGAGGTAGCGCCGGGCATGGACGTAGAGAAAGTCTCGCTCGGTCTCGAACTTGCCCATCCCCTCGGCCATATCGAGCAGGCCCTGCAGGTAGAGCGGACCGTAG
>DCKY01000218.1 GCA_002320775.1 Planctomycetes bacterium UBA1662
GAATACAAAAAATCCGGCCGCAGCGCTCCGGTGAGGGACTGAGGCCCGAGGAGAGCGCAGCTCCTTGAAAAAGCTGCCAGAATTTGCGCAACCCCGGTGGCTTTGAAATGTTTACACTAGCGGGCCTTGTTGAATCCTGTGCGCGTGAAACCCTGGTTTTTCCCGGGAGAAACAAATGAANNCCGTGGAAGTACCTCGACCACCGGGGCTCCGGCGGCAACAACTACCGCCGGGGCGGCAGCTGGGGTATGAAAAAGTACGGCCTCGTCGAGAAAGCCCCCAAGGCCCCCGCCCAGCTCTACAACCTCGACACCGACCCCGGCGAGACCACCAACCTCTACTTCAAAAACCCCGAGATCGTCAAAGAGCTGAAGGCCAAGCTCGAGGAATACAAGAAATCCGGCCGCAGCGCGCCGGTGAGGAAGTGAGCAAACTCCAAAAGCGGCCCCCAGGGATCGCCGATGAAAATTTTCGAAACTCCGGCGGCTTTGAAATGTTTAAACGAACGGGCCCTGTTGAATGCTGTGACCGTGAAAAGTTCATTTTTCCCGGGAGAAACAAATGAAAACAACAATCAGCAGCCTGGCATTACTCCTGCTGGCAGCAAGCTTCGCTCCCGCGCAGGACAGCGCGGTGAAATCGGTCCTCGATCGCTATGCGGACTTTCGCCCGGCGGCGAAGGACCTCGCCATGTACCAGCTCGACTGGGCGCCCTCGCTCGCTGAGGCTCAGAAAAGGGCTCTGCAGGAAAAGCGGCCGGTCTTTCTCGTCATTATCCACGCTCAGTACGGTGACCTCACCTCGGGGCACTGCTGAGCTACCGCCACGCAGGTCCGTGGGACCTCGCTCATTGACCCTGGTGTAGTTCGCACCCTGCAACCTTTCATCGCCGTGTCCTGGCATGGCCACCGGGATGACCCCAAGCTCCCGAAACCTGTCCGGGAGGTCTGGCGCCGGAAATTCAGCAACCGGCGGGACAAGAACAGGCAGAGCAACGTCGATCTCGCGGTCCTCGATTCGAAGGGAGAGCTCGTTCACTGGTTCGACGGATTCCGGCGCGTTGAACCGCAGGGGTTCCGGGGCGGACAGAAGCGTGAATCGCTCGCAAGCTACACAGAGCGGGAATTACAGATAGCCCTCCTTGGACTCGACCCCGCGGAGATCCGCGAAAAGAAAAACCCGCTGGTGCTTCCCGGTCTTGAAGGGCCGGGCATCCGCGTCTTTGTCCAGCTTCTCGATGACCGCATGAGAGCCTACCGCGCGCCGGTCGTCGAGGCGGTCGCTCTCGAAAAAGCAGACTGGAAGGCTCTTGAGTACCCGCGCAAAAAGCGAACTGTCGATGCAGGGGACCTGGAAAAGTGGCTGGCGCAGGTCTACCCACCCGGAGTGATGGAAAGAACCAGCCAGCAGACCAAGAAGGTCTACCAGATCAGCAAGGTTGAAGGAACTCTCACGCTCGAATCGGCCGGCTCAAGCGGGAAAACTCGCTACGCCATCCTCAGTGGGCAGGTCAAGCTGACCGACGAGGGCCCCGGCGACTTCAGCTACGAGGGCAAGCTCGAGATCCTGCTGGCCTACGGAAGCTCGCAGGCAAAGGTGGTCTCTCTCAAGGGAGTCTTCGATGGAATCTACCCGCGCTACAGCCGGGTCCAGGAGCGGGTGCGAAAGATTCCGCTGCGCGCCGCCTTCGAATCACTGCCACTGGCATCTGCAGATTCCAGAGGCTGAAAACAGCAGGCCGTAAACTCCCACCCGGAATCAGGGCCGGTTTTTTTTGATGAAGGAGTCCTTCAAGGCGCCGGTGTGGGCCTTCTCGGGGAAGTCATAATCATGCGGCAGGACCAGGCCGCTTGATTGAGAAGAAGCAGGAATGAGCTTTTGCTCAAGCATGCGTGCCCGCCGCTTCTGCCCAAGCTCAGCAGCAAGCCTGGAAAAATTCTCGAGGGAGAGTTTCCTGCGAACCGGGTCCTTCGGATCGGGAGAGATCTTGTCGAGGAAGGGACGGTAGCGCCCGAGCTCCTTTGCCAGGTTTTTGCTGTTGCCGACCACATCGGAGCCAAGCATGAAATTGTCCGGGTGGGAGCGAACCAGGGCTGCCCAGGCATCGAGATCCTTGAGAATATAGTCCTCGAAGACTACCCAGGAGAGATCGATGAAGACCTGGCTGCCGAATTGATCGAGCACTGCATCCAGCCAGTGCGGCAGGTTCTCAACAACCACCCTCCGGCTGATACCGGCGTGGCACCAGATAAACTTCGTGTCGGGGCAATAGCTGAAGAGATCAACCAGCTCATCCAGGTAGACAGGCTCTTTCACCTCCGATGGGTTGCGAGAAATCGGGGCAATATTGTGGTGAATACTTACGGGGAGGCCCACCTCGCCGGCAAAACGGCTGATCCTCTTCAGGGCCGGGTGGTTCCCCCGTGGGCGGTCCCCAATAGTCAGGTTCGTCAGGTCATCATGGCGGGACATCACCTCGCCGATCCCCTTCCAGACACCGGGGAACTCCTTGATCCGCTTGACCACCAGATCGACGGCCCCGAGATCTGTTCCATCAAAACCACAGATGAAGGGAGCCAGTGATTCAAGCCTTGCGAGGGCCTTGTCATCACCGGAAAATTTCCTCCTGTATTCGAGGAAGGCCGCGCCGATGAGATAATCGGTGTCCCTGGCCAGCACCACCCGCGAGCTCGAGTCCAGGTAGTAGCGTGGCCTGGCAAAGGGCTCGTTCTCGGACCATTTTTTCAGAAAGGGCATCCCCGAGACCATCGCATGCTCGACTCCGGCTGAATCCATATCTCGAAACAGCAGGGTCAGCCGCCGCCATTGCTCGCCGAAGGGAAGGGCCAGGTAGCGTACGGCCTTGCTGCCCCTGATCTCACCCCGCTCGCCGATGCCCTTGAAATATCCATCGGAGTTGTCAAAGGCGCCGTTCTGCAGGAAATCGATGAGGTGAACATGCGCATCTGAGAAGCGGTCCGGACTTTTTTCCAGCTCTTTCGTTTCGGCCGGAGTCCGGGCCAGTGGTGGCGGTAGAGCAGCTGGATTCTTCGCTACCGAGAGCGCACAACCCGTTACAAAGGTCGCCAGAAAGAGAGCGGCAATATCTCTGGGGAAAAGCATTCGCTGTTTCAGTCCCTTCAGTTCGGTTGTCCGGGTAAGCCGGGGACCACTTATTTAATCTGATGGCGAACACAGGGTCAACAAGGCCGGAAATCAAAACCCGGCAAATGAGCTTGTCAAGAAAGCGGGAGACCGGTGAAAATCACCCCAGGAAATAAAAGCACCTGCCAGGGGTCTCAGCGCCAGCCATGAAAACAACCATCAGCTTCCTGCTTCTCACGCTCTGCACCATCGACACCATGGCCATCGACGGCTGGCCGAGCGGAGTCCGGGAGATCCGCTACCGAAGCAGCGCCGACAAGAGCGAGCAGCCGGCCCTCTTCTATTCTCCCGGCTCAAAAAAACCCCGCCCGCTGCTGGTCGGCCTCCACACCTGGAGCAGTGACTATAAAAACGGCTACGACATTCCCTACGCAAAGTGGTGTGTGGAGCAGGGCTGGGTTTTTATCCACCCGAACTTCCGAGGACCCAATCGCCGTCCGGAGGCCTGTGGTTCGGAGCTGATGGTGAAGGACATAGAGAGCGCCGTTGCGTGGGCGGCGAAGCAGGCGCCGGTTGACCGCGACCGTGTCTATCTC
>DCKY01000181.1:0-7729 GCA_002320775.1 Planctomycetes bacterium UBA1662
TGCCGCTGCTCAGCTGCACCTCCTGCCACGCGGTGGATGGAGTAAAGGGCGCGTCCACCTCCGTCAAGGGGCCCAACCTGAGCGCCCTGGCTGCCGGGGTGCCAACCAGCATCATCATCGAATCGGTGCTCTGGCCCGACCGCCAGATCAAGGAGGGTTACCTCGCGACCACGGTGGTGACAAAAGAAGGGAAAGTACTCAGCGGGCTGGTTCACAGCGAGGACAAGAAGACCCTGCGCCTCCTGGACCTCGCCTCCGGAAAGATCACCACGGTTCAGGCGGGCGCCATCCTGCGGCGCACCAGGGGCGGCACCGTGATGCCCCCCGGACTCACCGCCAGCCTCACACGCGCCGAGCTGCGTGATCTCATCAAATATCTCTCCACATTGACAACCAACGGCCAACCGAAATGAGAAACCCATGAAGCTCCGAAGCTCTTTTGTCCTCAGCCTCTTTGCCGCCCTGTCGCCCCTGGCCGGGACAGCCACCATGCCGCAACCGGACGACGAAAGTGAGGGGCCGCGCGTCGACACCTCCTTTTTCAACGGTAAAGACCTCGCGGGGTGGTCGGCCTCGCAGACGAAGTACTGGTCTGTGCAGGAGGGCGCCATCGTCGGGCATTCCGATGCCAGGGTCCCCAGGAACGAGTTCATCTGGTCGGAGGTCAAGGTGAAGGATTTTCTCCTGGTCGTCGACGTCAAGCTGACTCCTGACAGCTGCAACGCGGGGATACAGTTTCGCTCGAAGAAAGCGAACGCCCGCGGCCAGGCACATGGCTACCAGGCGGATGTCGGCGCTGGCGTGTGGGGCAAGCTCTACCACGAACACGGGCGCGGCAAGCTCGACTGGAACAACCGCGCCGCCAAGGCTGTGAAACGCGGCGAGTGGAACCACTACGAGATCCTCGCCGTCGGGCACCAGATCTGGACCGCCATCAACGGCACACTCTGTGTCGCGATGGAGGACCCCAAGGGTGAGCTGTCGGGAAAAATCGCCTTCCAGGTTCATTCCGGGCCGCCACAGAACGTGCGCTACCGCGTACGGAAGCTGGTCCATAACCCCGAGCTGAAGCTGGAGAAGCAAACGAAGAAGCAGCTCCTCGCTGCCCTGCCGAAAAAGAAGAAGACGGCCGCTGGCTCGCCACCGCCGAAGCCCGGCTGGACCCCGCAAGTCATCGCCTGGCGCGCAAAGCTCGATGCGAACGACCCCGGCATGAAGGGCAAATGGTTTTCGACGACCTTTGACGACGCCCGGTGGAAGACGATGAACCTGCCGCGCCACTATGAGACCGCCGGCCTGCCGAACCACGATGGCACGGTCTGGTTCCGGCGCGTGCTCGAGCTCCCTGCCACCTGGGCCGGCAAGCCCCTCACGCTGGAGCTGGGCCCGGTTGACGACATGGACATGACCTGGTTTAACGGCAAGCAGGTCGGCGGCATCGAGCGCCCCGGCTTCTGGGCCACCCCCCGCCGCTACGCCATCAAGGGCGAGCTGGTGAAGGGTGGGCGCAACGTCATCGCCGTGCGTGTCATCGACCATGGCGCGCCGGGAGGCTTCGCCGGAAAGGCGGCCCAGATGCGTATCAGCGGGAGGAGACTCAAGTCCCTGTCGATCGCGGGTGACTGGAAATTCCAGCCCGGTGTTACACTCCAGTCCCTCGGGCTTGGCGGGCTGACCAATCCCGCACCCGTGCCCCCGCCGCCTCCGCCGCCGGCGCTGGTACGCCCGCTTGACCGACCGCCTGTCCCCCTGCCCCCCTTTGCCGATGGCTTTTCACTGAAGGGCGGTGAGGAGCTGGTTATCCTCGGCGGCTCAAACGCAGCAGAGGTTTCACGCTTCGGGTATTTCGAAACCCTGCTGGCGGCATCCTATCCGGGCAGCCCAGTACAGCTGCGGAACCTGGCCTGGCCCGCCGATACCGTCTTCCGCCAGCAACGGCCCCGCAACTTCTTTTCCACCGNNATCGCGGGTGACTGGAAATTCCAGCCCGGTGTCACGCTCCAGTCCCTCGGGCTTGGTGGGCTGACCAATCCCACACCAGTGCCCCCGCCGCCTCCGCCGCCGGCCCTGGTGCGCCCGCTTGACCGACCGCCTGTCCCCCTGCCCCCCTTTGGCGATGGCTTCTCACTGAAGGGCGGTGAGGAGCTGGTTATCCTCGGTGGCTCAAACGCAGCAGAGGTTTCACGCTTCGGGTATTTCGAAACCCTGCTGGCGGCATCCTATCCGGGCAGCCCCGTACAGCTGCGGAACCTGGCCTGGCCCGCCGATACCGTCTTCCGCCAGCAACGGCCCCGCAACTTCTTTTCCACCGACAACCCGGGCTATGGAGAACGGGATGGGCGGGAGCCCCTTGTCGTCGATGTTGCCTTTCTCTGGCTGGGCCAGAGCGAGGTGGTGGACAACACCGGGAAGCTCGATGCTTTTGAGGCGGCCTATCGCCAGAAGCTCGACCTCTTGCAGGCCTACACCGGCCGTGTTGTTCTCGTGACCCCGGTCCCCTGCGAAGATCCGCTGGAGCTTGGGCTCGATGTCGAAAAAAACAATCGCGCTCTCGCCTCCGCTGCCGCAACGATCCGGCAGCTGGGCCGGGAAAAGAAGCTCCCCGTGATCGACCTCTTCAGCCGGCTGAAGAACCGGCAGGCCACCCGCGATGGCCTCCTCTTGAGCCGCCGGGGGCACCTGCTGGCGGCACAGGAGATGGTTCGGGCTCTCCGCGGCGACAAGCCCGGCGGCGCTCTTGTCGGAGAGCTCAGGCCGGATGGAAAGCTGCAATCACAACCGGCCGAGGAGCTGAGGCAGGCCGTGCTGGCGAAGAGTCGTCTCTGGCAACAGTACTGGAGACCCACCAACTGGTCCTTCCTCTACGGCAACCGCCAGACCCAGCCCAGCAGCCGGGATCACCGCAACCGCAAGGTCCGCTGGTTCCCCGACGAGCTCCAGGGCCTGCTGCCCCTGCTCGATGAAGCAGATCTTAAGATCCACGCTGCGGCGAAAGAAGCTGCCGCCCCCGCCGGCTCATAAGCCGCGCATTCCCCTGTGCCCTCTCCCTCCGGGGAAGTAAAATAGCGGCTGTGCTTTTTTTAACCCCTGGCGGGAAACCATGACTCGAACTCTCCTCTTTCTCCCCCTGCTCACAACGCTCTTCTCCATCGGGGTGTCTGCATCAGGAGGAGAGCCCCAGGTTGCCTGGCACGGGACCCTCAAGGGCGGGCTTGCCGAGGCCGCACGAACCGGCCGCCCGATCCTGCTGGTGTCCGGACTCGCCTGTCTTCACCAGGTCCCCGGAATCTGGTGAAAGGGCAAACAGGGAATGGACGGGAGTTTCCTGTCCGCCAGGGCCACCGTCGAGGCATCGAGGCCGTTTGTCTGCATTCGCCTGGCCACCTATGAAAACCGGGAAGAGGTTGATTTTATGAAGGCTCTCTACGTGAGCTACACCGGGGAAATTGCCAACACCATGTTCGCGCTGCTTTCCCCGGATGGAAAAACCCGGCTCTCCGAAGCCGATCGCTCACCGGCCCAGGTTTTCGGCGGTGTCAGCCAGCGACGATCTGACCAGCCCGGGGCGACCGAACAGAACAAGGGAGCCGCCGCAAGAATGGTGGAGTCCATGGGGGTCATCTCCCTGGCCTATCCCGGGAAAAAAGGCGCGGAGGGTGCTCCCCGGGCACTGCCCTACCTCAGCGACCTGCGCATGGCAGTCAATGTCGCCGCCTGTGACAACCAGCCACTGCTGGTGGTTTACGCCGAGGAGCCCGGCGAGCTGGCCCGCCTGGAGAAAACGCTGCAGCCCATCGCCTGGAGCAAAGAGGTTATCGGGCGCGCGCTCTATGTGCCGGTAAGCGACGCGGCTGAATACACCCGCTACATCAAGGGGGAGAAGCCGGCTGCCGGGTATGCGCTTGTTGCCCCCGAGCCCTATGGGCGCCACGCCGCGCCCCTGCTGGCCATCGGCGCGGCGACCAAGCCGGACCGTGTCCGCATGCAGCTCATCACGGCCCTCGCTCTTTTCAACCCCCCGCCAAAGGATTTCGAGAAACACGAGGCCGAGGGCCTCAAGGCCGGCATCCAGTGGAAACCGAAAACCCCGATCACGGACCGCTCACGCCGACAGCGGGGGAAAAGCCGCCGTCGGCCCTAGCCGGCCTTCTTCCCCTTGCCTGGCTTCGACTTTCCTGAAGGCGGGAGCGCCTTGCTTTTGGGCACCCAGCGGACTTTTTCCCCGCTCTTTGCCATCGTCCGGTCGATCCAGCCACGAACCGCCGCCGGCTGGATTCCCCGCCCATAGCTCTTGCCGCCGATCCGCACACCACCACTGACGATGCCGAAGAGGACATCCCTGTCGTTGCCCGGGTGGTCGATGACATAGGCTCCGCCGCTGTCTCCGCCCTTACCCGGCGTTCCGTCCTTGCCGGGATAATGGCGGAATTTAAGCCCGCGTCCGATGCCCCGGCGTCCGGGGTGGTGATGTCGTCCTCCCTGGTGGCCGGCCATGGTGAAGGTGATCGCGCCGTGCTTCTCCTCCAGCACCTGGGAGAGCACGCCCACGGGCCGGATGCCCTTGAGCGCCCTCTTGAAGCGCACCAGGGCGATGTCCCCCTTGGGCGCGATGAACGCCTGCTCTACCTGGACCTCGACCTTCCTGCCGAAGGCGACCTTAACGTTGCGTGTCTTCGGCGCCCTGGCCTTGACACTCGCTACATGCGCGGCTGTGAGACCCCAGGAGGGGGCCACCATAACGATGGAGCCGTTGCCGACTTTTTTGCTGCCGACATGATGGCCGCGCCAGGAGCCGACATATCCGTAAGGAACATCCGCGGCGTAAGAGACCAGGAAATTCACCAGGCGCTCGGACTCGAAGAAGCCTCGCCACATATTGTGCCCCTGCCCGGAGGCGACCTCGAGCTCCATGAGCCCCCCGGCAGCCTTGTAGCGCTCCGCGACCAGGCCGGAGTTGGCCGCGAGGGGGACCACCCTGTCTTTGTCTCCATGGATATGAAAGATCGGAACGCCGGCGGCAGCAAGAGGGGCAAGCCGGTCGACCGGGTTGTGCTTTACAAGCGCCTCAGCCAGCTGCCCCTGCGTCATCCCATAGGCTCCGCAGGCCCGCCTCAGCCCCGGGTAGCTGGCCAGGTTACAGACCGGGTAGATCCCCGTGATACAGCGAATCTTTTCCGGGTTTTCCGCCGCCCAGCAATAGAGCATCAGGCCGCCCCGGCTGCGGGCCAGCAGGGACACCTTCGTGTCGAAGCCCTCATCTTTCACCATCTTTTCATAGAGCGCGGTGTAGATCTTGCGCCCGTCAGGGCTTCCATAGGACTCGCCGACGTTGACGCCAGCGATGGCAATCCCGGCGCCCAGGAAGCGCTCAAACATCCAGGCTTCCGATTTACCGGGCAGGTTCGTCCCCAGGGTGGGGGCGTAAAGAACCCAGGGAATGGGCTCTATTATTTTCTCAGGGGGTCGGATCACGAAGGCTGGGCGCCCGGCTACGGCAAACGGCTCCTTGTGGATCCGCGGCGGCGCCTTGTCCTGTTCCGCTCCAGCGAGCCATCCGCCCAGGAGCAATAGCAGGCCTGTAGCCAGCGCCATGGCGGCCCGTGACCCGGTTCTCAGCACTGTCTCACCTGCCTTTCGCCGCGAAGGGCTTATTTCTTTTTCCGCTTCTTTTTCTTCTCAGAGGGCTGCTTGCTGCTACTGAGGTCCTGAACGGTTTTGCTGAGGATCCGGCCGATATATTTATTGTACCGGCCATCGGGGGAGACCCCGCCACTGGTGGGGAAGCCGCGGATGGTCTCGAGCGCATAACCCGCTTTACTGTCGAGCTTGTCGATGGCGTTGAGGGCGGCCATCGAGACAAAAACATCCGACCCTTTCTTCCAGGGGGCAACCGCCACAAGGGTATCGATGCCTTTTCTCTGCTGCGGCTGCGCGCCATATTTACCGAAGGCGTAACCGGCCGCGATACGCACATAGGAAGAGTCGTCCTGCAGCGCCGCCAGGAGCTCCTTTTCAGAGGCCTTGACCGCGGCGGTGCCGCGGTTGAGTATGCCAACCGCCCCCCAGTAGCGAACAGCGCTGTCCGGGTCCTCCAAGAGTTTCTTCACCGCGGCAAGCTGGTCAGCACCCCGCATGGTGGCAAGGTCCGCTGCAGCGAAGATCTTGTCGTAGGGATACTTGCTGTTGTCTTTACCCATCTCGCGCGGCGTGGAGCCCGCACTGCGGCTGTGGATCTCTCCCTCGGGCAGGAAGCCAAGGTCACGAATCCGCCGGCACCAGGCCTGCTGTGCTTTGCGGAGCTCCTTGAGCTTGTCCTGGTGGGTGGGGGACTCCGCCAGGTTGTTCACCTCGTCGGGGTCCACCGAGAGATCATAGAGCTCTTCAGTCGGCTTGAGCTTCCAGAAGTGCGATTGCGCCTTGTTCAGCTTCCCTGCATCGAAATCTCTCTTCCAGGCCGCCGTCGACTTCGTCACAAAATTATACGAGACATACTGGCCGTAGATGAAATGCGGGTTGTAGTTGCGGATGTAGTGATAGCGGCCGTCGGTAACCGTACGGATAAAGTCAGAGCGCTCGTCCATGCGGCCCCGGAAGCCGAACATGTATTTCGGCTTTTCCTGCTGGTGCTTGCCGGCAAAGGCATGGCCCTGCATCCAGGCCGGCGGCTTGAGCCCGGCCAGGCTCAGGAGGGTCGGCGCAAGATCGACAAAATTCACCAGGCGGTCGCTCTTCCCGCCGGCCTGGTATTCCTTCGGTGCCAGGTGTTTCCATTTGGGCGGGAAAAACACGACCATCGGAACCGCAAGGCCAGAGTTGTAGGTCCAGCGCTTGCCCCGGGCCAGGCCCGAGCCATGATCGCCGTAATAAAAGACGATCGTTTCCCCGCTGAGCCCGGCCTTGTCGAGCTCCGCAAGGTGGCGTCCGGCGATCTCATCAGCACGGGAGACGATATCGTAGTACTGGGCCCAGTCCTTACGCGACTCGGCGTTGTCCGGATGGTAGGCCGGAATCCTGACCTTCGCCGGGTCGAGAACCTGCTTATGGCCGCCTGCACGAACCCGGCTCTCGTGGCTCACCGTGGAGTTGAAGATCGCGAAGAACGGCTGGCCTTTCTTGCGGTTGTTGTAGTGCGCCCGCCGGGAAGACTCGTTCCAGCCGGTTCCCCCTGAGCTGCTGACGTTATAGTCCGTTTTCGAGTTGTTGGTACAGTAGTAGCCCTGCTCGCGCAGAAAGGTCGGGTAGAAGCGCACGTGGGCCGGCAGCTTGACCATGCTCCTCATATGCTGGCCGCCTATCGATGGCGGGTACATGCCGGTGATGATCGTGGTGCGAGCCGGGGCACAAACCGGGGCACAGGACCAGGCCAGCTTGAAGAGCATCCCCTTCTTTGCCAGGGCATCAACGTTCGCCGTGGCGGCGAGCTTGTCGCCGTAGCAACCCATCTCGGGTCCGTGGTCTTCGCTGGTGATCCAGAGAATATTCGGATGCTCGACCCCCTGGGCAGTGGCCGCTATCACAAACAGGACAAACAGAATACTGCTGATGCGCATTTTCATTGCTCTTTAAATAAACTTAAACGACCCGTATGACTTATAGCATCGTCTCAGGGCCAGCCTGCAGGCAAGCAGCGGCTTTGCCTTCTTCTCCGACCCCCCGGGGGTGGGGAAGCGGGCTATTCGTCCGCCGCGGGCTTGTCTTCGGGCTGCTGGTCTCCGGCCTTGTCCGCGGC
>DCKY01000181.1:8056-10882 GCA_002320775.1 Planctomycetes bacterium UBA1662
CGGCCTTGTCCGCGGCAAGCTTCTCTGCGGCTTCCGCTGCGGCCTCTGCTGCAGCCTTCTCCGCCGCCTTGAGAACAGCCTTTTCCGCCTTGGCCGCAGCCTTGAGCACATCGAGCTCTTCCTCGAAGAACTGCTGGGCGTTGTCGAAGAAATCCTCCTGGGAGATCTCTCCGTCGTCAACCTTCTTGAGGAGGGCGCAGTGCGCCTGGTAGTCAAGGTTGACAATGCCGGCCTTGCTTTGCAGGAGCCTCCAGGCCTTGCGGCGCTCGACGCAATAGAGAACCATCTGACGCGACAGGGTCATATAGCTGAAGCGACCGCTATTGTCCTCGATCCCCATGTAGACACCGAAGTCGGGAATATAGGCGCGATGGCTGCGGCTGGTAAACCGGCGGGAGACGATGTCATCCTGCGTTATCCGAAGGAGAATATTTTCGAGGTGGATCTTTCCGGCAGTGTCGCTTTCCTTGATACGCTTGAGGTGCTGGCGGAAGCGCTTCTCGCTCGCGCACCAATGAGCAACCGTATAATTGTAGGTTTCCTTCGTCTCTTTGAAGCGTGCCGACATCCAGTCCCGGTCAACGTTCCGGTTGCCCTGCAGGCTCAGACATTCGTCATAGAGCTCGCCAACGGCGGGGTTGAAGACGAACTCCGGGAGACTGCGGCTGTCCCTGACCCGGCGAGCCTGCTCGGAAGCCATGTCATCGGCAACGCCATGTTCCGGCTGGCAGGTCGTAAAGCACTTGTAGAACGCCGTGCCTCGGTACTCAAGGCCCTCGAGCACCGTCCTGTAAAACTTCGCCTCGTCCGCCATCGACACCTGGGTGACATAGGGGGAGCCATGTCCGCTGGTGAAACATTCAGCCGGGTTCTTCAGCTCGACCAGCTTGCCCTGCGTCGCCGCGCCCATCTGGTTCATATCAAAGCCGCCTGTCATGGGCGAGAGGTCCGAGTTCTGGCCGCCGGTGTTGGAGTACACCTGGGTGTCGAGCATCAGGATCATAACATTCGGCCGGTTCTGGACCACGACCTTCGAGACGTTCTGGAAGCCGATATCACCCATGCCGCCATCGCCGCCGATCGCCCACACCTTGGGCAGCTCCTTCACCTCGAGGTCCGTCATGATCGTGTCGGTGAAGTGGCAATAATCAAAATAGTCGCCCTCTTCGAGCTTCTCGTCTCCGAGAAGACGGTCGGCAAGGCGCTCCGGAATGATCGAGTGCCTGGCGTTGTCGAGGATAAAGCTCTCGCCAAAGAGCCAGCTGATCGTCGTTCCATCCTGAAAGAGAGAGTTCATCCAGGGATAAGGATGCGGGTTGTTTGGCGGGGTCGAGCCATAGACCGTATTGCAGCCGGTGTGGGCGCCCATCGCCATGACCGACATGCCGTTGGAGAGGCGGCCGTCCACAGGCTGAAGCTCCCGATGGTTAAACGCCTCCTGGCGCAGCACCGCGACGATCGCGTTGACGAGCTCCTGGTTGGTAATCTCTCCGTATTCTTCCAGGCGGGCCTTGGTGTCTGCGTCTGAATCTCCGCCCAGGCCCATAATGACATGGGAAACACTGCGGCTGAATATTTCATGGACCGCTGGATCCTCCGACTGCCACTTCTCAAGCGCGGCGACACCGCCGCTCTCAAGCTGGGCGGCCTTCTCGATAAGGCGCTCAGCCTTACGGTGGTAGAGAGGGCGCATATAGGCCTCCGTCACCGATGCCAATCCGTGAAGAATGGACTTCTCTCCACAGCCCGCGCAGGCGCCATCGCCTGATGCCAGGGCGTCGTAGTTGCTCCTCTGCATCAGGTGGTTACGCAGCGTCGCGGGCTTCGAGTCGAAGGCGTTGTCGCTGTCGTAATTGCCCAGGTATTTCTGTGGTGTGTCGGGCAGGAGATCCAGGAACTTCGTCGCCGAGGTGATCTGGGCGTTGAGCTCTTCGCCGTCCGCCACCATGCGAAGGGCGTCGTGGTCGCCGCATTCGGTCACGCATTCGCCGCAGCCCTTGCAGAGATCGGAAACGAAGATGGAAAAGATTCCGCCGCCGCCGGCCTCTTTCTTTTCTTTGCTGCGGAAGATCGCGTTGACCTTGCTGTAGGCCAGGGGCAGGCCCTCAAGAATCTCGATCATCTCATTGCGGGAGGCCTCCGGCACCGAGTCGAGGGCTTCCAGCTCGGCCTGTACGAGATGCGCCACGGTGGGCGCCTCGGCCTTCTTGTCCTTCGCGGCCTCGAACATCTTTACCCGGATCGTCTCATCGATTCCGGCCACGGCCTCAACGATGGCCTTTCGGCCGGCCTCGTCCGTAACGTAATTGTTCGCGGCGGTTTCAAGGATTGTTGAAACATCATGGGCGGTGTTGGGGAGCGCGGTGTCCGGACAGGCCGTGATACAGGCCATACACTGGGTGCAGTTCTCCTGAATAAAGATCGGGGTTTCCCGGCGAGCGCCATACTTGGAAGCGGTCATGCCGCTGGCCGCCGCCATGATTCCCACCGCGGAATACGGGGAGGCCGGCTGGTCATAGCCCAGGCCGGCACGGAACTCATCATCGAAGGTCTCGGTCTTGAACAGCGGCGTACGCTCTGCCTGCTCCGGGGCAGGCTCGCAACCTTCCTTTCCGCAGCCACCCGCGCCGCAGGCCTCCGCGACCGGGAGCAAGGCTTCTCCTCTCATGCTCGAGAGGTCATCTGCTCCAACCTCACCATAGGGCACCGCCTGGACCCGGTCCCGGCCATTGACCATGACCTTCATGTTCGCCTCGACGACATCGTCACCGAAGCGCCCGAATTTCTTGACATACTGAGCGCGAACAATCTTCTCAAAGAGGTCGC
>DCKY01000181.1:11264-12229 GCA_002320775.1 Planctomycetes bacterium UBA1662
GCGTTACCCTGCATCCTCAGCTGGAGCTCCGGACGGTCAGTCGCCTCCTTGGCAATATCAAAACCCGGCAGGATAAAGATCTTCAGCTCCCTGTCGATGATCTCCTGGCGATACTCCGGCGGTATTCGCAACCAGGCCTTCTCCGGCGTCTCGTCAGATTCCCAGATAAAGGCTCCGCCATCGGCAAGCCCCTCTAAGGGATTGAGGTGTGTAAAGGCCTTGGGGTCGCAACAAAGAACGACATTCACATGCCGCAGGTCACAATTGACCCGGATTCTTTCGGGGGCAACCACCAGGAAATAGGCCGTTGGCGCGCCCTTTTTCTCCGAGCCGTATTTGGGGTTGGCGCTAATGTGGACAACCTCGCCGCGACGGCCATATTCGTCTTTTACATCTTCGCGCTCAGAGACAAAGGAGCCGATCTCTCCAATGACCTCGGCAAGGTTCTTGCCGGTTGTGATCATTCCCCAACCGCCGATGGAGTGCAGACGCACGGCAATCGACTTGTCAGGCAGCAGGGACGGCGTCTCCTCGGAACGCACCTCGTAGGGGTGGTCGATTCCGAGCGTGAAGAAAGACTCGCCGTCTTCGGCTCCCTTGCCATCCTGGCGCTTAATCGCCCCGGTGGCATATTCGTAGCAGCCAATGACCGCCTCGGGGCGGAAGTCGCGCGATCCGAGCCCGTAGATGCCCGAGAAGATCCTCGGCATATTTTCCGGCGAGATGGTGTCAATGTTGGCGTGTGCGTTACCGGCGCTGTTCTCAAGCGCCTTGGTCAGGGCGGTTCGAATATCACGTGCAAGAGGATTGTCCCCGGCCATAGGCTCATCCGTTCGCTCAACAATGATCACGTTCTTCTTGCCGGCAAGAGCACGAACAATGTGCGCCTCCGGGAACGGCCGCAGAACGTTGACATGGATGGATCCAACTCCAGCGCCGCGGGTCGCCCGCAGGTGGTCTACCGC
>DCKY01000181.1:12621-14049 GCA_002320775.1 Planctomycetes bacterium UBA1662
CACATGTACTCCGTCAGGAAGCCGTAATGGCAGCCTGTGAGCTTGCCCCATTCGTCATAGGCTTCCTGGAGGAACTGGTTGATCGGCTCGACAAAGCAGTTTCGCCTGGCCGCCACGCCATTCATGTAATGTTCCTGGTTCTGGACCGGGCCAATGAGGGCCGGACTCTTGAGGTCAATGACCCTGGGAACTCGGCGGCGCGTCGGTCCGAAGAGCGTCTCCTGCGCTTCCGTTGGACACTCTATAATGTCATCGGAACGGCCAAGATACTCGCGCAGGAGGTCCGACTCGCGCTTGAGAAAGGTTCGCTCGAGATGGGAGGTGAGAAAGCCATCCTGGATGTTCATTCCCGGCGTCAGCGCCAGCTCGGTAACGCGCCGCAAAATCACCGCCTGGTCAGCGGCCTGCTGGGCATCGCGAGCGAAGAGCATGACCCAGCCGGTGTCAAGCGCCCCGTAAATATCATCATGTCCGCAGTGTACATTGAGGGCATGCTTGGTAAGGGCGCGCGCGGCGACCTCAAGGACCATGGTCGAGAGCTTTCCGGGAGCGTGATAGTACTGCTCAACTCCATAGACGATGCCCTGGCCTGAGGTGAAGTTCACGGTGCGGCGGCCGGTGACGGAATAGGCGATCGCTCCGCCCTGGGCGGCATGCTCGCCTTCACATTCGATGGCTATTTTAGGTTCGCCAAAAACGCTGAGCTGACCCTCGGCGTAGGACTGCTGGTACATCTCTCCCATTTCGGTAGACGGGGTGATGGGATAGAAGATTCCCCCATCCGTGATGCGCGCCTCGGTATAGTAGGCGACCAGCTGATTGCCATTGGTGGTGATGCGCTCGCCGGGATACGGCGGCATGCCTGTCTTGGCCGAAGAGGCCTGTTCGTTAGGTACGATTGTCATGGTTGTTTCTGGGTCTTTCTGCCTAATGTTTGCTGCTCTTCAACCTCGCCCGCTGGCCCCCCGAGCAGGTCCCCTCCGGACAAAAGCTAAACTTCTTTTCAAGGCGGCGGCGGAGGGCGACCATGAAGTCGCAAGACTCGACCCCGCAACCGGACAGTCTAACCGTAAAACCGTTTCAAATCAGCCCATTTCAGGCCAAGAGAGAGTGAGGGCCGAGAGCGGATAATCTATAGGAAATACGCGCCTTGTAGAACACATCCCCTTATCAGGGAAGTGTTTAAGGTAATATCTCGGTCGCCTGCAAAGGCCCCTCTGCCGCCCTCGTAAGCCCCTGAAATACAAGAGGCCGAATGAAAAAACGAAGCTGGTCGCCTCATTTGTCGGCTGAAGCGGAGAGGGGAAGGCCTGGAAGGCTCAAAAAAAAACGGCCCCCGCTCGATCGCGAAGGCCGTCTTTTGTTGTATTGGAGCGGGTGAAGGGAGTTGAACCCTCGACATTCACGTTGGCAACGTGATGCTCTACC
>DCKY01000125.1:0-179 GCA_002320775.1 Planctomycetes bacterium UBA1662
AAAGAGCTGTCGGAGGGCCTCGCCCGGGCTGTGGCGCTTTACCAACCTGAGGATAAAGAGACCCGCAGTCACGGTGCTCTTGGAAGGATCCTCGAGGTCAACTGGGAGACCCAGGTTCCGGTTACCGATCCCGGATCACCCCGGAGACGTGAAAGTCGACGGAGAGGTTCGCGCAGCGG
>DCKY01000125.1:595-33029 GCA_002320775.1 Planctomycetes bacterium UBA1662
TGCCGCATTCGCTGCCCGGTGGTCCGGGAGCCGGTGGCTGGTCTGCCCCGTTGAACAGGTACCTCAGCAGGAAGACTCCATCTGTGATGTCGATGTCGCCGTCATCGTTCGCATCGGCTGAATCAAGGCAGGTGGGGATCGCGCCGCCAAGGAAGAGGTAGCTGAAAATCCTGGCTGGATCGGAGATGTCCACCGATCCGTCGGAGTTGGCGTCGCCGCGGTGGAAGGGTCGATTCGGAATGCATTCGCCATCGAGGCCATCTGCATTGCCGTCAATCGCCGGACTGCCCGGGAATATCCGCACGAGATCCCTGATCGTCCGTGAGCTCTCGCCGCACTCACCGGAGACCGTGAGGGTGACGATGTAGGTGCCGGGATCGGTATAGAGATGCGCCGGGTTTTGAGCATCGCTTCTGGATCCATCTCCAAAATCCCATCTCCAATTGTCGATTGAATCTCCAGTTGAGCGGTCAAGAAAGCTGACGAGGAGAGGAGCGCATCGAGGTCCCGTTTTTTCTATAGTAAAGTCAGCCGTTGGCGGGGGGCAGACAGTGTCAGCGAAGGTCTGCAGCAGTCCCGCGCTATAGCTGATCGCTATCGGGTACAACTCCTCGGAATAGAGCCGCAGCAGCGAGCGGTTGTTTACCGATCCCCTCCAGCGCGCTGGGGTCAACCGATTGTTGTCGCCGCCGGCATTCTCAACGTAGAAGTTACCCGTGATTCGCCTGGAGCCTCCCGGTCCTCCGGTGTCCTCGGAGAAGTCGTCATCGCTTGGCCACCATTCGTCGCAGGCGCTGGGCGAGCCAATGCAGGGCGGGAAGACTCCGGCCTCATCGAACTCTCCGATGTTGTCGATGACCCAGTAGTCATCGCCCAGGAAGCCCCCATCGTGAAAGGTCAGGGTGGGGAACATGCGCTTGAACTGGGTGTCCGGTTGGGGATTCGCCTCCTGGATTCTCCCTGGCCAGGTCGTCGCGTTGTAGACGAGCAGGGCGGATGCGTGTACGAAGGCTTCCGGTGAGCCATCTGCAGGGAAGACCGGCTCGAGATCGAGCAGGGGCAGGAAGTTTCCGTTTCCCCAGAGTTCAAAATCATCTCCATCGATGTGAGTGTCTGAATGCGTATGGGCGGGGGAGGTCATGTCTTGGATCAGATGGATGCAACGGCCCAGCATGTGGAAGGCGCCGTTGGGGCCGCCGAGATTTCCCGCATCGTAGGCGGAGATGGTCTGCGCCCAGAGAATAGGCATCGCATCCCGGGCATTGGAGGCGATGATGTTGGCCCAATCGGCCACACCCGGGCAAGGCAGGTCGAAGCCGCGGCCGTTGTGAGGGTTGTAGGCGTGGTAGCAGTATTGCGGGAAGGTGTCCTCATCGACCGCCCCCTGCCCGATCTCGGTACGGTACCGGTTGAGCAGGCCGAGGTCGAGGATGTCGACCGCGTTGTGGCTGATGCTGCGATGGACCTCTACCTCGTGGGCCTCGGTTGGCCCAGCCAGGCAGCAAAAGAGCAGGGCGACAATACAGGCTGAACGAAGGATCGGAAGGTCACTTCCTGGCATGAGCGCTCTCCCCTTTCAGCAGCAGTTGGAGGCTGGCGAATCTTCCTGTCGGATCATTCACCGCGGCTCTCTGTTGCAGCCAGGCCGCGGCATCCTTCCCGCCCAGCCTTGCGATCTCCTGGATGGACCAGGCCTGGACCCGCGGTTGGCGGAGCGTCGAAGCGTTCGTGAGAAGCTTGAGTTTTTCGTCAGAGGCGGCCAGTTCGAGGCGGAGCAGAGAGATCCCAGCCTCCGCCTTCCAGTCGCCGGTGGGATTGTCGATGATGGCCTGGGCCGCTGCCCGCGCTTTTTGCCGCTCCCCGCTGAAGAAACCCAGCCCGTAGGCCGCTTCCCGGCGTGCCTGCATGTCGGCGCCCTGGAGAGCATCGAGGATTGTTCCGAGAGCCTCCATGTTTCCCAGTCTTGCCAGGGCGATCGCGGTGTTGACCCTGACGCTCTGGTTCGCATCGAGGAGGTAGGGACGAATTGAATCAGCCGCAGCCGCGTGGCCGCTAGACCCGGCGGCGGCGATGAGAGACTTCAGGGCGCCGGGATCTTTCTCTACTGGCAGCCTGGCGAGGACTTTCGCGATCTGGGTTTCGTCTTCGAGGATCATCAGCGCACTGCCGGCTCTTCGGCGAATCGCCACTTCTCTGGAGGCCAGATTTTCGCCGGCGATCCTGGCGGCTTCAGGATCCTTGATCTCTGCCAGCAGGCGCAGGGCAAGGAGCCGTGTCTCCCGGTCGCCATCGCGAGCGGCCTGTCGCACCTCAGGGAGATTCGCTTTCCGGTCCCGAAGCAACCTCTCGAGCAGCTCTCGCTTGGGGACAGACCTGTCTTTGCTGGCCAGCAGCTTGATGAGCGTCTTCGCCTGGTCACCGGGCGCTTTTCCCCCGGCGGCGTCCTGGCTCAGGGCCAGTCCCTGTCCGATGAGCAGGCAGAAAATCAATGGTTTCAGAGAAGGCTTCATTGGTTGCCCCAGTTTGCTTTCACCATGAAATGGTTCATTCGCCAAGCAACTCTTTGAGCTTGCCCTCGATGGAGGCCGCCCAGATCTCGTAGCCCTGAGTCGATAGATGCAGGAAGTCCGGCATGATCTTTTTGTCCAGGCTTCCATCTGCCTCGAGGAAGTTGTGGCCGATCGCCAGGTAGTGGACATGCGCTCCATCGTCGAGCTTGCGGACGGTCTGGTTGACCTGCGCGATGTCCCCGCGCTGGGTATTGAAACGTTGCCCCCTGGGAAAGATGTCGAGCAGGAGGATCTTCATCTCGGGGAGCTTCTTCCTGAGCTTTTTGATGATGGCGGTGATTCCGTCAACGATCTCCGCAGGGGAGTTGCGGTTTCTTCCGGAGTTGTTGGTTCCGATCATGATGACGGCGACCTTCGGCGTGATGCCTTTGATATTTCCATTGTCAAGCCGCCAGAGAACGTGCTCCGTGCGGTCACCGCTGATGCCGAGGTTGACCGTGTTTCTCTTGCCATAGTATTTCTTCCAGACTCCGCGGCCCTTTCCCTCCCAGCCCTGGGTGATGGAGTCGCCGATGAAGATAAGGTCCACCGAGCCTTTGGCTACCCTGGAGTTAAAGCTGTTGTGCCGATTCATCCATCCTCCGCCACGAGGGGCGGGGGTGATTGCGGAGTGGGGCCTGGTCTCTTGCGAGTCGAGTGCCGCGCGCGGCAGCAGCGAAGAGACTAGAAGCAGGCAGGAAATACTCGCAAGACGTTTCATTTGACAGGCTCCATCCAGGAAGGTTTCGTGTTTTCAGTTCCTGGCAGCGGACGGGAGAATGGATGGTCTTCCAGCCCGAGAGCCAGGGTATCAGCGTATGATGTAGGAGTCTTGGCGTGTAAACAAGCATGGTCTTGTCGTTGGCCCATCGCGGTCTATAATCAGGTGTTCAATTGTTCAAAAACTCCGGAGGACCGGCATGAGCGCGAGTGTTTACTGCGGGTTTTCAATCCGGCGGCTGTTGTCGGGAGCCCTCTTCGTCGTCTTCCTGCTTAGCCTTTCTGGAGGGGGAGCGGCTCTGTTCGCTCGTGAATATTCACGGGGCGCGCTGGCTGAGGGAACCAGGTGGGAGAACCCTTATTACGTGATCGATTCCGGCGTGGAGGGGCCTGTGGTGCTCATTACCGGCGGAATGCATGGCAACGAGCCCGCCGGGTCGAGGGCTGCAGAGCAGCTCGTTCACTGGAACATCGTGCGGGGGCGGGTTGTGATTGTTCCGCGAACGAACACTCCGGGGTTGAAGGCCAACACTCGCTTTATGCCAGGCGTGGACAAGCCCGCCAATAACCTGAACAGGAATTTTCCAGGGACCGCCGCTCCGGACGTTGCGCGCTCCGTCCCAGGGAAGGCTCTCTGGGAGCTGGCGCGAAAGCTCAGGCCTCAGTGGGTATTTGACCTGCACGAAGGGTTTGATTTTCACATCGCCAACAAGGGCTCAGTCGGCTCCAGTGTGATCTATCTCGATTCTCCGGAGACGCGGAAGGTGGCCACTTTGCTGATCGATGAGGTGAACCCCACGATCACTGATCCGAAACGCAAATTTGTTCACATCAGCGGAGGGCCGGTGAATACGGGCCTCGCAAGGGCCTGCATCGACCGCTTTGGGAGCAAGGGCTTCATTCTAGAGACCACCTTCAACCGTCAACCTCTGTCGCTCAGGGTTCGCCAGCACAGGCTCATGGTCTACAAGGCCTTGAGTTATCTTGGCATGGTAGCTGGAGGCCCCCATGTTCTTGCCGGGAGAAAAGCCGCCGCAGCTGCGCGGGGGATTCCGCCCGATGAGCTCGTTCTGGTGGCGCTCTATGATGGCGGCGGTACCGGCGGCGACGGAGTCCGGAACGTCACCCGGCAGCTTCATCCTCTCGACAAGGTGGTTCTTTGCAACGTCGGCCCCGCCGACATAGCCTCGGGCGTTCTGCCGCAGTTTGACGTGACGATCTTTCCCGGCGGCAGCGGCAGCGGGATCGCCCGGGCGATTGGCAGGAAGGGGGGTGAGCAGGTGAGGGGCTTCGTACGGGAGGGAGGCGGTTATATCGGTATCTGCGCCGGTGGCTACCTGGCAGCCTCCAATTACGACTGGAGCCTGGGGCTCGTCGATGCGAAGACCATCACCGGCAAACACTGGCTGCGCGGCAAGGGCAAGGTGAAGATCGAGTTGACAGATGATGGACGCAGGATCTTCGGGGATTTTAAGGAGCCTCTCGATGTCCTCTTCGCCAATGGGCCGATTGTTTCTCCCGCGGGCCTCGACGGGCTGCCGGATTTCAAGCCGCTCGCCATCTACCGTACAGAGCACGCCGAGAACGGCAGTCCGGCCGGTCTGCAGGTAGGGACTCCGGCGATCCTGGCCGGCAAATGCGAGGGGGGGCGTGTCATCAGTATCAGTCCCCATCCTGAAGCCACCAGGGGGCTGGAGTTCTTTATTCCCCGGGCGGTGGAGTGGGTCGCGGACCGTTCACCGCAGAGCCTTGTCGCCACTCCTTCTCCAGGGAAACAGCCGCCTGCTCAAAGTGTTGAACGCCTTGGGGTGATGCCTGATCTTACGGCGACGGACTTCGCGGCGGCTCTGCCCTTTGGGGGCAGGCACTATGGAGGGCCGGTGGCAGCTTCAAACGCGCTGGCCTGGCTCGCCCGGGAGAGGAAGTACGATCGACTGCTGCCCGAGGGCAAGCTTGACTCGCGGCTCCAGGGCCGCCTGGCCAGGCGACTCGGCGGCCGAGGCTACATGAACACCGAGACTCAGCGGCAGACTGGGACTCCGGCGGCCCTGAGGGGCATCGGCAAGCTGCTGGCGGAGAAAGGGTATTCAGCTGACTTCGCCTACCAGGGATGGCGTCGGGTTGAGAAGAAATTCAGGGCGGGATGGCCCTGGCCGGATATCGACTGGGTGAAGGGCTCTTTGCAGGGCGACTCCATGGTCTTGCTCATTGTCGGCTGGTACCGACACGATGCCGACAAGGACACCTACCAGCGCTCCGGCGGTCACTGGGTGACTCTGGCCGGGTATGGAGTCGATGAAAAGGGCCGGGCCGATGAGGGAGTTCTGTTGATTCATGACCCATCGCCGCGGGCCGGGATGAAGCCTGCGGTGGAATACGTCCGGATGGAGCCGGTCGCGAGCGGCCGCCTGATAGGCAACTCGAGCATGCCTAAGGGAGCCAATAGCGCTGTGGGCTTCTATCGCCTGGGCGGTGGAATGCACATCAACGCCGAGCGCGGTGATGTCTGCATCCTGGACGGAGCGGTTGTTGTCAGCCTGGAAAAGCCAGCGCCTGCGAGGAAGTAGACGGCTGGATTTCCGGAAGCGGGTTCTTCCTACATCTTTAGACAAACGCCGTATCTTTGTGGGTTAGAATGGCTCCGCGGGTACCGGATAGGTCCGTCCCGCCGCCATGCCGATTTTACGGCAGGCGAAAGTGAAGAGAACTTTTTGAAGACCATAGAAATTGAAGGTGACCCGGATGAATAGCCGCCGTTTTTTTGTTTCCCTCGTGAGTCTTTCGTTTTGCGGGTTTCTCTCGCCGCTGGCCGCGGAAGATGTCGCGGCTTTAAAAAAAGAGCCCGCGGCAGTAACGGCTGAAGCTCAGAAGCCTCTGCCGGAGAAGGTCACCTTCAGCGAACACATCGCGCCCATCATTTTTAATAATTGTTCGAGCTGTCACCGGGCCGGGGAGGTCGCTCCTTTTGACCTGCTGAATTATCGCGATGTACAGAAACGCGGACGCATGATTGCCCGGGTGACCAAGAGCCGTTACATGCCGCCCTGGCATCCGGTTCCCGGCCACGGAGATTTCAGCGATTCAAGGCGTCTGCAGGACCGTGATGTCGAGCTGATCGCCAGGTGGGTGAAGACCGGCATGGAGGAAGGGAAGGCCGCGAGCCTGCCGAAGTTGCCCGATTTCCCGGATGGTTGGCAGCTTGGCGAGCCGGACCTCGTGGTCAGCATGGAAAAGGCCTACCAGGTTCGCGCCGGCGGAGGAGACATCTACCGGAACTTTCTAATCAAGGTAGCGCTTCCGGAGGACAAGTGGGTGACGGCTATCGAGATCCGGCCTTCGGCCCGCGCGGTATTACATCACAGCCTCTTTTTCGTCGATACCACTGGCGAGGCACGGCGATCCGATGGGCGTGACGGGACGGTCGGCTTTCGCGGGATGGGGTTCCGCAGGAGCGGCAGCCTTGGCGGTTGGGCGGTGGGCGGCAGCGCCCGCAAGCTTCCCCAGGATCTGTCGATGCCGCTGCCCAAGGGGGCCGACATCGTGCTGGCCTCCCACTTTCATCCTTCCGGGAAGATTGAAATGGAGAAAACCACGCTTGGTCTTTATTTTGCCGACAAGCCTCCGCATCGGAAGCTCCTGGCTTTCCAGGTTCCGCCGGTTTACGGCAGCCTCTCGGGAATAGACATTCCCGCCGGTGATGCGAATTACCAGATCCGCGACAGCTTTACGCTTCCGGTGGATATTGACCTGATCGGTGCCGGAGCGCACGCTCATTACATCGGCAAGTTCATGCAGGCCAGCGCCACCTTGCCTGATGGAACGAAGAAGCCGCTCTTCTATATCGATAAGTGGGATTTCAACTGGCAGGGACGCTACCATTACGCTGAGCCTGTCCGGTTGCCCAAGGGAACCGTTATCAACGGGGTGGTGAGTTTTGACAACTCAGCCGACAATCCCTTTAACCAATTTGATCCTCCCCGCCGGGTTCGCTGGGGGCTCGAGTCGACCGATGAAATGGGCAGTATTATCTTCAAGGCCATCTGCGTTAACCAGGGAGATGAGGGGCGCTTCGAACGCGGGGTTCGTCAGCAGATGATCGATACAGGCAGCCGTCTCGGCGGCCGGTTCGCAGGCCGCGGCAGATTTGGAAGAGGCGGCTCTCGCGGCGGTTCCCGTGAAAGGTCGAGCGCAGGCGGTTTGCTGGGCAGGCTGCGTGACCGGGTCAGGAATCTCGATCGAGATGGTGATGGAAAGATCGATGAGAGCGAGATGACGGGACGGTATAAGGACTATCTCAAGCGGCTTGATACGAATGGAGATGGTGTTGTCGACTCCGATGAGATCGAGGGGCTGGGAGGGAGCGGCTCCTCCAGTCGGCCTGCGCCGCCAAAGCGGGAGTCCGAAAAGAAGGACGACTGAAATGCCTGGAGACGGGAGCTTGCGGCCAAACATCCTGGGACTGTTGGCATCGACCGTTTGCTTCGCGGCATTTTTCCCCCTGGCCGGTTGTGTTCCTTCCACTCCAGGTGATCTGTCCCTGATGGACCTCGATGGGCGGCCGCAGAAACCGCTGGATCTCTCCGGAGTGAAGGCCAACGTGGTGGTTTTCATCACCAATGATTGTCCTATTGCCAACAGCTACGCACCCGAGATCAAGTCCATCATTGGCGAGTATTCTCCCCGCGGGGTGGGCTTCTTCCTGGTTCATGTGGATCCGGATCTGGGTCTCGAGAAGGCGAAGAAACATGCCGCGGATTTTGGCTACGAAAATGCCATCCTGAGAGATCCCCGCCATGTCCTGGTTTCCGAACTCGATGCGGATGTCACCCCGGAGGCGTTTGTTATCGGCAAGCCAGGGATCCTCTATCGCGGAAGAATTGATGACCTGTATGCTGACCTGGGAAAAAAGCGGCGGCAGGCGCGAAACAGGGACCTGAGAGACGCCCTCGATGCTGTTCTCTCCGGGAAGGCTGTTAAAAATCCCACGACAAGGGCGGTTGGCTGCTATATTCCCGAACTCTGAGCCGTTCCCGGTGAGCGGGAGCTTCTTTCCCCCTTTTTCGCCTTTCGCATGCAACTTTGTGACATCCGGGGTGTTTAGCTTAGCCCAGGCTCGAGGTTTCTCAGGCTGGGTACGACAGGAGGGGGGAGCAAGGTTCCACGGTGTATTCTTTCGATTCTGTCGTTACAATTGGTGCAGGGCCAATGTTCGTGGGGTTCTTTTCTCAGGAGATTATGTAAGAGATGACTCATTCTTTTTTTGAAAGCTGTACCGGATTCTTTCAAGTGAGGGTCCTGGCGTTTCTCGTGTCCCTTTTTCTGGTCTTCGGCGCTGCGGTTGCCGGTGATGAGGACTTCTATGATGGCGAAGTTCTTCGCACCATCGAGCTGAGCTTTCCCGGAAATAATTTCTGGAGTCAGCTTGAAGAGGTCTCGCGGGTAGATGACCAATACCTTACCGGTGACATGACGGTAGACGGCATCGTCTATGAAGGAGTCGGGGTTCGCTGGCGGGGCAACACATCCCAGCGAAACGCCGGTGACAAGCGCTCTTTCAAGATTTCCGTAGACCACACCGATTCTTCTCTCGATCTTTACGGGTACCAGACGGTCAAGCTGAACAACGCCGCTGGCGATCCTTCCTTTCTCAGGGAGGCGCTCTACTCGCAGACCTGTAAGAAATATTTCCCCGCGCCGACGGCGAACCACGTCAAGCTGGTTCTCAATGGGCAGAACTGGGGCGTCTATGTGAATGTTCAGCAGTTCAATAAAGACTTTCTTGATGAGTGGTATGACAGCACCAAGGGGAACCGCTGGAAGGCCAATTCCGGAGGCGGGACGGGTGGAAATGGAAACCAGGGCGGCGGCGGTCGCCCTCCGCGTCCTCCACGCCCTCCGCGTCCCAGGCAGAATGTTCAGCCGGCTGCCGTTCCCCAGGGTGGAGCCGTCCAGCCGAATGGAGCCGGCGCGGGACAGGCTCTTCCTCCCCTCGGTAACTGCGGCGGCGGAAATTTTCTGACGAGGGGGCAAGGCGCCCTGACCTGGCTCGGGGCAAACCAGAGCCAATACCAGGCCGCCTACGAGCTCAAGTCCGATGACCAGGAAGATCCCTGGGCGGCGCTTGTCGAGTTCTGCGACACCTTCAACAACACCCCGGACGCCGAGTTCGAGGAGCTTGTTCATGACATCCTGGACGTCGACGCGACACTCTGGATGATCGCTCTCGAGAATGCCTTCGCAGATGATGATGGCTACATTCACAAGGGACTCGACTATACGATCTACCAGGACCTCAGCTACGGCCGCTTCCACACGATCCAGCACGATGGCAACGAGACCTTTCGTTGTATTAACGGCTGGCGGGTTCTTCCCGAGATCGACAATCCAAACCGTCCGGTGCTGGTGCGGCTGATGGAAATCCCGCGCCTGCGGGCCCGCTACGTGGCCCACCTGCGGACCCTGATCGAAGAATCGTTCAACTGGGACGCGATGGGGCCGTTGGCCGTCGATATGCACAATCTGATCGCGGAGGAGGTGGAGCTTGATACGAAGAAGCTTTTCTCCACCAACGCCTTCTATAACAACCTCGAGAGCGCTTCGGGGAATGTCCCCGGGATCCGCCAGTTTGTCGAGGAGCGCCGCGACTTCCTTCTCGCCCATCCTGAGCTCCAGGAGCCCGCTCCGAATATTCTCTCGGCTGAGCTCCAGCTCGAGCCCGATGGAGCGGGGGGCTTCTACCCGCCCGTCTCCGGGGAAGAGGTCGGAGTTCGAGTCGAGGTGGAGGCCGGCCCCTCTGTCGATTCAGTAGTTGTCTACCACGCCGGTGTACCGGATGCGCCCTTTGAGCAGGTCTATCTTCGCGATGATGGGAACAACGATGACGGCGCTGCCGGCGATGGGGTTTATGGAGGCGCGGTGCCGTCCTATCCCGCAGGCACCGAGGTTCGCTATTACGTTGAGGTTCACGCTGACGGCGTTACGTCGTTCGAGCCGCCCCGGACCGAGCTTGGAGCCGACTCCTATATTGTTGACATGGATGTTGCCCAGTTCACCCCGGTGGTTATCAACGAGCTCATGCCCCTGAACGAGGCTGTGCTGGCCGACCCCCAGGGCGAGCTTGATGACTGGGTCGAACTGCACAACATTACGGCAGAGACCGTCGATCTTTCGGGCATGTATCTCAGCGACAAGGAGGGTAACCCCCGGAAGTGGGAGGTGCCCGAGGGCACGACGATCGAGGCCGGCGGATACCTGATTGTCTGGCTTGATGAGGACGGCAGCGATGAGCCGGGCCTTCACGCCAACTTCAAGCTCACGAGTGAAGGTGAGATGCTCATGTTGGTCGACAGAGATGAGAACGACAACCAGCTGCTCAATAAGGTTATCTTTCCCGCCATGGAGCAGGACAGGAGCTGGGGCCGCTATCCCAATGCCACGGGCGATTTCGAGGCTCTCCAGGGGACCCCGGGAGAGTCCAATGGCGGTGGCGGCGGACCCGTCTTCCGGCGTGGGGATGTGAACGATGACGTCAATGTCGACATCTCCGACGCGGTTCGCGTTCTCGCCTATCTCTTTGGCGGAGTGGAGACACCGTCCTGTGTTGATTCCGGAGACACCAATGATGACGGAGAGATCAACATCACCGATGCGATCTTCCTGCTGAACTATCTCTTTGTAGGCAACCTGGAGCTGCCTGCTCCAGCGGGTGGTGCCTGCGGTGAAGACCCGAGCGAGGATTCGCTTGGCTGTGTCGTTTCCACTGCATGTAATTAGCCCTCGGATTTTTCCGGGGCCTGCAGAGCCGGACGCTATCGCCTTCGAGGCGGGGCATCCGGCTCTTTTTTATTTCCAGTATCTCCAGCGGGAAATGGCGGAGGCTATCGGGTTACAATTCCTTTTCGTAATCCTGCTGATCCCGAAGAAAAAATATGGAGACATTGAGATATGCTGCTGATGCACATCTATGAGCTCGCTCGCCGAGCCTCCCGGATTGTGGTGTTGTTGACGGCCGGCCTCCTGGCCGGGGAGTTCGCGGTAGGCGCGGAGGATGCTCCGGCGCGGCAGCTGGTCTACCTGGGAACCTATACCAGGGGTGGGGAAAGCGAGGGAATCTATGTCTGTGAGCTCGATCTCCTCAAGGGCACCCTTGCCAATCTCCGCCTGGCGGCAAAGTCGAAGAATCCATCTTTTCTCGCGCTCCATCCCTCAGGCCGGTTTCTCTACAGCGTCAGCGAGATCGCTGATTTTGAGGGCAGGAAAACCGGGGCTGTCAGCTCGTTTGCGCTCGACCCGAAGAGCGGCGCGCTCAAATTCCTGAATAAGAAGCCCTCCGGCGGCGGCGGCCCCTGCCATCTGGTGGTGGACCATGGCGGCAAAAATGTGCTGGTTGCCAACTATGGAGGCGGCAGTGTGAATGTGCTGGGCGTTGGCGCAGATGGCCTGCTGGCCGACCCCACCGGGTTCGTTCAGCATAAGGGGTCAAGCGTCAATCCCAGGCGCCAGAAGGGGCCGCATGCTCATTCGATCAACCTGGATGGAAAGGGAGCCTATGCCTTCGCCGCGGACCTCGGTCTCGACAAGGTCCTCGTCTATCGTTTCGATCCCGTTGCCGGAACCCTGTCGCCTAATAAGGTACCAGGTGCTTCCGTTTCTCCTGGGGGCGGGCCACGCCACTTCGCCTTTCATCCCGGAGGTAAGTTTGCCTATGTCATCAATGAGATGGCCTCGACTGTTACGGCTTTTTCCTATGAAGCGAAGACGGGAAATCTTTCCACTATCCAGACGGTCACTACTCTCCCCAGCGGATTTTCAGGCAATAACAGTACGGCAGAGGTCCAGGTGTCGCCCGATGGGAAGCTTCTCTTCGGTTCCAACCGGGGTCACGACAGCATCGCGATCTTTTCGATCGACAGCGCCTCGGGACGCCTCACAACTCGCGGCCACCAGGCCACCGGAGGCAGGACTCCCAGGAATTTCGGGGTGGACCCTACCGGCCGTTTTCTGCTGGCGGCCAACCAGAATTCAGACACGGTTGTTGTTTTCCGTATTGGGGCCGGGGGGCTTGCTCCCACCGGGAACGTACTCAAGGTGCCGAATCCGGTCTGCGTCAAGTTCCTGCCGGTTGTTGATTAGCTTGCGGGAATGCCGAGGTGCCGGTAGCTTATGCAGGCCGGCTGGCTAGACTGAAACGGTTGGTTCATTCGTAGGGGGAGAGCTTATGAAGAGACAGGTTGTCACGCTGGTGGCGACTTTTATGCTGTCGGTTCTTTCGACGCATATCCTTTTCGCGGCTGAAGCCCATCGCTATGAAGCTGTTTTTTCTGATGGAGCCATACTCGAGGGTAACGCGCTCCACCGCTGGAATGACCGATACAGCGTTCCAACTCTCGAGGGGGTGAGTCTCATCGCTCCCGGGAACCCGGTTCGCTGGCTTCGGGACCGGCGTCTTCGGGAAAAGGCGTATCAGTATTCTACCGCCAGCTTTGTGGAATTTGTCGGAGGGGACAGGTTGCCTGGGAAGGTGGTCGGGGCAGGCTTTGAGACAGCAGGAGGTACGGCCTCCTGCCTGTTGGTTGATACAGAGGGAGCCTTTACGCATCCAGGCGGGCCAGGGAGGAAATATTTTCGTGTGCTGCCTTCAAAGGTCCAGCGGATCGTCTGGCGCGGGGCAAAGATCCAGGCACTGACTCCCGGCATCGCCTATCTCCGCAGTGGTCGCCTGGTCGAGTTTCGCCGCCTGCGATGGGGGCAGGGATTTATCTCTCTCTTGCTCAAAGATGGTGTCAAGGAGTTCTCCTTCGCAGAACTGGATGAGATCCACCCATTTACCGATGATCCCTGGGAGATCTACTACAACGATCTCGCTGTTTTGAGTCCCGGGCCTGGGGGGCTCCTGTTTCGTGTTGAGACTGTGGACGGGCTTGTCGCGACTGCCAGCAGGCCCCGCTTCCATGCCGCCTCATTCCAGTCCTTACAGGAGCGCGAGCGCTACAGCAGGATCAGGGCATCGCTCGATGGGCAGCTGAAAAATTTTGACAGGCAGAATACGGCTTCGCTCGCGAAGATCGATGGGCTGGAGAAGAAGGTTGGCGAGGAACTCAAGAGCCGGCCGCGAAAGCCTGGAAGCACTGAAAAGATTCGTCCGCCTGGGAAGACAGGCCGTGAGATTTCGGATCTCGGCAGACGTCATCAGCGACGACTTCAAACCTACGATCGGTTGACCGCGAGCCTTGAGAAAAGTCGGCTTCTGCAGCTGGAAAAGTTGTCAGCGCAGGAGAGGAAGATCCAGCTGGATGCCTTCAGGAGGGGCCGGCTTGCCCAGCGGAAGCAGATCGTGCAGCAGCATGACGAGGAGGCGAGCCGGGCTAGAGAGAGGCGTCTTAAGCAGGAGAAGCAGAGGACCTACCCCAGGAGGATTCTCAGCAGTGAGCAGCTCAACAGGTTCTCTCAGGCAGCAAGCGGTGCGAGGCTGATTGCCGCGGTCGATGGGTACAATAACTGGCTGGGCGCCATGGAGAGGACGCAGGAGAGAGCTGAGATGCTTCGCGAGGAGCGGGGTACGCCTGACACCTGGCAGCATATGGTCCAGCCATCCTGGTCCCTTGACCCGATCTGGACCCCTTTCAACAGGGTCCACACCTGCAGCTTCTTCAGGTCGGAGGAGTTGCCGCTGTCGCGATTGTACCCTGCGGGCTTCAAGGAGCGGCACTACCTGGCCAAGTCAGCGGGTTGGCGCGTTGATCGAAACAGCAGAAACGCTTTTCTCTCGAGTGCCAATACAGGCTATGGATGGGGTTATTCGGTACATGCCTACAATGAGCTGCACTTCGAACTGGGACCACTCGTTACAAGCTTCAGGTCGCGCCTGGGGCTCGACAGCCAGGTGGGGGATGGCGGCTGCGTTGTGGGAAGGGTCTTTCTCGGGTCAATGGAGGGGGCACCTCTCTACCAGAGTCCTTTTCTTGTCGGCAGCTACCAGACTGTGGATACAGGGCGGCTGGTTCTTCCTCCCCAGCCTGCAGGCCGCAGACGTCTGATCCTGCAGGCTGACACCGCGCACGCTGAAGACATCTCTGCCGTCGATCCTTTTGATATCAGGGATATGGTGGACTGGCTTGAGCCAATGCTGGAGCTGGACCGGGATCGTCTGGCGAAGCTGGTAAGGGACCGGGTTCATCTGAATGTTCCGGTCTGGCAAGACTGGAATCCGAGGTTCAGCTCCGAGGCGACGCGTGAATGGAAGGTTGTATTGGAGAGCCGGGGAGAAGAGAGTTTTTTTTCGGGCCTTGAACTGCGGGGAGGGGAGCTTCTCCTGAGTCGTAAGATCCAGCCGATGGCGGGGCGTAGATGGCTGGAGGTGGATATGGGCGAGGCCGGCTCGTTGCTCCCGGACCCTTCCATCCTGACGGTACGGATCGATGGGAAGGAGGTCAATCCTGCTGAGTTGCCGCGGCGGCAACCCTGGCAGGCAGGCTCGATTCCCTTGCTCTACGATCTCGGGATCAACAATGAGTCCTCAGCTACGGTAGAGATCAGTCAGAAACCCGGTGGGAAATTAGTCTGCTGGAGGAAACTCGCGATCGCCTACAGACCATCTGCAGTTTACGAGTTGTCAACGCTCCTGGAGGCTTCCGGTGGGCGTGATCTCAAGCTGACCCGGGCCATCGCCCAGGTGGTAAGGTCGAGCCGTCTCGACTTTGAAGAAAAGAAGGCCGCCCTTCAGCTTTACCAGAGGGGAGCTGAAATCAATTACAGCGTAGCCATTCCTCCGGGTGAGTCAAAGCTCGTTGGGCGTAAGGATCTCTGGAAGGCGACCGCAAGCCACAATAGCGCCGAAGATTCTGACGGTCCCCTGCACGCGTTCGATAAAAATCCGAGTAGCCGCTGGACCTCGAAATTCAGTCAGCAGCCCGGGATGTGGTTTAGCATCGAGTTTCCAGGGCCGACCTTCCTTGGCGGGATCCGGTTGATGACGCCTGGCTCGAACGATTATCCGGACGGGTACGAGATCTATGCTTCCATGGATGGGGTGAGGTGGTCCGGTGTGTTGGCCAAGGGAGCCGGGACCTCGCCGGTGACGGCAGCCAGTTTTGCTCCGATCGAAGGGAGGTTCCTTCGTATTGTCCAGACGGGTAAAAAGAGTTTCTGGTGGTCGATTAACGAAATCGAGGTTCTCCAGCCGGCGACCGTTGATGTGGTCAGCTCGATCCTGCTGGGTGAAAATTGGCGCGGGACAGATGGCGATCTCGACCTGCTGAAAAAACTATCCACCCTTCAATCAGTGTACTTCTCAGGACAGAGCCCCAATAGCGCCGATGCGAGGCTCGCGTTGCAGCAGAGCCTGGGAGCTGTGGCCTTCAAAGAGAACAAGCGCCTTCCTTCCATCTCGGGGCCGGTGTGTGAATTCAAGGTTACCAATAAGACGAAGAAGACGATCAAGCTCATCTGGGTCGGTATGAAAGCCGAAGATGTACCTCGTCCAGACCTGGTTCCCGGACAATCCTGGGTGTGTCGGTCTTACGTCGGCCACAGATGGGAGGCGCGCGTTGATGGGCGCAGGGTAGGCTTTTACGTGGTGGAGCCGGGTTTTGACTGGGATGTTGAGAATGAACAATAGACCGGTTCAGGCGACATGGCTTTGGGGCTGGGAGCTTTGCCCCATGCGTGGAACCGGCCGCGTAATTCCCGCCGCACTCTCGGCTGAGCATCTTGAGGCTCTTCGGGGAGACTGTAGCCTGTGGTGGTGTTCCCGTATAGAATGATTCGACAACTTGCTTTACAAGGGAGATTTGATGGGACGCTCGGTTCTTAGCTCTATAGCGGCGATTCTGCTTTTGACTCTGCCGGTGGATTTTCTGTCGGCGGCCGAATCCAAGCCTTATGTTGCTGTGTTTTCTGATGGAATGGTTCTCGAGGGAGAACTGCTCCGTTTCTGGAACGATCCACAGGGCAAACCCGAACTCGAGGGCGTCAGCCTTTTTGATTCAAGCAATCCGGCCAGGTGGATCAGGGATCGTCGGCTGCGGGAAAAGGCCTATAAGTATTCCGCCGAAGCCTTCGTTGAATTTATTGGCGGCGACAGGTTGCCGGGGAAGGTTGTGAGCGCCAGCTTTGAGACCCAGGGGACCAGCCCTTCCTATCTGCGTGTTGACACAGATGGAGCCTTTGCGCGGCCAGGGACGGTGGCGAGAAAGTATTTCAGGGTCTTTCCTTCCAAGGTACAGAGGATCGTCTGGCGTAAAATTGACAGGCAGGTTCTCACCCCCGGGGTGGCCTATCTGCGGGATGGGCCGACAGTCGAGTTTCGCCGTCTGCGCTGGGGTGAAGCTTCCGTTTATCTTCTGCTGAACGATGGGGTCAAGGAATTTGCCTTCGGCGAACTGGCCGAGATCCATCCCTTGACCGGGGACCCCTGGGAATCTTATTACGATGATCTGGCCATTCTCAGCCCGAATCTCAGGGAGTCGCTGTTTCAATTTGAGTCGGTCGATGGGCTCATTGTTACATCCTCCAGTGGGCGCTTCCAGGCGCTTGGTTACAGCTCTCTTGAGGAGCAGGAACGGTTGGGGAGGGTCCGGGAGACTCTCAAGGGGCAACTCAACAATTTTAAACAGCAGAACAAGGCCGCCCTGGAGAAAATCAAGGCTCTTGAGCTGAAGCTGGATGAGGAGCTGAAAAAACAGGCTGCCGCGCAGACGCCTGACAAAAGACAAGAGGACAGGGTGCGTGAGGCTTCGGTTCGTCACCTTTCCCAGATGGAGAAACGTCATCGCCGCCGGTTGGAGTCGCACGATCGGCTGACTGTGAACCAGGAGAAGACCAGGCTCAGGCAGCTCAAGAAGCTGCCCGAGGATAAGAGGAAGGTTCAAGTGGAAGCCTTCAGGAGGGACCGCCTTCGTCAGCGCGAGCAGATTGAGCGGCAGAATGCGGATGAGGTCCGGAGGACGAGGGCTCAGCGTCAGCAGCAGGATCAGCTCAGGATCGACAGAATCAGGGCTCTCAGGCAGGACCAGCTTAAACGGGCCAGGAAATCCAAGACGGCGGAGCAATTGTTTACCCAGGTTGACGAATACAATGAATGGCTGGCTGCCATGGAGAAGGTGAAGGTCAGGGTGGAGATGCTCCGGGGTGACCAGGGAGGGCCGGAGACCTGGCAGCATATGGCCCATCCGGCCTGGTCTCTGGATCCGGTCTGGACTCCTTTCAATAAGATCCACACCTACAGTTTCTTCAAGCCGGAGGAGATACCCCTCTCACGTTTATACCCCGCGGTATTCAAGGAACGACACTTCCTGGCCAAGGATGCCGGCTGGCGGTTGAATCGAAACAGCAGGAACGCCTTTCTTGCCAGCGCCAGCAGAGCGTATGGCTGGGGCTACGCAGTGCACGCCTACAGCGAGCTGCATTTTGACCTTCATCCTTTGGTGCTGGCTTTCCGGTCGCATCTTGGACTGGACCGGAGAGTCGGGGATGGCGGCTGCGCCATCGGCAGGGTGTTCCTGGGGTCCCTGGATGGGGAGCCCCTCTACGAGAGTCCCTTCCTGGTGGGCAGCCACCAGGCAGTCGATACCGGGCAGTTGGAGCTCGCCGCTGCGGTAGAAGGCCGCAAGAGGCGGTTGATTTTGCAGGCTGATACGGCTCACGATGACGGGATCTCCTCCGTCGACCCGTTCGATATTCGTGACATGGTCGATTGGCTGGAGCCGATGCTTCAGCTTGACCGCGAACGTCTCGCAACGCTCGTGAGCAACAGGGTTCATCTCAATGTTCCTGCCTGGAGGAACTGGACCCCGACAATCGGCGCTGCAGCCGTTTGCGATTGGCGGGTTGTATTCGAGAACAGGGGCGAAGGATATTTCTTTCCGGCCCTTTCCCTGCAGGGTGCCCCCGTTGTTCTTAGCCGAACAGTCCAGCCTTCCGAGACGAGAAAATGGTTACAGGTCGATATGAGCCAGGTCAATGTTCTGCGCCCCGATGCTTCGCGGCTCGTGGTCCGGCTCGATGGAAAGGAACTTGAGCCGGCGGAGCTGCCCCGGCGGCAGCCCTGGCAGGTGGGTTCGATTCCTTTGCTCTATGACCTGGGGGTTAACAGGGATGCCCCGGCTGCGATCGAGGTGGTCCAGAACCCGGGTAAGGAGCTGATCTGCTGGAGAAAGCTCGAGATCGTCAATGGGCCATCGGCGGTGTACGAGCTGTCGACTCTCCTGGAGGCGGCTGGCGGAAAAGACCTTCAGCTGACCCAGGCTATTGCCCGGGTGCTCAAATCAGCAAGGCTCGACTTTGACGAAAAGAAGGCCGCTCTTCAGCTCTATCAGAAGGGAGCTGAGATTAACTACCGCAGAAAGGCTCCTGTCGCGACAATTAAGATTCTCGGCAGCAAGGATCTCTGGAAGGTTGCCGCGAGCCATTCTTCCACGGATGAATTCAAACCTCGCAACGCCATCGATGGAAATCCCGACACCCGCTGGACCTCGCAGGCAAGCCAGCAGCCGGGCATGTGGTTCTCCGTCGAATTTCCCGGTCCGACTCTCATCGGGGGCGTCCGTCTGAAGGGGCAGGGTAACAACGATCACCCTGTGGGCTACCAGGTCTTCAGCTCACTGGATGGGGTTAAGTGGTCGGGTGTTCTGGCCCAGGGGGTGGGCTCTTCGCCGGTGACAGAATCTATTTTTCAGTCGGTCGAAGCGAAATTCCTGCGAATTGTCCAGACAGGAAAAACTACCCTGTGGTGGTCCATCAACGAGATCCAGGTTCTCGAGCCGGCGACCGTTGATGTGGTCTCTTCTGTACTGCTGGGAGAAAAATGGCATGGAGACGATGCAGACCTTGCCGTGCTGAAAAAGGTTCCGACCCTGGGTACGGTCCATCTCTCCGGGCAGCTCAAGAACACCGCCGAGGCTCTCACCGATCTGCGGCAGAGCCTGGGGTTTGTTGCTTTTGAGGAGCATGAGCGCATTCCTTCTCATTCGGGTACTCCGACCTGTGATTTCAAGGTCATCAACAAGACGGACAAGCTGTTGAAGATCATCTGGATCGGATTTGATTCCGTCTACACCCCGTATCCGGACCTGCAGGCCCGGGAGACCTCTATCAGGAAATCTTACGTGGGGCACAGATGGGAAGCGCAATCCGATGGACGCAGGGTCGGTTTCTATGTCGTGGAGCCTGGCCTTGAGTGGGTCATCACGGATGAAAAATAATGATTGCGCCTCCTGGCGGGTGGTTCGGTCGCGTATGGACTGGGTGAAGCAGGCCTGGCCGTCTGTTCGCCTTTCGATGGAGCTGGAGGTGCCGGTGTCAAAGGAACGGCTCTGGGAATTCGTATCTGATCTCCGCTCGTTTCTCACCACGGACCCCTATCATCGGCGTGTGCTTGCGATGCGCAGGCCCATCGGCGTCGGTACCCACCTCGCGATTGAACATGGCCTGCTGGGATTTTCTTTTTTTCGTTTCGGCCGCCTGCTGAGATGGCAGGAAGGTAGCGGGTACTCGATCAGTGATCTGTCAGCGCGGGGATGTCGACAGGGGTTCCCCCATGTCTTCAATATCTCCATCGAGCCGGATGCGGGATTTCCTCGTGACAGGAGCAAGCTCAGGATCGAGGTCAAGGGACGCTGGACTGCCGGGATGGTTCCGACCGTGCTGCGGCGCTGGTGGCTCAAATTCACCTGCAGGTGGCATCTGCGCCTGCTGCGTAGAAAGCTTGAGGCGATGTACACATGAGCGGGCTCAGCTATTACTGCCTGCAGTGCTATAAGGAGCTGAGACCGGCGTCTTCGGTTCAGGAACAAGCCCTGGGAGGAGGGCCGGCCGATGGTGACAACTGTCCGCATTGTGGTCTCCAATACAATCCCGAGGATGAGCAGACTTTTGTTTCTTTTGACATCCTGTCGCCCTGGGCGTCCTACCTGCTGGCTTTGATGGGGTGCTTGTTTGGCGGTGGTTTTTTTCTGCTCTCCACGAATAGCAACGAGGGGGTGGGCTGGGCTCTTGTCCTTGGTCTGCCGATCTGCGCCGGAGCGGTTCTCGGCTATTCATCGAGCCCAAGACGCTTTCGGTTCTGGAGGAAGATGATTGTCGCGCTCCTGTTAGGCGCTGGTTTCCTGATCATGGCGAGCCTCATCGCCAATTTTTTCAGTCTTGGTGGCGTTGGCATGGGTACTTTCTGTCTTGTGATGCTGGGCCTGGTCTTTATCCTGCCTTTCTTTTTTGGCGATTGGCTTGGCTATATGATTCGCCGCCGGGATGAGCGTAAACAGCGCGGTTGGCCCTGGAAAGGGATGAAGATCGTGATCTTTCTACTTCTTCCCTTCGGGTTGGATGCCATCGAAGGCCTGGTCCCACGCGCTGAGGACCTGGCCTTTGTCGAGACTCAGGCGGTCTTCTCCGCCCCGCTGGAGCGGTCCTGGGATTCAATTGTCTTCTATGAGCAGATCGAGCATGAACCTCCTTTCCTGCTGCGGCAGGCGCTTCCTCTCCCGGTCGGGACCACCGGCGGTAAGGCGGAGGTCGGTGAGACCAGCCGCTGTGTGTATGAGAACGGCTATCTTGTCAAGAAGATCACCAGGCGGGAGGAGGGGAGCCTGCTTGGCTTCAGGGTCATCGAGCAGAAGCTTCACTTCGAGCACGACCTGGAGCTCAGAGAGGGGAGCTTTCGTATCGAGCCAGGCCTCGAGCCGGGAACCACGCTGGTTACGCTGACGACGATCTACAGGCGTCTGACCTACCCTGCCTTCATCTGGCAGCCGGCGGAGACGCTGATTCTCCATACCCTTCATGGCCATGTGCTTGAGGGGATGCGCGCTAACGCCGAAAGAGAGCTGGCTGTTGACCCGGCAGCGACCGTCCCGATGGCCATTGGGCGCACGGGATCTATGGAGCGATAGTTTTCGGCGCGGTTCCTTGACGGGACTCTAATCGTCTCCGAGAATACATCCCTGCCCGGGAGCGATTTGTTGTTTATCCGTTTCGATGAGAGCCATTCACCCATGCCCATTCAAATGAAGTTTGCGGTAGTGTCCCCTGCCTTGTTGGTAGTCTGCGTATGTCTTTTTGCCGAGGATGATGGTTTCAAGCCCATCTTTGATGGGAAGACGCTTGAGGGATGGGTGCGGGAGGGAGGCAAGGCTGACTATAAAGTTGAAGACGGCGCGGTCGTTGGGACTGCTGTTGCAAAGACGCCAAACAGCTTTCTCTGTACCCGTAAGCAATACGGTGATTTCGTGCTGGAGCTGGAATTCAAGGTTGATCCCTCTCTGAATTCCGGCGTGCAGATTCGCAGCCATGTCTATGAAAAGGACACAACGGTTGAGATCCGGGGGAAGAAGCGTGAGAAGAAGGCCGGTACGGTCTATGGCTACCAGGTGGAAATCGATCCATCAAAGAGAGCCTATACCGGGGGAGTCTACGACGAAGCCCGGCGAGGCTGGCTGAATGATCTCAAGGATAACGAGGCAGCCAGGAAAGCGTTTCGCCAGGGCAAGTGGAACAAATTCCGGATCATCTGTAAGGGCGATTCCATCAAGACGTGGGTGAATGGTGTGCCGGCTGCCGATCTGAAAGATTCGATGACGCCCAGGGGCTTCATCGCGCTTCAGGTTCATGGGGTCGGTAAGCGCAAGGACCGGGTTGGCAAGCAGGTTCGCTGGCGAAATATACGTCTCAAGGAGATTTGAGGAGCTTTACGGGAAGACCGGGAGGGTGGTTTTTGTTGTCTTGGTGGTTCAGCGGCTGTATCCTGAAAACGTTGCATGCAAAGAGTTCCAAGCCTTAAGGCGCGTCTCATGAAATTTCTTTTAGCCGTCGTTGCGGTGATTTCCATTATTTCTCTTCACCCGGCTCTGAGGGCCGGCTGACGTGGAGGTTGTGGTAGCCTCGTTGGGGCTACGTTACCTGTCATCAAGTGGGAGGCCGCCGAGGTTCTCACTCGGCTTGAGAAGACCGAAAAAGAGGAACCGAAAGACGGCTCCGGGACTGGGCGGACGAAGGTCAAACCCGGCAAGAAGGCCAAGGCTGGCCCCGCCAGCGAATTGTCCGTTGTGCGGCTGGCGGCTGAGACTGGCAAGCCGGTCATGTTCTTTGTTCACGGAAATTGCAATGGATCGGCAGGGGTGGCCTGCAAGACGATGGGCAAGCTGGTTCTCCGCCAGAAAGCTGTTACCGACGCGGCGAAGAACTTTCATGCTGTCGAGGTGGATGCCACCAAGATTGATTCCAAGTTAGCCAAACGCTACAAGCTGAAAGTCTCCCCCTCGCTGGTTTTTGTTGATTGCACGGGTAAGGTGGTGACGATTCTCCCAGGTAAGCCAAGCGCCAAGCGGGTAGCCGCCGTCATGAAGGCCGTGGTTGCTAAAAACGCCAAGGTCCTCAAGAAAAGCAGGAACAAGAAGAAGCCTATTTCCTGAGAAGGCTTTTTCGGCTGGGGTGGGAGCTTGTGATCGGGGCGCGGCGGTCTTTTTTTCTGCAGTTGAAACTCTTCAACCCCAGAGAGAAGCCTGGGCACCGGACGTCCACCATCCGGGAAGTTCTGGTCATAAAAAAAAATCTGGCCGAAGCCTTGCCAAGAGGGCTTGTTTGTCGTCTTCTGTCGCATCACAACTTGCTATCACAATTAGGATATAGAGCGCATGCCCCCAGAACGGAAGAGGAAGAGTTACCAACTTTTGATGGACCTGGTCCGTCTTGGCAGCCTTCTCCAGAAAACCGGGAATGAGTTTTTTCGCGGAAGAGGGCTGACCCAGGCTCAGTTCAATACTTTGATGGTCCTGATGTATACCCGTCCGATGGGATGCCGGCAGAATGAGCTTTGTGAGCTATTGCTTGTTAAGCCGGCAAATGTGACCGGCCTGGTCGGGCGTCTCCATGAGCGCGGTTTGGTGACTCGTAAGGTGGACTCTTCCGATGAGCGAGCCCGGCTTGTTTCGATCTCCGCGAAGGGGCGCAAGCTGATCAGGAAGGTCGAACCGGATTACTACGGGGAGATCGACAAGATCATGGCAGTCCTGGGGAAACCAGCGGTGAAGGGGCTCTCAGAGTCTGTGGCGAAAATCCAGGTCTCGATCATGGACAGGGGGCTGCTTTCGTATTTCGGCTCGAGGGAAGAAAGCTCCGGGGGCGCTTGAGCACATCAGGGACTACATGGCCTGCGGACTAATCTCCCGGAGGTCCTCGGCGCGGGAATGGGCCTCTCGCCGGCCGGCGGCTGTTTCCTCCGGGTCTTTCTCCCCGGCTTCCGCGTGATCTGCGGGTGGAGGATCGTGGGATATAACCCTCGGCTCCAGCTGAGAGTTGCGCAAGGATTGACGCGGTGCGTTTCGCGATAAAGGCGTTGAGAAGCGGCTTCTGCTGCAGACCGCTGCGGGCTCCATCCCGGCCAGGTCCCCTCGAGTCCTCGCTGTCGGAGCCGCTTTTTTCTTCTGGCTCGGTATAGTTGGCCTGGAAGCGGGCAAAGTTGGTGTTGCGGTCTTTAGCGACGGCGGCGCGGATGGTCTCTTCGATCCGGCTCAATCGGGAACGGAGAAGCTCGGGCTTGAAGGGGCCGGCAAGAACAGAGCTGATCTGTTTTTCGTATTCAGCTCGGGCGGCTTTTATTTTCATGATCCGTGCGAGCAGCTTTACGCTGTCTGTATATGGCTGGGCGATGCTCAGGTTCATCTGCTGCGCCGGGCTGCCGGCGTTGCGGTGGCCGGCGAAGGTGCTGTTGACGTCCCATGGCAGCCAGTGAAACTTCCCATCGCTCCTGGGCAGGTAAATGTAAAAGTTGTGTCCTCGAAGCAGGAAGCTGTCAAGGTGGGAAAGTACGGCGTGGAGGGCGGTGAACTTCATCAATTCATTGATGTCGACATAGCCAGCTATTCTTTCGGCGAACTCCTTGTCGTCACTCTCTTCTACGAAACGGGAGAATTCCATCAGGCGATTATGGAATTCCGATGAGGTTTTGGTCTTGGGGACATAGCTGCTCTCGTAGTCTTTCCACCGGTTGCCGAGATAGGGGAAGGAGTTGTTGCGCTCCGGCTTGAGGAGAAGCCCCTTCCCTGTTCCGAAATGCCTCTTGAGAAATGCCGAGTTGACCTGCTCCACCATGGTGTAGAGCCCGAGGTATTCCTTCTCCTTGCCGACCTGGAGGTAAACCCGGGCAAAGGCTGTCCGGCAGGATGGCAGTCCCATGTCCGTAAACATCTGGAAGGCGAGGGCCTCCCTGGCCTGGGAGGGGTCGAGGATATTGTTGTTGAGGTTGAGCTTGGTCATTCCCAGGAATTCCTGGTCGGCAATCACACGGTTGAAATCAACCTTGAAGGATTTTTTCTTCGTACCGCTTGCGGATGAATAGCTCGAGTTTCCCTTGTAGCGCAGGCCAACCCTGAGCGGAGCGTGTCCCGCGATTACCACCTGCCCCTCCGCGTAGGGGTAGTCCCTGTCAAAGCCCCTGCCCTGCGTTGGAGCGAGGGTGCGGTAGGCTTCTTCGCTGATGTGAATCTCTACATTCCAGATCTTCGCGTATCCGAATAATTCGGCCGCTGTGTCGGGCTTGCCATCAGCTGCTGGAAGGGATGGGGCAGTGAGAAGAAGGGCGGCAAGGGCGAAGGTGATGCCGAGGCTGGAACCCCCGAATAATGCGTGCTGAGTATTCATGGTTTGGTCAGGCGGGCCCTGGTTTGAAAAAGTCCAATATAGCCTCCGATTCAGCCAGTGCTAACGGGTTCTTTTGAAGAGGCGTCAGCTGGAGAGTAAACCCGGTAAACGTTCACGGGGCCGCGCAGAACCGTTTTCGGCGACCCGGAGACAGGGAATCGCCCCTGGCGTGTGGTTCTTGGATTATAGCAGCCGCTCAGGTAAGCTATGCTTGGCACTGAGGGAGGCCAATCATGCTTTCTTTTACCGAAAAAAATCTTGGGCGGCGGAGTTTTCTTCGAATCGGCAGCCTGGGACTTGGCGGACTCAGTTTGTCCAACCTGCTTGCGGCCAAGGCCTTGGCGGCCAAGGCCGGCAGTGCGGTCAAGGACAAGTCCGTGGTCTTTCTCTTTATGCACGGTGGTCCCTCCCAGACGGAGACGTTTGATCCCAAGATGACTGCGCCTGCAGGAGTTCGCAGCGTGACTGGGGAGGTGAAGACAACTCTTCCCGGGGTCACCTATGGGGCGACATTTCAGAAGCTTGCCCGGCTGGCACATAAGATGTCCGTGGTGCGGTCCTTTACCACGGGCAATGGGAACCATGATATCAAGCCGATCGTCTGCAATGAGACCCTTGGAGCCAATCTCGGCTCTCTCTACGCTCGCGTAGCGGGTACGAATCATCCTGTGAGCGGCATGCCAAGGAACGTCGCGCTCTTTCCCAGGGCGGTTGAGCCAAAATCACAGGAGCGAGTTACCCAATTCGGAAAATTTGATTCAACCGGTTCCCTTGGGCCGGGCTACACCCCCTTTATCCCCGGTGGAGGAGGCGACCTCCAGCAGGACATGCTCCTGAACCTTCCGCGTGGGAGGCTCGATGACAGGCGTGGGCTTCTGTCCGGCCTGGACAATCTCAAGAAGTCTCTCGATGGGAGGTCGGGCGGCATCGACCGCTTTCGGGAGCAGGCCTTCGACACACTGCTTGGCGGAGCGGGGGACGCGTTTGACCTTTCAAAAGAGGATCCGAAGCTTGTCGCCCGGTACGACACGGCTCCGCTGGTTCGGCCGAACGAGATCGGAAGGCAGTGGAATAACTACAACAACTACGTCGACAACGCCCGCACGCTCGGAAAGCTCATGCTGATGGCCAGGCGTCTCTGCGAAAGAGGTTGCGGGTTCGTTACCGTGACGACCAATTTCGTCTGGGATATGCACGCCGACACCAACAATGCCACGATCCAGGAGGGCATGAGGTATTGCGGTCTTCCCTTCGATCACGCGGTCTCTACCTTCCTCCAGGATGTCGAGGAGCGCGGACTCAGTGACGATATCCTCCTCGTGGCCTGCGGGGAGATGGGTCGCACCCCGAAGCTTAACGCGAGGGGCGGGAGGGATCACTGGGGGGGGATCGCTCCACTGTTGCTCGCTGGAGGCGGTCTCAATATGGGCCAGGTCATCGGTGAGTCAAACAGCGATGCGAGCAAACCGGCGGCTGATCCCATCACCAACAAGGACCTGGTCTCCACCGTCCTGCACTATCTCTTCAATGTCGAGGAGCTGCGCGTCATCCAGGGAATTCCCTCGGAATTGATCCGTCTGACCGAGAGCGGCCAGCCGATTCGCGGACTCTTCTGAGGGATGGATGGCTCTTTCAGCGTGCCTGCGCGGTGTGGGCGCCGAAGTGGACTTCCATCCCGACCCAGATGGAGTGGGCCTGCGAGTCTTCGAGGTGTTCCGCGAGATCGTAATTGTATTGGAGCCTGAAGCGTGAATGATCGGTTGGTGTCCAGATCCAGACCGGTGAGATTCGCTGACGGTCATCGCGGAAGGGGTCCGTGTCCCTGTCAAGCGGGCCCGAGCCGCCGCTGGCGAATTCGTAACGTAGTCCAACGGCCAGGTTCTCCTTGTAGCCCCAGAGCACCTGGGAATAGAGCCCCCAGTCCATGAGGGTGTCATCCGGGGAGAGCCCTCCCTCGCCGACCTGGAAAGCTCCACCCGTTCCGTCGCCTTCGCCCTCACCCAGCGTGAAACGCCGGCGCATGATCTCTGTCTGCCAGGTGAGGAATGGCCAGCCGTTCTCGTTTTCTTCCGGGGTCCACTCCATCGTGATGTCGGCGCCCAGGACGATCGTCCGGCCTCCATCTCCGGTCGCGTTCGGGCCGCATAAGCCCGAGGCGCCCAGGGTCCAGTGGGTCTCCCTGGTGTGGCTCTCTACCTCTTTTTCCAATCGTAGCAGGTAGACGAAATCTTCAAGGCCTTTGACTTCGTTGTCAACGGAGGCGATGCCTCCGATCGTTTCCCCAGCCTCGCTCGAGTTGAAGCTCGCCATGTTCTCCCCGCTCGCGTCCTGGATGCCTATGTGCAATCCGGACAGCCAGGGGGTCGGTTCACTCATCCCGAACCTCAGGCCCATCCCCCGCATGCCATCACTCCCGAAGAGACGGGTGTTGATCACGGGCTGGTCAAGCCAGCTCCGCTCATGCAGGTGGGTGGGATTGTGGCGGCCAAATTCGGTTAGCATCTGGCCGACTTCGAAGTGGATTCCTTTTTCGTGAAGACCCGCGGGCAGTTGGCTGCTGGTTAAGAATGCCTCGACCATTTCAAAATCCGATTCGTTCGTCGCCGCGTCGATCGTGTAGTAAAGCGCGGCCTGGAGGTTGAGGTAAGGATCGATGGCTCCCTGCATGCCAAGCTCGAATCCCTGGAAGGTGAAGCCGCGTTTGCGGGGATCATGGTGTCCACCCTGCAGCAGCAGCAGGGCATCGTCATCGACGCTGGAGCCTCCGATTCCGATCTGGAGGTCGGCGCTGAGGTCGGTAAGGCTCAGGCGTACCGGGTCGGGTTCCTGTCCAGCCAGGGCTGGGGTGATCAGGCTGGCCGCAGCGCAAAGCCATATGGGCTTGAGCAGCTGTTGGCAGACAAAGGTTGAACGGGTCATCATTTTTTCTCCAGGCTTTTCAGTTTTGATTTTCCGCCAGGCGGCAATCGTTAGTAAGAAAAAACCACAGGATCCGGCAAGATACGATAGGTATTTTATGCCATTGCGGGCGTTTTCCCCAGAACCCCATTATTCATACTCAAACACTGGTAAAATAAGGCTTTAAGTGAGGAATAAGATCCGGGGGAAAAGAGACGGATGTGGAGTGTCGCGGAATCAATGTGTACATTGGTCCCCCGAGCGCAATAGACCGGTAGGCTGTAACTTACAACGATATTGGATTCCACATGAAAGTCTGCTTTTCAGGACGGATGAGAAAAATGAGCAACCGGGATCCGCGCGGGTCTCTTCTCGGATTCTTTCTTTTTTCAGGGTTCCTGCTGTTGCCTTCTTTCTCCTCTTCGGCTGAAGACCGGGTCGATTTTGAGAAACAGATCCTGCCGATTTTCGAGCAGAAGTGTTTCGAGTGTCACAGTGGCGGCGGCAAGAAGAAGCCCAAGGCCGGGCTGCGCCTTGATGTCGCAGAGGCGATTATCAAGGGAACCAAGCGCGAAAAAATCATTGAGCCGCATCGTCCCGATGACAGCATTCTTATCGAGGTGATCAGCCTGCCGGCCGATGACGATGATCTCATGCCTCCCCCGGGCAAGGCCAAGCCCCTTACAAAGGCGGAGGTAGGTTTGCTGAGACGCTGGATCACCGAGGGTGCGGGGTTCTCGGGTTGGCTCTCAGTGGTCCAGGGGAAAAACCCTCCCCCGCCGAAATCCGAGGGGGTCGTCAGGGATAGAATTCCGCGCATTTCCGACCTCTACCCGAAGCTTGTCCCGGCGAAGAAGCTGAAGGCCGCGGTGGCCCAGGTTGACGCGCTGGTCGAGAAGAAGCTCAAGTCTGAAGGCATCAAGCCGTTCCCCTCGATCAGCGATGAGGTTTTCCTCAGGAGGATCTACCTCGATATCGCGGGCCGGATCCCCACTCCAGGCGAAGCGGAAGATTTTCTCGATGATCGCAGCAGGAGCCGCCGCTCCCGCTTGATCGATAAGCTGCTCGATTCTGAGGCCTTTGTCAGCCATTTCTATAATTTCTGGGCTGACATTTTCCGGGTTCGTTTCAACGGGCGGACCTCCTCGATGACCGAGGCCTTCACCCGCTGGATCAAGAGCAGCATTCGGGAAAACAAACCCTACGACAAATTTGTCTACGACATGCTCTCGGCTACCGGCAACGGTCTCGATAACCCGGCGGTCGGCTACTGGTACCGCGATCTCAATATGAAGGTCGACAGCCTGGCCTATACCTCCCAGATTTTTCTCGGAACCCAGATGGACTGCGCCATGTGCCATGACCATCCTTTCGACCAGTGGTCCCAGTACGACTTTTTCCAGATGGCCGCCTACATCTGGGACAACAAGATGCAGGGCTATGTTCCGCGATGGGTGGACAAGAAAACCTTCCTTGAGAACTCGCTCAGGCTGCGCCGCTCGAGCAAGAAAGAGGTCGATGGCAAGATCGTGGTTGTCTGGAAAGATGTGCCTGTCAACGAGAGAAGCGCCGAGAGGAAGAGAGCCCAGCTGAAGGCCCGCTACTCGGACCTCAGCATGGACGAGATTCGACGTACCGACAGGACCGGCTACGATACGGGGATCTACCAGAACTATGTGCGTTTCTGGGCCCGGGAGCGTCGCGACATCGTCAAGGAGCGAACGGAGAAAGGGCTCTACGATTCGAAGGAGGCCGCCTCGATCGACTCTTCCGCGGCGAGAATGATGGAAGACATGGCCTACCTGCTCGGTTATTCACTTCGCAGGGGTGAAAAGGCCTGGTCAGTGCTTCCGGCCACCTACCGCTACGGCAATGCCCGCCCGGGTGACAAGGTCCTGCCGAAAACTCCGTTTGGCCAGTCGCCCGAGATCGATGAGAAAAATCTTCCCCACGAAGTTTTCGCCAACTGGATGACCTCGAAGGAAAACCCGATGTTCTCGAGGGTCATCGCCAACAGGCTCTTTGAGTATGTCTTCGGCCAGGGGATCTATCGCACCCGGGATGATATCAAGGTCAGCGATGAAGCCTCCAACCCGGAGTTGATGGCGCTGCTCGAGAAACGAATCATGGCCGACAACTTCGACATGAAGAAATTCCTGCGGGTTCTTTACAACACCAGGGCCTACCAGCGGCAGGCCTGGTCTCCTTCGCCATCAGATAAAGACAAGTCACGACCGGGATGGCCGTATCACTACCCCGGGCCCTTACTGAAGCGTATGAGCGCGGAGCAAATCTGGGATTCGCTCATGACGATGATCGTTCCTGAGATCGATTTCCGGAAACGGAATTTCCGCTACAGGGACAAGGAGAGGTTCAAGGATGTCGACAAATTGCCGCCTGCTGAACTTTACGAGTTCTGCCGGGACATCCTCCGGGAAGAGACGGCCGCCGCTGAGAAGATCAAGCGGGACAGGTCGGAGAGGGGCAAGGGGAGCAGGAAGTACTCCAACAATAGGGCGGGTACCTTTGTGGCCAGCGAGATTCACGCGGGCTACAACCAGCAGTTGGGAAGGGCCTCGGAGCTTCTCCAGCCGATGCGTGCGGGGCATTTCCTGCGTGACTTCGGGCAGTCCGACCGGGAGCAGATCGAGAATTCAAACCGCCTGTCGAACGTCCCCCAGAACCTGGCCCTCATGAACGGGTTTGTCGGCCGCTTCCTCCTTACTGAAAGCTACGAGGGTCGCAAGGAGAGGCAGTCTCGCAGGGGAGCTGTTCTCTGGGACAGGGTCCTCGCGGAAGAAGACAACCAGAAACGAATTGAGCTTCTCTTCCTGGGTGTGCTTTCGAGACGACCCAGCCCCGATGAGCTGGCGGAGATTATCTCTGTCGTTGACCCGGCTGAGAAGCAAGGACTGGCCGACGTGTTCATGGCCTTGATCAATACCGAGGAGTTTCGCTTCGTCCAGTAGGGAGCTCTCCACGACAACTTGAATACAGACCCGGCGCTGGCCGAGGTGAAAACAGGAAACGGATATGAGAAACATGAAAAAGAGCAGCTGCAACTCCGGTGAACATTTCGAATCCTTCGCACGCCGTGATTTCCTTTCGGTGATGGCATTGGCCGGAGCTTCCGGTTCACTTTTCGCGGGTGCCGGGCCATTGTCCGCCGCGCTTCGCGATGACGATGGCCCGGATCCGTCGAAGATGCCCGGCTTCGGTAAGGCCAAGCATGTCATCTATCTCATGCTCTCCGGCGGCTTCAGCCACATGGACAGCTTCGACCCGCGGCCCGATCTGCCTGAAAAGGCGCGCGGCCAGACTCAGGCTATCGATACCAACGTTGACGGCATCCGGATCGCCAACTGGTTCCCGAAGCTCGCGGGCCATATGGACAAGATCGCCATCTGTAATTCCCGCAAGAGCCGCATCGGCGCCCATGCGAAGGGCCAGTACTACGTTCGCACAGCCTATGAATTGCGCGGCGCTGACAAGCATCCTCACCTCGGTTCCTGGCTGAGCTACTGTGACAAGACAGGCAAGAAGTCGGCCTCGGACTTGCCCGCCAACTTCATCATCAATCCTCCCAGCAACCATCCCAACGCGGGCTGGATGCATCCGAAACACGCGCCCCTGCCGATTGGCAGCGCCCGGGAAGGCCTCAAGAATTCGAAGCCGCATTATGGAGTCGATTCAGCCCGGCTGTTGAAGCGGGTCAACCTTTCGAAGGTCCTGGGAGAGAGCTTCCGAGGACGCTTCCTCAATGACGAGGTACAGACAGTCTCGCCTCTTTATGATGATGCTCTCGCGATGATGAAGGGCAAAGACCTCGTGGCCTTTGACCTGGAAAAGGAACCCGAGTGGAAGCGCGAAGCCTACGGTGAGAACAATGTCGGACAGGGTTTGTTGATGGCCAAGCGCCTGGTAGAGCGCGGCGTCAGGCACGTCGAGGTCAACTCCGGTGGTTGGGACAACCATAACGCGATCTACGAGGAGAAGAACTTTCCGAAGAAATCAAAGGAAGTGGATGATGCTCTCAGCGCGTTGCTGGAGGATCTCGATAAGTCCGGGCTGCTCGATGAGACCCTGGTTGTGCTGACCACCGAGTTTGGACGAACACCGGTGATCTCCGAGAACCTGGGACGCAACCACTGGCCGCAGGCCTTCAGCTGCCTGCTTGCCGGCGCAGGGGTCAAGACAGGTACCATCTTCGGGGCCAAGAACGATGCCGGCGGCGAGGTCGCCGAGAACGTGGTCAGCACCCCGGACTGGTGCGCGACGATCGCCCATCTTGCGGGCCTGCCGTGGAACGAGACCTTCTTCTCTCCCTCTGGACGCCCCTTCAAGTCTGGCGGCAAAAAAGGCCAGGCCCAGTTCGGGCTCATCGCCTGAGGGCCCATTCAGGCCGCAAGCCTGAGAGGACAGCCCGGGTAAAGGCGCAATCGGCCTCAGAAGGAAGTGGTCGTCGATTCGAGGACGATGTCGAAGGTTCCCAGCTGGTAGCTGCCGCCTTTGACCTTGACCTTATCCGTTTGGATGACCAGGTTCGAATTGGCGGCGCCCTTGTCGCCGAAAGAGTCCGTCTTGATGTGGGGGTCGCCCTTGAAGTAGAGCTGGGTGATGAGCTTCTTGTAGCCCGG
>DCKY01000235.1 GCA_002320775.1 Planctomycetes bacterium UBA1662
CAATAGGGGCAGATCGTCCGTGTTTTCTCGATCTCACCGGGCTCGCCCTCGTGCCGCATGGCCTTGCGGTCACCGAGCGCCCCGGTGGGGCAGGTCTGCACGCACTGGCCGCAGAAGGTGCAGTCGGAATCTTTCAGCGACCCGTCGAACTCGGTGGAGATCCGGGTCTCGAAGCCGCGGTTGAGGATGTTGATGGCGTGGTCGCCCTCCTGCTCGGCGCAGACGCGAACGCAGCGGTAGCAGGAGATGCAGAGGTCGTAGTCGCGCAGGATGAAGGGGTTCTCGTCGTCGGTTCTCGAGCATCCCGAATGCGCGCCTTCGAAGCGCCCGGTGCGTGCCTCGTAGCGGTCAACAAGCTGCGCGAGCTCCTGGGAGGCGTAGCCGCGCAGGGGGTCGACGTCAACCTCCCGGTTTTCGCTGGCCACGAGCTCGAGGAGGATCTTGCGGTGTTCTTCGATGTTTTCAGTCGAGGTGCGTACCTCCATCCCTTCACTCGCGGGCGTGGTGCAGGAGGCGACCGGGTTGCGGACTCCCTCGACCTCGACGACGCACATACGGCAGCCGCCGAAGGGATCGAGACGCCTGTCGTAGCAGAGTGTGGGTATCTCGCCGCCTGCGCGGCTTGCGACCTCGTAGATCGTCTCCCCCGGAGAGAAGGAAACCTCCACGCCGTCAAGGATCATCGTTTTCATTTCAGCTTTTTCAGTCATCGGCTCTGACGGCGGCTATTTGAGCCGCAGCTCGACCTCCTCCTGGAAGTATTTTAGCAGACTCTCGGTGATGAGCGGAGCGGCCATTCCGAGGCCACAGGCGCTCGTTGCCTTCATGACCTTGCCGATGTCGCGCACCTCCGATTCCCAGTCGGGCATCTCGGTGGGGCCGGACCGTCCGCCGAGGCGCTCGGTGAGCCTTCTCGTTCCGATCCGGCAGGGGAAGCACTTACCGCAGGATTCATCGGCGAAAAATTCCATCGCGTTTTCAGCCGCGGCGACCATATCGCGTCCCTGGTCGAAGACGATGATGCCTCCGGCCCCGAGAAAGGAGTCCCGGCTCCGGATCGAGGGCTCATCAAGGGTTACATCGAGGTCGTCTCCGGCCAGGAAGCCGCCCGAGAGACCCGCCATGGTGACAGCCTGGATGTCCTGTTCGCGGGCGGGGCCGCCGGCCCAGTCGTAGAGCAGGGTTGAAAGCGGCAGGCCCATGGGCACCTCGTAGTTCCCCGGCCGGGCGATATCGCCCGAGAGGCTGATGACCTTCGTTCCTGCGTGGTCTCCCTCACCGAGGGACTGGTACCAGTCGGCTCCGCGCAGGACGATCGGCGGCGCTGAGACCAGGGTTTCCACGTTGTTGACCACCGTAGGCAGGTCCTCAAAGCCGTGGGTCACCGGGTAGGGCGGCCGGTTGCGCGGGAAGGGGTGCTTGCCCTCGAGGCTGTTGAGCAGGGAGCCCTCCTCTCCGCAGATATAGGCTCCGGCTCCGCGGCGCAGGTAGATCCTGAAGTCGAAGTCATCGACCCCGAGGATGTTATCTCCCAGGAGGCCGCCTTCTTCCGCCTCGGCGATGGCGCGCTCCAGGATGGCGAGGGTGCCGGGATACTCATACCGCAGGTAGATAAAGCCGCGGGTTGCTCCCGTCGCTCTCGCGGCGAGCGCCATGCCCTCGATGACGGCGTGGGGGTCGTGGTCCATGATCGCCCGGTCCTTGAAGCAGCCGGGCTCTCCCTCATCGGCGTTGCAGACGATCGTCTTGGGGTTTCCCGGAGCTTCCGCCACCGCCTTCCACTTGCGGCCGGTCGGGAACCCGGCCCCGCCACGTCCGGCGAGGCCACTGTCGCTGATTTCATCGACGAGCTTCTCGGGGCTCATCTCCAGGGCGGCCTTCCTCAGAGCCTCGTAGCCCCCGGTCTCCCGGTAGCCGGCGAGGGTGGCGCGTCCGGGCTTGCGGATGGAGCCGAAGACGCACTCGTCGAGTCCGCCGGGGTTCGCTGCCGGAAGCGGTGAAGGAGCGTTCTCCAGCTCGTCGGCACTCAACCCGAGCAGCACCTCGTCGCCGCGCAGCACGGCCACCGGCTCATCGCAACGGCCGGGGCAGGGCATGGCGGTGGCGCCTTCACCAAGCTCTTCGAGGAGGTTTTCCGCATCGCGCAGTCGGCAGACCGGGCCATCGCAGACGCGGGATTTTTCTTTTCCACCGGGTTCGGTCGCCAGGTGGTGATAGAAGCTGATCGTGGTGTAGAGCTCCGCGAGCGGGATCCGCAGACCGGAGGCTATCGAACGAATCGCATCTTCGCTGAGATAACCATCCCGGTCATGAAAGGCGTGCAGCACCGGCAGCAGGGGCGCGGGTTCATCACGCCAGCTTTCAATCAGGTCCTGGTCGCTCGTTGGGGACATTAGTTCTCCTGCCGGCGGGAATCGGGCCTCGAGCGGAGCTGGTGAGGCACGGTGAGAGTGTCTGCGAATTCTCGATTATACAGGGAGGCTTTTCAAGTGAGGCTTTGCGGGGGGCGACACCAGGAGAGCCTATTTTGACGGAGGGGTGATGTTCCGGCCCTCAAGGAACCACTGCCAGATCGCCTCGAATTGTTTGCGGGCATCGCCGCCGTAGTACGCCGTGAAGGGGCTGCGGGCCTCATCGTCGGCGAATTGAGGCATGCGGGAGTTTTTCACCACCCGGCTGGGGTCGAGCATCCAGCGATGGAAGTGTTCACGGCGCAGGCGCTCGCTGGCGTACATAAAGTTGGTGCCGGGCACCTCGAAGACGGCCTCGGGAGGTTTTTCCCCGACACCATGGCAGCTCACGCAGCTGAAGCCCCCATCGCGAAGTGCGAGGCGTTTTCCGACTTTCGCCATGGCAGGGTCGGATTTTTCCAGGGGTTGAGAGACGTCCGGGTAGCCGTGCTGAAGAGCCAGGCCCCCGGCGATGCCCTGCGCCCGGGCCGGGAAGCGCGGCATACGCGAGCGCAGCCAGGGTCGCAGCTCGTAGTCGAGCGTGCCGGCGAGCTGTTTTTTTGTCCATTCCGGCCGGAGCTTTTCTCCGGTCCAGGTCAGAGGAGGCCTGGCCTGCACGACGCTGAATTTTTCCTCCGGGGATTCGGGCTCGTTTCCAGGCTCCAGCCGGTTGGCGATGAGGTGAGCCACTTCCTCCTCGAGAGTTGGCCAGCGCGCTGGAGCGGAGTCGCGTTCGTGACAGGCTCCGCAGCGCAGCTGCCGCATTTGCCGGGCAGCGAATTCAACCGGCGAGGAGCGGTCCAGTGAATCGAGGCGGGAGTTCGCGAAGTCCCGCAGGTTGGAGAGCTGTTTTTTCTCGAGTCCGAAGTTCGCGATGCCGTGGCGTCCGGGTGGGTTGGAGGAGAGGCAGCCACCTTTGAAGCCGCCCTTTTTCAGTGCCTCGATGTTATTTGTGGCTGGGTAGGGGATGTCGTCCGGACCTTTTTCTTCGCTGAGCTGGTGGCAGTTGGCGCAGCGCAGCTTCTCGGCAAGCTCCTTGCCGAGAGCGGGATTCGGCGGACGCTTGACGGCCTGTGTCTTCTGCGGATCGCCCGGCCGGGAGAGGAGAAAGGCGGCGAGGGCTCCTGCCTCGGCGGCTTTCAATTGGAAGTCACCCATGCGGATCCACTTGTAGTCCCGGTCAGGGTCGAGGAGAAATTCTTCGAGAGCCTGGGGGAGCCACTTCTCACCGATATTGCGCAGCGAGATCCGGTCGGCGCCGTCGGCCCCGGCTTTCCGGAGCGAATGACAATTGAAGCAGCCAAGGTCGGCGAAGAGCTCGCCGCCTTTTTTGATGACCTCGGGGGAGGCGGGCGCCCTGGCCTTTCCGGGCTTCCCCAGGCTTGCGAGCCAGGCGGCGATATTCCTGGCGTTCTCCCGAGATCCGGCTCCGTGCAGCAGGCGGGGCATCGTCGCCTGCTTTCTAAAGCTCCGCGGGTTCTCGATCCAGCGGGCAAGCCAGTCCTGCCGGAATTTTCTCCCTGCGGCGAGGAGAGAGGGGGCGTCCCTGGAGAGTTCGGGCATCGAGGTTTTCGAGATGTTGACGCCCGGATGGCATTTCACGCAGTGCAGCCCGGCGAAGAGCTCCCGTCCCTGGCGAAGGGCGGCACTTTCGCGGGCCGCCTTGTCGGTCGGGTCGTGGAAGAGGACCATGGGAGGCACCGGCTCGCGCTGCCAGTCGAAGGAGGACCAGAACAGCCGCAGCTCGCGGGCGCCGGCCGGGGGGGCCGTATAGGCGGCCAGCAGCGGAACCTTGCCGCTGTCGAGCTCCACGGTCACCGCCTTTTCTCTCGAGAGGTCCTCTCCGCTCGAATCGAATATTTCTTTGCCTCCGAGGGTGAGGGTAAAGCGGCCGCGTCCCTCGATGCTGAAGGTGAAATCATCGGCCAGGTCGATATCGAGAAACCCCCGCCACTCGACCGTTGTGGGGCCCTGTCCGGTGAAGGGAGAAGGGGCCGTGTTCACCGGCAGATGGAGGGCCACCAGGCGGGTGAGGCGGCAATCCGTCGAGGTCTCTTCGTCCGCGGTTGAGAAGCACTGCAGCAGTCCAGGCGAGTAGACAGGTTCCGTCTCGGCTTCTTCCCGCGCGCGGAGAACACCAGCGCAGGCTAAGCTGCCGAGGACCGTGAAAACTGAAATTAGCCTGGAGTACCTGTTCATTACTTCCCGCCGGGCTGTGCCTTCGTGAACCTGCAGCATACTCCATGAACCGGTCTCGATTAAGCAGGTTGTCGACCCGCGGGAGAGGGCGTGCGCCTTCGGTCTTCCGGTAATCTCTCCGGCCGGGGGCCGCTGTCTCCGACAAGGCACTTGTTACCGAAGGCTTCCTCAACATAGAATTGCCCCTCTGATTACTTTCGAGGTCGAAATAAAAGTTTTTTTAGAGGAAGAGTCCGCCATGTTCAGCGCATCCCGTTTTTTCTCCTGGTCAGTTCTTCTGCTTGCTCTTGTCGTTCTCGCCGTGGGCTGCGGCAAGGGCGGGGGAGATTCCACGGCAACACCCGAGCCTGGTGGTTCCGATGGCGGGGGAGCCGGGAAACGTATCATCATCCTGACCAACGGAACCTCCCCCTTCTGGGATGCCGCCAAGATCGGCGCCCAGGAAGCGGCGGCGGATCTCAAGACCGCCGAGGCGGGGCTGCGGGTCGTTGTCGACACCAACGATTTCAGCGATAAGGGGCAGATCGATAAGCTGCGTTCCTACCAGGGCATGTCGGATGTCGCCGGGGTGGGAATCTCGATCACCAACTCCGGGAATTCGAGTATCGCCGATGAGCTTCGCAAGCTCGCCAAGCAGGGCGTCAAGGTCATCACCATCGATTCGGACGTCGATCGAAAGAACGACCGTGACTCGCGGATCGCCTATCTCGGCACCGACAACGTCTACGGCGGGGAAGAGCTCGGCAAGGCAGCGAAGGGTCTCAAGCCCGATGGCGGCAAGTACGCGACCTTCGTCGGTCTCAAGGGCGCTGCCAATGCGATTGAACGTATCGGCGGCTTTGGAGTCGGTGCCGGCGACAAGTTTACCCAGAAGGAAAACTTTGGCGATGGAGGCGATCAGAACATCGCGCGCAAGAACGTACGGGATGCGATTGACCGTAACGCCGACCTTGATACCCTGGTGGGCATCTGGTCGTACAACGCCCCGGCGATCGTCGATATCGTCACGCAGCTCAAGCGACGCAAGGACTTCACCATCGTCACCTTCGATGCCGAGCCGATCGCGATCGACCACATGAAGAACGGCATGATCGACGCCATGGCGGTTCAGAACCCCCATGCCATGGGTTACGAGGGAGTGCGCATGCTCAAGGCGCTCATTACTGATGATAAGGATGCACTCGCTGCGATGGAGAAGCGCATGAATCGAACCGAGGAGAAGGATCTCTTCGATACCGGCCTGAAGATCATCATTCCCGATGAGGGCTCGCCTCTGGCGGACACTAAGTTCGGTGACAATACCAACAAGCTGACCCTCTCGAAATTCACAGAGTGGCTCAAGAGTAAGGGGCTGCAGGGGTCCTGATGGCTTCGAATCCCGGCGAAGGAATCCAGGGGTCTCATTCCCCCAGCGGCCTGTCGCGTCTGTACAGCCGGTACGCGACCGAGTGCGGCCTGCTCATCGCGATCTTCGCAGTGGTCGTGATAGCGATTCTTATCGATCCGACCAACGCCTATCTCGAGAAGCCCTGGTACAACGCCACGGAGATCCTGAGGCACGCCTCGATTCTCGGGATTTTCGCCATGGGGGCCGGGATCGTGATTATTTCCGGAGGCATCGATCTCTCCAGCGGCTCGGTGATCGCGTTCAGCGGCGTGATCTGTTGCTCCATGATCCTCGGGCTCTGTCAGTACGCGGGGCTGGTAGATGACACGGGTAACCCGGTTACAGCGAATCTCCCGACCTGGATCCTGGTGGTCGCGATTTCAGGTACCCTTGGAGTCGGCTTCATCGTCGGCAGCTTTCACGCCTGGCTCATCACCGTGGTTCGGCTGCCGCCCTTCATCGCCACCCTGGCTTCACTTGTCGGTCTCAGGAGCCTGGGGCGGGTTCTTATCCAGGATGTGAACCGGGTCTTCACCTCTAACGCCAACACCCAGATCTATATTCGTGACGCGGCCTACAAGTCCCTGGGTAACGAGTGGTATATACCCGTGATCATTTGCGCCGTGGTCGCGCTGGCGCTTTTTACGCTCATGCGTTCGACGGTCACCGGCCGTCACCTCTACGCCATCGGAGGCAATGAGGATGCCGCCAGGCTCAGCGGCATCTCGACTGAAAAGAAGAAGTGGCTGGCCTATTGCATCGGCACCATGACAGCGGCCCTCGCCGGGATCCTCTATTCGAGCTATGTCGGCGGCGCCATGCCGGACCGCGACGGCCTGGGCTACGAGCTCAACGCGATCGCCGCCGCCGTTGTCGGCGGCTGCTCGCTGGCCGGCGGACTCGGGACGATCTCGGGTATCGTGCTGGGGGCGATCTTCCTGCGAGTCGTTATCGATGCCGTGGCGAAGACGGTGAAGGACAATCCCGACGAATTCCAGGGGATGATTGTGGGTTTACTGGTGGTCCTAGCCGTAACCTTCAACGAGCTGCGATCGCAGAAGGGAGACCGCAAGAAATTCTTCCCGGGCGCCCTGGGGGTGGTGAATATTATTTCCCTTACGGTGCTCATGGGGATAGTGGCTGTGCTGGTCACCAGTGACGGAGATTCTTCAACAGACGACTCACGGGATAAATTCATCGCGGGCTGCATTGTTTCCGGGGTGACCTGCGCGGTGCTGGTTGTTCGGAGAGTACTCGAATCACGTTCGGATACGGAGCAGGCCTCATGAGCGCCCCGGCCCTGATCAGCATCCGCGAGGTCACCAAGCGCTACCCGGGAGTCGTGGCTCTCGAT
>DCKY01000282.1:0-1950 GCA_002320775.1 Planctomycetes bacterium UBA1662
TGGCTCATCCAGGCGCTCGAGCAGCGACAGAGAACCATCAAGGATATCGCCGTTGCCATCGTCGAGTTCCAGCAGGACTTCCTGCTCAAGGGACCCGAGAACCTCAAGGCCCTGAAGATGCAGACGATCGCTGACACCGTGGGCGTCCATCTCTCCACCATCAGCCGCGCGATCAAGGGCAAGTACATCGAGACCCCCTCGGGGATCTACGAGCTGCGCTACTTCTTCACCGGCGGCGTCGATAACGCCAACGGCGAGATCGAATCGAGGCGCAATGTCTGCCGCAGAATCGGCGAGCTGGTCGAGGGAGAGAACAAGAAGAAGCCCCACAGCGACACCGCGCTCGCGCGGCTTCTCCAGGAGGAGGGGCTCAGCATCGCCCGCCGAACGGTAACCAAGTACCGTGAGCAGGCTGATATCCCGGCCTCGAGATTACGCCGAATGTATTGAAGCTCCTCCGGAGAGCGTCTGTGGGCGGGCCGATGGTAGAGGTGGGACCAGTTGTGGACAGGACCAGTTGGACCATGCCTGTTGGGTTCGGTTCAGGCTTGCGCGAAGATTGTGTGTTGGAATGAAATGAGGCGGGACTCTCCGGAGGTTGCATAACGTCCCGGGCAAAGGGCTCGGGACCCTGCCGTTTCAAATGCAATCCCCTGGCCAAAACGTTCCCCGCAGGTATTTTTCCCCTATTCGCTCCCGGCAAACGGGTTTAGACGCCGGCGTCGGGCCGCCGGTAAGACCCCGGGGCGTCCGTATGCGGACAGCGACGCCCGTAAACGTACTTTTTTGTCTCCCATGAAAGCGGTCGGGAAGACAGCGGGATAATTCGATATAATCCATCATCATGCGCCTTCATAAATACATTGCGGCCTGCGGCTATACTTCCCGGAGAAGGGCTGAGCTTCTTATCCAGGCTGGCAGGGTACTGGTCAACGGAAAGTCCCTCATGAGTCTAGGAACCACGGTCAAGCAGGGCGATGTGGTCACGGTCAACGACGAGGTGCTCAGTATTCCCGAGCCGAAAACCATTCTTTTCAACAAGCCCCCCGGGATCATCACCAGCACCCACGATACTCACGAACGTCTCACCGTGATGGACTACCTGCCCCCCGCCTTGCTCAAGGTCGGGATCCTGCCGATCGGCCGCCTCGACCGGGAAACCGAGGGACTCCTGCTGATGACCAACATCGGTGAATTGAACCACCGAGTGACTCACCCCAGCTACGAGATCGAAAAAGAGTATGTCGCTCTCATCAACGGCAAGCCCGCAAAAAACGCGCTCGAGAAGCTTGCCGCCGGGGTACAAATTGAGAATCACAAGACAGCGCCTGCGAAGGTTCTCCAGACCGTCCCGGATGGAAACAATACCCAGGTCGTCCTGGTCATCCACGAGGGCAAGAAACGCCAGGTCCGCCGGATGTTCGAGGCGGTCGGGTACAAGGTTCTCAGGCTGGCGCGAACCAGGGTTGGCAATATCAAGCTCAAGGGCCTGGAGCCCTGCGGCTGGAGAGACGCGAGCCTCGAGGAACTGCGCGGTCTTGGAATCGACTACGACGACATCCTCAAGAAGCACTCAAGCTTCAAGTGACCCGGGGCTTCAAGTGACCCGGGAGGCGGTTGCCGGAGCGGTTCTCACTGATCAAATATCATCAAGACCGGCATCGTCCGACCCCTCATCATCGGATCCGGAATCTCCATCCTTCAGATGCTTGATCTCGGAGTCGAGCTCGTTCATGAGACCGGAATCGACAACGATCTTCTTGTCTTCGATGGTGCTCTTGAGGGTAGTGAGCATACCCAGGGCCTTCACAGCATCGGTCAGCGACGCGTGCCGAGCATCGGTCAGCCGCTGACGAATGAGGCGTCGGTGGTCCTCACGCATTCCTGCAGGCGCCACGGGCGCGGTTCCTGGAGTTCCACCGGCCGTTGTTCCGGCCGCTCCACCGGCCG
>DCKY01000282.1:2258-6207 GCA_002320775.1 Planctomycetes bacterium UBA1662
CCGGCCGCTCCACCGGCCGTTGTTCCGGCCGGCGTTCCGGCGGCGGTTCCAGCGGCGGTTCCGGCTGGCGTGCCAGCGGCTCCCGCGGGTGCCGCAATCGAGGGGGCTCCATCTTCTCCCGGTTTATCCGGACCGGAGTGAGTAACAAACATGACGACCAGGGCGACCACGATTCCGAGGAAGATGACCCCGAAAGCCACACCAAGCCAGAGAACGTTGGGATCTACCCGGCGCTGACGGCCCTCATCCGCAAAGGATGGCTTGCGAACTCTTCCACCCTTGCCGCCTCCCGCGGTGGGAGCTCCGGCCATCGGAACCTGCATCCCGGTTCTCTTTTGAACGGCCTCGTAGACGAACTTGACCTCCTGCTTACCCATGAGGTTGTACTTCGAAAAGACAGAACCGATCGTAGGTCGGCGTCCGGTCTCCTGCTCTCGCTTATTGGCGATCGCAAGACACTTCTTGGCCTGATCTTCGGAGACTCTACCGTTGGCGATGGCAATCTTGCAGAAGAGAAGATCCTGTTTTTGACTCATAGCTTCGTTACCTGTATTCAGCCACGGATAAAAGGAACTTACGAACGCCCGAAATCCGCGGCAAAGTCATGCCTGCTCAACAGACAGGAGAAAATCCGCCGCCGCTGTCGGCTCAAGGCGGTTCTTTACAACAGACCGAAAGAAGCCTGTTTGTATGCTGTGCAACCCTCTGGAAGCTGCAGGCTGTTTCACTCGTTAGATTAAAACACCGAAGAGTATGCCATCATAGGGCTTAGGGTAATAACTGTCAACCCGGACACTGAATCTGAACCTTACCCTAACCTCTCCCACTCAACCCTGATGACCTCTCCCCTTAAAGACGCTAAGATAATAGCCTTCAACATTCTATGACTACGAACGACGACAAGATCTTTAACATCGTCATCGGTACGGCCGGGCATATCGACCATGGAAAAAGCAGCATGGTCCAACGTCTGACCGGCATCGATCCCGACCGGCTTCCTGAAGAAAAAAGCCGGGGGCTGACGATCGACCTGGGTTTCGCGCCCCTGACGCTGAAAAACGGCCTGAGGGTGGGCATCGTCGATGTCCCCGGACACGAGCGGCTGATCAAGAACATGGTCGCCGGCGCTACGGGAATCGACCTGGTGCTCCTCGTGATCGCCGCCGACGATGGCGTCATGCCGCAGACTCGCGAGCACCTGACCATCATGCAGATCCTCGGGCTCAACCACGGCATGGTCGTCATCACCAAGATCGATGCCGTTGAGGAGGAGTTCCTGGAACTGGTTGAGGAAGATGTGCGAGACACCCTCAAAGGCACCTTCCTGGAGAGCTCGGAGCTGGTCAAGGTTTCCTCGATCACGGGAGAAGGTTTCGAAGATCTCGAGAAGCATCTGAACACCCTGGTGGAAAAGGTCCGCCCCAGGGAGGCTGGCGGGATCTTCCGCATGCCCGTACAGCGGGTCTTTTCTCCCAAGGGCTTCGGCACGGTTGTCACGGGCATCCCGGTAAGCGGAACCACCCAGCTTGGAGACACCCTTGAGATTGTCCCGCTTGGCGGAAAGGGCCGGGTGCGGGGGATCCAGGCCTACAAAGAGCAAGCCGAGACAGCCCGCGCCGGACATTCCGCCGCTATCAATCTCTCCGACATCGATTACCGCCAGGTACACCGCGGGATGGTCCTCACCCAGCCCGGCTATTTCACCGGCTCGACCATGTTCGAGGCTCGCTTCCACTACCTGCCCGACAATCACCGGATCCTCAAGCACCAGGCCACCATCCGCCTGCACGTGGGAACGGCCGAGCAGCTCGGCAAGATCTACCTCCTCGACTCCAAGAGGCTCGATCCCGGCCAGGAGAGCTATGTCCAGTTCCGCTTCGAGGAGCCCGTGGTCGCCGCTCCGGGAGACCGCTACGTGCTGCGACTCCACTCCCCCATGGAGACGATCGGCGGCGGCGAGATCATCGACAGCTCAAAGTACCGCCTGAAGACCGGTAAGGACTTTGTCATCAACACCCTGCGCAGCAAGAACGATGCCCTCGCCGACTCACGCGGCTTCCTCCTGCACCAGCTCGACAAGGCCGGCCTCAACGCGGTCAACGAGGCGGATCTCGCCCGCCAGGCGGGGCTGAAGACCGAAGACGCTCTCGAACTGATCGAATCGCTGATCGAGGAAGGTCTCGCCTGCAGGACCAGCCGCGGCAGCCAGCTCATCAGCGGGTCACAGCTGAGCGAGGGCAGAGAGGCGGCGACAAAGGCCGCCGCCGCCTACTTCGAACAGAATTCGCGCAAGCGCCTGATGGAGAAGGCCGTCCTGCGCCAGAAAATCGGCTGCAGCGATGTCTTCCTGCAGGAGCTGGTCGCCCTCATGCAGGATGCCGGGGAGGTGGAAAACGCGAAGACCGGGCACCTGAAGTGGCGCGACCTCGGCCCCAGCCTCAGTGCCCAGGAGGAGAAGGACCTCGCGGAGATCACCGCCGCCTGCCTCGAGGGCGGCCCGACCCCGCCTTCGCCGGGCGCCCTGGCCTCCGAGCTCGGCTGGAATCCCGCCAGGACCACCGATCTCTTCGATCTCCTGGATGAAGAAGGCGTCCTGCAGAAGATCGCCGACGGCATCTATTTTCATCGTGATGCGATTGAAGACATCCGGCGGATCATGAGAAAGTACCTCGAAGAAAACGAGCAGATTACCGCCGGAGGCGCGAAGGACCTGATCGGCTCAACGCGGAAATACAGTATTCCCCTGCTGGAGCAACTCGACCGTGAAGGCTTCACCGTTCGAAAAGGCGATTACAGGGTTCTCAACACCGAAGACTGAGCAGGAAGCGAGAAAGATCGTGATATCCCTCAACAACAAGCCCGGCCTCCTCCCGGCCCTCTTCCTCGGGGTCCTGCTCGCCTGCCTCTCTCCGCTCACAGGGCCCAGGGCCGATGACTGGCCCCACTGGCTCGGGCCAAAGCGCGACGGCGCCTCCGCGGAGAAGGGATGGCTTAAGAAATGGCCTGCGGCCGGACCGCCGCGGCTCTGGGAACAGGACATCGGCAGCGGCTACAGCTCGATCATCATCTCCGGGGGGCGGCTGATCCTCTTTCACCGGATCGAGGACACCCTCCACATCGACTCCCTCGATGCCTCCACCGGAAAACGTCAGTGGCGCTTCAGCTATCCCACCGACTACGAGGATCTCTACGGCTACGATTCCGGCCCGCGCTGCGCCCCCGCGGTCTACCAGGGGAGCGTCTACACGCTCGGCCCCAAGGGGGTGCTCCACTGCCTCGATCTCGGTACCGGGAAGAAACGATGGGCGGTCGACATCAGGACACGCTATTCCATCGGGCCGAACTTCTTCGGCACGGGCGCCACGCCACTGGTAACCGACGGCAAGGTCTTCTGCAATCTCGGCGGCATCCAGTTCCTCACGGGGGACAGGAAACCCGATGGCATGGCCTTCGCCTTTGACGCGAAGACAGGCAAGGAGCTCTGGAAGACCGTCAGCGACGGCGGCTCCTACGCCTCGCCCAGCCTCGCCGAGATCGACGGAGCGCGCCAGCTGTTCATCTTCCACCGCGGCGGCCTCTCCTGCTACGACCCCGCCACCGGCAAGGAGCGCTGGAAGTTTCCCTGGCACGCCCGCTTCCGCGACTCGGTCAATGGCGCCACACCGCTGGTGGTCGGCGACAAGGTCTTCTTCTCGGCCACCTACGGCATCGGCAGCGTCTGCCTGCAGGTCAAGAAAGACTCCTACAAGACGCTCTGGAAGGACGACATCTCCAAGCGCGGCAGGATTCTCGACATCCACTGGACGCCGCCGAACTATCTCGACGGCCACCTCTACGCCTTCAGCGGCCGCAACCCGCCCGATGCGATGTTCAAGTGCGTCGAGCTCGCCACCGGCAAGGTGAAGTGGGAGTGGCGCAGCTATCTCTACCGCGGCTCGATGATCTACTC
>DCKY01000131.1 GCA_002320775.1 Planctomycetes bacterium UBA1662
GGGAGCTTCCTCGGCGGGAGCTTCGTCTACCTGGCTCTCAGCCGCCTCGTTCTGGGTCTCAAGGACTTCTTCTTCAGCCTCGGGGGCCTCATCCGCCTCAGCCTCAGGAGCTTCTTCCTTGGGCGCTGGGGGAGGCTGCTTGTTCAGCCCCTTCTGCTTTCTTTTTCTTTTACGCGCCAGCCGTTCATCGCGAGCAGCCCGCTTCTCAGCATTCAGAGTCCGCTTCGGCCGGCCCTTGGTCTTCTTGGTCGGTACGAGTCCCGCAACTTCCGCTTTACGCAAAAAGTTCATGACGGTGTCTGAAGCCGTCGCTCCGACACTGAGCCAGTACTCCGCCCGCTCCTTATCGAGGTGAAACTTTTCGGAATCATCCTCAATAAACGGATCGTAGTAACCAATGCTCTCGATATATTTCGCATCGCGGGCACGACCCCGCTCAATGGCGCAAATTCTGTAAAAAGGTCGATGGGTTTTTCCCATTCGCCTCAGGCGAAGCCTGACCGACATCCAGCTACCTCCGGTTGCACACTATTCACCAGGGCCTAAAAGCCCGGCAAGAAAACCTTAACTCATTCTGAATAAATACTTTAATGCCCTTCAGGGAGTCCCCTGAAAGGTGGAAAAGATGGACAATTATCCCAAATTTAACCCTAAGGTCAAGGTATTTAAGAAGTTCCGATTCGAATGGAACCAAATCCGAAAAACTGCCCGGGTGAAGGTTCTTTTGGGGATAGAAGAACCCTATTCAACGTCGACGGCTCTTGCGGCGGTTCTTCCTCTCACGTTTACGCCTGGCTTTTAGCTCAGCCTTCGAGGTCTTCCGGTTCTGGGCCGACCCTCCGCGGGATTTCTTCTGCTTCGGATCCTCGCCAGCCCCCATCTGCTGCGACATCTGGTGCATCATCTGGTGGGGATCATTCATCATTTTTTTTGCCTGGGCCATGGCCTTGATCTTCCCGAGAGGACCCTTGCTGGAAGCTCCAGTCATCTGATCCATCATCTTTTTCATACCGTTGAACTGCTTGAGCAGGTCATCGACGTCCATCCGGGTGCGCCCACTACCCCGGGCAATACGGTCGCGGCGCGATGAATTCAAAATCTCGGGGCGACGACGCTCCTTCGGTGTCATCGACCGGACGACTCCCTCGATATGGCCGAGGTCCTCGTCGCTGATATCCATGTCCCCAAGCTGGGCTCCCATTCCCGGCACCATCTCCAGCAGCTTGCGGATATTCCCCCCGGCCATTTTCTTTACGGACTGGAGCTGATCAAGAAAATGCTCCAGGGTAAAGGTGCCCTCGAGCAGCTCCTTCTGCATCTGGGCCGCGTCGTCGGCATCGACAACCTCCTGCGCCTTGGCAACAATCCCACGCACATCTCCAAAACCGAAGATGCGCTCCGCCATGCCTTCGGGGCGGAACTCCTCGAGCGTGCCTTCAAGCTTCTCTCCCGTACCGACAAACTTGATGGGCTTGCCCGTGACCGTTTTGACGGACAGGGCGGCTCCGCCACGGGCATCGCCGTCAAGCTTTGTCAGGATGACCCCGGTCAATTCCAGGCGCTCGTTGAATTCCCTCGCGCTCTTGACCGCGTCCTGGCCGACCATCGCATCACAGACCAGGAAGACCTCGTGAGGGCTGGTGACCCGGGCGATCTCGCAGACCTCGCCCATCATCTCCTCATCGATATGGAGGCGCCCGGCGGTATCAAGAATAATCGTGTCGCAGCCCAGGCGGCTGGCCTCATTGAGGCTCTCGGCACAGATTGCCGGGGGCTTTTCTCCCGCCTGGGAGAAAACCGGTACCTTGATCTGTTCACCAAGCGTTCGCAGCTGGTCAACGGCGGCGGGACGCTGTATGTCAGCCGCCACCAGGAGAGGCCGGCGCTTGTGCTGCTTGCGCAGCATGATGGCCAGCTTGCCGCAGGTCGTCGTCTTGCCGCTGCCCTGGAGGCCCGCCATCAGTATGACTGTCGGCCCCTTCGACTGGAAATTGATGGCCGGATCCACCGGCCCCATGAGCTCCACGAGATGCTGGAAGACAATCTGGATGAACTGTTGCCCGGGCTCGACACCCTTGAGAACCTTCTCCCCCAGGGCATCTTTCTCTATCTTCTGGAGGAACTCCTTGATGACCTCCAGGGCGACATCCGCCTCCAGGAGCGCGACCCGTATCTCGCGAAGCGTCTCGCGGATATTCTTCTCGGAGATCTTCTTCCCGGCAATATTGCCGAGGATCCCGGAAAAACGCTTGGTGATGCCTTCAAACATGACTTGGAGCCTCCAGCGGACAAACGGGCGCTTAAAAGTACGCCGCTCGAATGCAGGGCGGTATGTTAACACCGCCGCAACTACGCTGCCAGCAACCAAAAGCCGCCCGGGCAAACCCAGGACTCTTGCCCTGCCGCAGCGGTGGTGGTAAACCTGCTCCTCGGCCGGCTTGCGCAACCTCATCGGTTGCCAGCCATTTACAAGGCGCGTCCCCGGCCCGGGGGCAGCTTCGAGGGAAAAGCAGCGTGACCCAACCCAAAGCAATTATCTGTCTGACCGGTTCCGAGCTCACCCGGGGAGAGACCCGCGATGCGAATGGCTCGTTCCTCGCGACGGAGTTGACCATGCTTGGCATCCACGTTAAAGAGTTGCGGCTGCTTCCCGACGACGAGAGGCGGCTCGAGGAGGCCTTCAGCGAGCTGTGCAAACGTGCCGAGCTGGTCATCATCAGCGGGGGGTTAGGTCCGACCGCGGATGATCTCACCATCGGAACACTCGCCCGCGCCCTCGGACGCGGCGTCACAAGAGATGAGACCGCGCGCGAGAACATGCGGCAGAAGGCGCTGAAACGAGTAGCCTCGGAAGCGGAAATCCCCGGTAATTTCTATAAACAGGCCGAGGTAGTCGAAGGCGCCCTGGTCCTGCAGAACCCCGTCGGGCTGGCGCCGGCGAGCGTCGTGAAAACCCAACGGGGCCTGGTCGCAGCCCTGCCGGGTGTTCCGTTCGAGCTCCGGGCTATCTTCTCTGAAGGCCTTGCGAAGGAGCTCACTGATCAATTCAACCTCTCTGCGCCCCGCATCCTCCGGGCCAAGATCATGGGGCGGCCGGAGAGCTGGGCCGAGGACCGAATCCAGCGGCTCGCTATCGACAGGGAAAAACTCGAATACGGGATCAGCGCGCGCCCCGGTGAGCTCCTGCTCAAGTTCATCTCGCGCCAGGAGGACCAGCACTCTCTGCTCGACGATGCCAGGCGGCTGCTGGAGAGCGAGTTTGGAAATGACATCTTCTTTCTGCCCGAAGGCCTGAAGGAGGCTTCCGGAGGACCTCTCGACATTTCACTCGCGGGCCGTGTTCATGCACTCCTGGTGTCAAGCGGGGCGAGCGTCGCCACGGCCGAGTCCTGCACCGGGGGATTGATCGCCAAGCGGCTGACCGATCTGGCCGGATCCTCGGAATATTTCAGCGGCTCCGTGGTCGCCTACCAGAACACCATCAAGTCTTCCATGCTGGATGTCGATGCAAGGCTCATCGAACGCGAAGGAGCCGTCTCTCCCCAGGTGTGCAGGGAGATGGCCCTTTCTGCGCGAAAACGCTTTGCCTCGACCTACGCAGTCTCCGTAACTGGAATCGCGGGCCCCGGCGGAGGCAGCAAAGAGAAGCCTGTCGGACTTGTCTACCTCGGGCTCGCGGGGCCCGATGACGAGACCGTCCACGTTGAGAAAAAAATCTTCTCCGGACAGAGGGACCTGGTTAGAACGCAAACCGCCACCCGGGCCTTGGACCTGCTGCGACGCAGTCTCGAGGGCTATCCACTCGGAAGTCCCTGACAGGCTCCTGGCGTCAAGCTGAACAATCTGGATGCCGGCGCCTCCGCATTGGCCTTATCATGGCTGCTGTGGATATCCCTATCGAAACCGAGTTCGACAGACCCTTCACGGCGGAAAACGTTCTGGAGGGCTACAGTCAGGGCATCTTCCCTATGGGAGATGACGAAGATGACCTGATCTACTGGTTCAGCCCTGACCCGAGGGCCATCCTGCCGCTGTCTGAATTCCACATTTCCCGGTCCCTGCGGCGCGCCATCAGGCATGGGGGCTTCGAGGTTACGGCCAACAGGGCCTTTGCCGAGGTGATGGTTGGCTGTGGAGAGGGGAGGCCGGTCTGGATCACCGACCGCGTTCATGAACTCTACAACCAGCTGCACGAACTCAACAGGGCCCATTCCATTGAGGTGTGGCTGGAAGACCGCCTGGTCGGCGGCCTCTACGGAGTACAGGTCGGCGGAGCTTTCATGGCGGAATCAAAATTTCATCGTGTCACCAACGCTTCGAAGGTCGCCCTCGCCGCGCTGGTTAAACACCTCAAGCTCCACGGCTTTTTGCTGCTCGAGGTCCAGTACATGACCGACCACCTCAGCCAGTTCGGAGCACAGGAGATCTCCAGAGCGGACTACCTCCGCGAGCTGAAACGCGCCAGCGAAGTCGATTGCCGATTCTAGGGCGAGCCTGTTTTTTTACCGAACGCGAACAATCTCGAGTGGGTTCGTACATAGAGCACGCCATCGGAAATCGCGGGGGTGGCATAGACCCGGTCGCGCATTTCATTGGTCGCGAGAGACTTCGGCTCTGGCCCAAGCGTCAGCACCGAAATCCGTCCATCTCCGGCAATCGTGAAAAGATGGCCCCCGGCAATGAGCGGGGAGGCGTAGTGGGTTCCGCGGCCCTGGGTTCGTATCCGATACACCCGCCTGCCTGTCTTGAGCTCGAGACAGGTGAGCACGCCCCCGTTCTTGACAAAATAGACGTAGCGTCCATCGCAAAGCGGAGATGGCACCTCGGGGATCCCCTGTGTCTCGAGCGTACGAATCTCGTTCGCCTCCACCTCGCCCTTGCTGTCGAGGGGGATAGCCAATATGCCGTGGGTTTTGTAGCGGGCGCGGAACTTCTCAAGACCCTGGAGCTGAGCGGACCACTCATCCGCATCAATCTCACGGTTCTTGTCCTTGTCAACTCTGTCAAAACGGATGGTGGCGCCGTTCTGAGGCGCCTCCGCGCCATCGGGACGATGAAAGATCCACAACGTCGGCAGCTCATCGCGGCTGATCAGCTTGTCTCCATCCTTGTCATGATCGGTAATTAATTTTTTATAGTCAGGAAATTCAGGGCGGAGCGCCGGCTCTCCCATCTTGTTCCAGGCGGCGACAATCACCTCCTTGCCGGCAACAATCGGCGTGCTGGTCGCGGTTGTCGCACAGACGGCCACCCAGAGCAGCTTGCCGCTGGAAATTTCAAAAGCCTGCATGGAGCGCGCGGTGTGCACCAGCAATTTGTCACCTGCGACGATCGGACAGGCAGTGCAGGCCATCTCGCCGGAAAACGGCTCGCGCTGCGGAACCTTCCACAGCTCCTTGCCCGTGACCTTGTCAACCGCCAGCAGAAAGTGATCAATGTAATTGCCGCGGTAGAGAACGACCCTGTCCCCGACAATCGCGGGCGAGGTCGCATTGCCGCCGAACGTCCGGGTCAGCGGCATCTTCCGCTGCCAGAGTTTTTTCCCTTCCAGGTCGAAGCAGATCAGGCCAAACGAACCGAAGTAGGCAACCACCCGCTGGCCATCGGACGCCGGCGTACTGCTGGCCGGATTAAACGATGCGTGCCCTTTTTCGATCCGGTCTGCCGGCACAAGCCTTTCCCACCGGATCTCACCGCTGGCTCGAGAGATGCAGACAACCGCGAGCGCCTTTCGGCTCTTGTCATAGGTCGTCAGGAAAATAACTTCGCCAACAACAATCGGAGAGCTGTGCCCTGCCCCCATCGGTATGTTCCAGAGTTCATTTTTTCCGGGACCAAATTCAACGGGAGGAGAGGAACCTGGAGCTATACCAGAGGAATTGGGCCCCCGAAACTGCTGCCAGTCGGCTGCCCCGGCCGCTGCCATGAAGAGCAGGATGGCCGTGGAAAAGACCCACGATTGCAGATAAAACAACATCGGAACCCCTTACATTTCACTATCAGAAAGCTCGGCGACCGCAATCAACCGGAACAGGCGACCTCGATAGAAGGCCGGTATTATACCCTGCTCAGGCCGGAACTGAATACGAACTGGCTCAAAGCGGTATTAATGGGAAAAAGGCGTTGCATACCCTGGACGTTGAGTGGACACTCGATAGTTGGTTTCATTTGTAAAATTCCGCTCGGGAGATGGGGCATTTGATACACTTTGCGGTATTCTTGGAACTCCCAACCGGATCGATTATTAACTAAATTCTTTTAAGTAGGCGTGTTTCCATGATGGAGAAAAATTGCCGCCGAGATTCGTCGAATCTATCAATCTCTGGCTTCTCATTGTCCGTTCTAACGGTTCTGGGGCTTTGCCTTTCGCTGAGTTCCGTTGCCAATGCCTGGCAAGTCGAGCCGCCGATTGTTGGCATCTGTTCACCGGATTGCATCTTTGAAGATCTCCCCTGCGGAACGCCGTTTACAGCTGATTTCCCCAAGAGCGCCTGCCAGTTGGAACGCGGAACTCCGGTCGATTTCTACACCCTCGAGGTGGTCGAGGGTAGCGAGCAGGTCACGCTTAACCTGACCGCGCCTTACGACACCTATCTCGCCCTCTATGACATGGAGTGTAATCTCATCCAGTTGAACGACGATGGTGGTGAAGGACTCAACTCCCGCATCACCCAGCTACTGGAGCCCGGCTCCTACCTTGTTGGTGCCAGCAGCTTTTCGGTCAATGGCGCCGGAGACTTCACCCTGACCGCAAGCTGTACAGAACCTTTTGACCAGGCAGCCCTGTGCAATGACTGCGTGATCTCCGAGGCCGAATGTGGAGCCGAAACGACGGGAACCTTTCCAGAGAGCGGCTGCCCGCGCGAAACCGGAGAAAATGTCGACCTCTACATGATTGACCTTCCGCCTGAAGGAGGCCGGCTTATTCTTGCCCTGCAATCCCCGGACTTTCCGCCCTATCTTGAGGTCTACGACGAGGGCTGCGTGACCATAGCCGCCGCCGGTACCGCCGGCGACACCGCGCGCCTGAGCGTCGAGAGCTTTGGCGGCTCCATCTTTGTCGGAGTCAGCAGCACGGCCATCGGAAGCGCTGGCTCCTTCACCCTCTCGGTAGAGTGCCGTGAAGCGATCCTGCCTGAAAACGTCTGCCCGGAATGCCTGGTGGGAGAGATCGCCTGCGGAGAAAATACCGAGGGAGTCTTCCCCGAGACCGGCTGCCCGCGCCCGAACGGCGGAGGCCAGGAGGTCGACATCTACCAGATCACGCTTGAAGAAGACCGAGAGATCACGATCGACCTCAACTCGCCTGATGGATCGTTCGACACCTGGGTCGAGCTCTACGATGCCGACTGCAACCGTATCGCCTTCAACGACGATGGCGGCGTGGGTCTCAACTCCCTCCTCCTCCAGAACCTTGATGCCGGAACCTATTTCATCGGCGTCAGCTCCTGGAGCGCGGCCGGTGTGGCCGGGAACTACTCCCTCTCGACCAGCTGCAGAGAGCCTGTTGAGCTCTGCGGCGGAGACTGCGAGGTCGCCCTGATGAGCTGCGGCATTCCGGAAGAGGGCATCTTCCCGATGACCGAGTGCCGGAGGCTCAGCGGACAGATGCTCGACCTCTACAGCATTGTCGTCGCCGGCGGCGATGTGACCATCGACCTCACCGGGGACTATGACACGTACATGCAGCTCTACGATGAGAACTGCCAGCTCCTTGCCCAGGACGACGATGGTGGCGACGGACTCAACTCCCGGCTGACCATGGCCGGCCTGCCCGGCGGCATCTACTACATCGGCGTCAGCAGCTTCGCCACAGGACAAGCCGGCGGCTTTGCCCTGAATGCCGTCTGTGAAAGTGGAGACAACTTCTGCGTCCAATGCCGTGTCGACACCATCTCCCCCCAGCAGACCCTCGATGGAACACTCGGCATCAGCGAGTGCACCCTGCCTCCCTTTGAACAGTTGATCGAGGTCTACGCCTTCCAGATTGACGAATTCTTCGAGGGCCGTATCTCGGTCGCCTCGGAAGACTTTGACCCGAGTGTCGCCCTCTTTAACGATCTTTGCGACGAGGTCTCGTTTAATGACAACTGCGGAGCGGGCACCGAATCGGCCTGTCTGAATGTCAGCCTCGAAGCCGGCAACTATTCCATCGTCGTCAGCAGTGAAGAACCTGGTGCGGCCGGAGGCTTCTCCCTGACGGTGGCCAGCACCGACGAGACGAATGTCTTCTCCCGCGGAGACGGAAACGGTGACGGCTCCCTTGAGCTCACCGATGGCATTATCGTTCTGAACTATCTCTTCACAGGAGGAGAGGCTCCCGGCTGTATGGAGGCGGCCGATGCTGACAATGATGCCCAGATCAGCCTGACCGATGCCGTCCTGATCCTGAGCTATCTCTTCCAGGGAGGCAACGCCCCCGCCCTTCCCGGACCTCCGGGAGTCAACACCGGCTGCGGACCCGACACCGATGTCCCAGGCAGCCCTGGTGATCTGGGGTGCGACAGTTACGCCGGCTGTAATTAAGACTCAACCGTGTGCGTGCCGCCGGGCTGTCCGGCGGCAGGGGGCCGTGAAGGCAATCACTGGGGATTGCTTCCACGGCCCCTTTCGCATCAATTGATGCTGTCAACGAACCATAGATGGGTCGTCAAAAACGCTCCGGGAAGCTATGATCATCGGCATCAGGGGCCTCGGGTCCCTGCCCCCGCATGCGATAAGAGCGCCGAGAGAAGACATGGCAAAGCCTCCTGAATTCTATCTGCAGATGAAGAAAGACCACCCCGAGCTGGTGAGCGCCTATGAGTCCCTCGGCAAGGCCGCCCGAGACGCGGGCCCTTTAGATGCGCAGACCCAGGCCCTCGTCAGGCTGGGCCTCAGCATAGGCAGCGGCATGGAAGGCTCCACCCATTCGAGCACACGGAAAGCCCTGGACGCCGGCTGCGGCGAAGAACAGATCCGCCATGTGGTGCTACTCGCCGTCACCACGCTTGGCTTCCCTTCGATGATGCGCGCGCGCGCCTGGGTAGAGGACGTGCTGTCAAAAAAGGCCTCGGCCCAAAACGACGAATCTTAGCCGCCCGCCCGCGGCGCGGATGAAGGACCCCTCATGAGCTCAAGAGGAAGAACATCAGCCCGGCTCGAACACCTGTCCGAAAGCTGGATCAGGGAGATGACCCGGGTCGCCCTGGAGTGCGGAGCGGTCAACCTCTCCCAGGGGTACCCCGACTTTGACCCTCCTCCCGAGGTCCGCGAGGCGGCCGCAAAGGCGGTACTCGAGGGCCCTAACCAATACGCGGTCACCTGGGGACTCGCGGAGCTGAGGGAGGCCATCGCCGAAAACCTCAAGAGCCGCTACGCACCCTCCTTTGACTGGCTCGATCCGGATCTTCACATCACCATCACCTGTGGAGTCACCGAGGGTATCGTGGCCGCGCTGATGGCCATCGCCGAACCCGGCGATGAGGTCATCATCATTGAGCCCGCCCATGAGAATTACACTCCCGCGGTTCGCTTCGCCGGCGCCGAGCCGGTCTATATGCCATTGCTGCCGCCGCGCTATGAGCTCGACATCGAGCGCCTCAGGGCCGCGATAACCCCTCGCAGCAAGGCGGTCATCCTCAACACCCCCCACAATCCCAGCGGACGAGTTCTGAACCGCGAAGAGCTCCTTGGCGTCGCCGAGCTCTGCATCGAACATGACCTCGTCGCCGTCACCGACGAGATCTACGACCGGATCCTCTACGATGGCCGTGAGCACATTCCCCTCGCTACGCTGCCGGGGATGGATGGACGCACGATCACCGTTGGAGGCCTGTCGAAGACCTTCGCCATCACCGGCTGGCGCCTGGGCTTCTTCGCCGCCCGGGAGCCCTGGGCGACCGGCACGCGAACGGTTCATGATTTCACGACCATCTGCGCGCCCACGCCCTTGCAGGCCGCGGGCGCGGCAGCCTATTCACTGGGCGAGGACTTCTACGCCAGACAATTGGAAGACTACCACGCCCGGCGTGACCTGATGATGGAGATCCTCGCGGAGACCGGCTTCACCACCGGCGGAACTCCGGAGGGGGCCTATTACATCATGGCAGGATACGAGGAATGGAATCATCCGGGAGAGTCCAATGATTTTGCCCTCTGGCTTGCCAGGGAGGTCGGGGTGGCTGTGGTCGGAGGCTCTCACTTCTACAACACTCCCGGACTCGGCGAACGCCAGGTTCGTTTCGCCTTCGCCAAGAAGCTCGAGACCCTGGAAGAGGCGAGGGCGCGGCTCCTGGCGGGAATCAGAGCCCGAGGCTGAGCCGCCGTCCGGCTACCCCAGCTCTCCGGCGATCTTCTCGATCTCGCCCTGGGCATCGAGCCATTGGAGCTCCAGTTCCGCCAGCTCCACCTGGAGCTCTTTTTCCCGTGCCTGCTTCTCGGGAGAATACTCCAGGGGGTTCTCTTCGTACTGGAGATGGATCTTCCCGACCTCCGCCTCGAGCGCCTTCATCTTGCGCTCGATCTTACCGCAGCGCGACTTGAGCCGGGTAAGCGTTGACCGCAGCTGCTTTCGCCGCTGGTAGTCCAGGCCTCCCGCGCCCGGCTCGATACGCGCGCGGGACTTTTTCTCCCGGGCGCGCTCCTCCGCCTCGCGTCCGGCAGCCTCGCGCTCCATCCTGTAGACATAGGACTCGTAGCCATCGGGAAAGAGAACCACCCGGCCGCCGCCCACGTCGACAATGTTCGTAGCTACGAGACTCACGAAGGTACGATCGTGACTGACGAAGAAGACTGTGCCTGCATATTCGCTGAGCGCCTGCGCAAGCGCCTCGACCGTCTCGAAGTCCAGGTGGTTGGTCGGCTCATCGAGGAGCAGCACCGGCCGACGGCTCAACAGCATTCCGGCGAGACAGACCCGCGCCCGCTCCCCTCCGCTGAGAACCCCGATCTTCTTCTCGACTTCATCGCCGCTGAAGAGAAAGCTCCCGGCGACGGTCAGGATCTCCTGCCTCTCCACCCCGGCTGCCGCGGAGCGATCGAGGTGGGTATAGATATCGAGAGCGGGATCGAGAGCGCCGTAGACATGCTGAGCATAATAGGAGACCTCAAGCCCATGGCCCCAGGAATACGCGCCCCCCAGCACGCCGAGGTCATCGGCTATGGTCCGCAGGAAGGTGGTCTTTCCCTCCCCGTTGTCGCCCAGGACAGCCACCTTCTCGCCACGCTGAATCTCGAAACGAATCGCCGAAGCGACCTCCGCCTCTTCGTAGCCAATCGCGAGGTCATCGCAACGCAGGGCGAGACCCTTGCGAACCTCCACCGCTGGAATCCTGATGCTCGCCGTCCGGATGGGATGCTCCACCTCTATCTTTTGCAGCTTCTCAAGCTGCTTGATTTTTGATTGCGCCCGGGAAGCCGTCGAGGCGCGCACCTTGTTGCGGGCAATAAAGTCCTGCATCTGCTTACGGCGGGCATCCACGTTCCTGTTCTGTCGCGCCTTCTCCTGCTGCCTCTCGGCCTTGAAGGCAAGAAACTGCTCGATGCCTCCGGGGAAGAGGGTCAGCTCTCCCCGGTCGATCTCAAGAGTGGACCGGCAGGTCTTCTTCAAAAATTCCCGATCATGGGAAACGATGAGAAAGCCTCCGCTGAAATCAGCAAGAAAGGCCTCCAGCAGAATCAGGGTCTTCAGATCGAGATAGTTCGTCGGCTCATCCAGGATGAGAAAGTTCGGATCTCCAAGAAGCATCGCGGCCAGCTTGACCCTGGTCTGGTAGCCTCCCGGAAGATCGCTGATCTTCGCCTCGAGCAGCTCGTTCTTCAGCTGGAAGCGCCCCGCGATCTTTCCGCAGCGCCAGCCCTCCCTGCCGCTGTCGCGCTCGAGGAACTCGAGCACCTTCTCATCGGGGCCGTAAGAGTCCGCCTGTTGCAGATAGCCCAGGCGCAGAGCTGAGCTCTTCTTCAACCTGCCGCTGTCCAGCTCCTCGTCGCCGAGCAGGAGCTTGCAGAGCGTGCTCTTCCCCGAGCCGTTGCAGCCTATGAGGCCGACCTTGTCAGAGGTCGACAGCTGAACGCTCACATCATCGAGAAGCGGCTGCTTTCCGTATGCCTTGCACGCCTCGCTGAGTTGAATCAATGCCGCCATGAGCCTGAGAGATCCTCTTCCACAAAAGGACAGGGTAACGGTCAGGACCTCGTGTTCCAAGCCTTCCTCTGCAACCGGCGGGTACTGGCAAGCCCGACAAGCCTGGGTTAATGTGGCCGGCATGAACACCTACGATCCCGATACGCTCCTGGAGTTCTCAGCCAACCTCATCGAGGCGATGGGCAGTCCGCGCGAGAATGCCCTCATTGTCGCCCGGCACCTTGTCGAAGCCCAGCTGGCGGGACATGACTCACACGGGGTCATCAGGCTGCCCCAATACCATTCCCACGTCCGCGAGGGCAAGGTAAAGCCCGGGGCGAGAGTCGAGATCGTCAGGGAATCGCCCACCACAGCCCTGCTTGACGGACACTATACCTGGGGACAGGTGACCGCCATGAAGGCCATCGAGCTGGGCATCGCAAAGGCCGAAGAAAACGGGATCGCCGCGCTGAGCCTTCGCAACTGCTACCACGTCGGGCGCGTCGGGGTCTATCCCCTGGCGGCAGCCGAGCGGGGCCTCATCGCCCAGGTACACTGCAACGGCCACGGCGTCTGCCGGGTGGCCCCCTGGGGAGGTACTGAGCCGCGCCTGGCGACGAATCCCGTAGCGATCGCCATCCCCACGAGAGGCGAGCCGCTGCTGGTCGACATCACCACCAGCGTCGTGGCCGAGGGCAAGGTCCGGATCAGCCGAAACGCCAATCGGGAGATTCCCGATGGCTGGGTGCTCGACAGCCACGGCCGGCCCACCACGAACCCGGCCGACCTCTACGAAGGCGGCAGCCTGCTCCCGCTCGGAGGCCGGGAGGGCCACAAAGGCTACGGGCTCTCCATTATCGTCGACCTGCTCGGCGGCGCGCTCTCAGGAGCGGGCTGCGGAACCATGACGGAGAAGGTCGGCAACGGTCTCTTCATCCAGCTGACTGACCCCGCGTGTTTCTGCGAGCGAGAGGAGTTCCTCGATCATGTCGAACGCTTCACCGAATACCTGAAAAGCTCCCCGCTGAAGGAGGGAGTCGAGGAGATCCTCCTGCCGGGCGAGCCGGAACAACGCGCCGCCGCTCTTCGGCGCGAGCAGGGTCTTGAGATTGACGACGGCACCTGGGGCCAGCTCCTCGAGCTGGCGAAGGGGCTCGGAGTCGAGGCGCCCGGAGACTCCTGAAGCCAACCGTTCAATCCTTCCCGGAAGGCTTCAGCTCAGGTCCAACCCCAGGCCTCACCTTGAGATTCAGATTCAGCCTGGAAAACGGCGAGACGCCCTTGAGATCTTTGACCTTCTTGAAATGAATGATGTTGCCCTGGTTGTCGACCTTCTCGACCTCCAGAACGACAATATTCACCGACTACTGGATGATGTAGCCGAGGCTCATGGGAACCTCGATATACCCCGCTGACTGGCGGGGCAACAGCAGCAGGCCCAGCAGCGCCAGAACGCCAAAACCTGCCAATAAACGTCTCTTCACGCTCCACCAGAACATGCATTCCCCTCATCGACGGGATATTTCCCTCTCGCGGCCTTATAATTCCACCAGGCAACAGGCCACTTTCGTTGAAAAGTTAGAATATCCGGACCCTAAGTTCTAGTAATCCTGTTAACAATGTAATGGAAAGAGGGTCTAAGAAAATAGGCTCATTCAGGCCGGCAGTGTTGAACCACTCTCCCTTTCTTGATCGTCGTTAGTCACAGAGGCCGTTGATGCACGATAAAAACCCCGCTGGTGAACAGGAAGCCGAGCTGCAGATCGACACCTCAGGGATGTCGGAGGGCAAGCGCCAGGCGCTTGAGGTCGCCGAGGCCGCCCGGGAGCAGACATGGCAACATCCTAGCTTCGTCGGAGAGCTCTTCCTCGGCAGATTCCGCGACGATCTCATCCTGCCCTACCCGCTACAGGGGGACGAAGACCGGGCAACCGGAGATGAGTACATCTCCCGCATGCGCGAGGTGCTCAAAGACCGGATCGATGCCGACAAGATTGACGCGGATGGAGAGATTCCCGACGAAGCGATCGAGGCTCTCGCCGAGCTGGGCGCCTTCGGCATCAAGATCCCGAAAGAATACGGCGGCGTGGGCCTCTCCCAGATGAACTACAGCCGCGCAATGATGCTCGTAGCGAGCCATTGCGGCAACACCGGCGCCCTGCTGTCGGCGCATCAGAGCATCGGGCTGCCCCAGCCGCTCAAGCTCTTCGGCACCAGGGAACAGAAAGAAAAATACTACCCGAGGCTCGCCGGCGGCGAGATCTCCGCCTTTGCGCTCACCGAAACAGAGGTCGGCTCCGACCCGGCGAATATGTCAACGAAGGCCGAGCTGAGCGAAGACGGCACGCACTTTGTCCTCAACGGCGAAAAGCTCTGGTGCACCAACGGCACCCGGGCAGGTCTCTTTGTCGTCATGGCGCAGACTCCGCCTAAGATGGTGCGCGGCAAGGAGCGTCGCCAGATTACCGCCTTCATCGTCGAGCGCGACATGCCCGGAGTCGAGGTCGTCTCCCGCTCCCACTTCATGGGCCTGCGAGCGCTCTACAATGGCGTGATCCGTTTTACCGATGTAAAGATCCCGGTTGATAACATTCTCGGAGACGAGGGAAAGGGCCTGCGCCTGGCCCTGACCACGCTCAATACCGGCCGGCTCACCCTCCCGGCGGCCTGCACCGGCGCCTCCAAGCGCGCCCTGAAGATGGCTCGGGAGTTCAGCCGCGACCGCGAGCAATGGGGCAGCAACATCGGCAAACACGAGGCCATCGCCCAGAAGGTGGCCTTCATCGCATCTCATACATTCGCCATGGAGGCCATCAGCTTCTATCCCTCCATGCTCGTCGACATCGGCGGCGCCGACATTCGCCTCGAGGCTGCCATGTGCAAGATGTTCTGCTCCGAAGGCTTCTGGAAGATCATCGATGAGACCATGCAGATCAGAAGCGGCCGCGGCTACGAGACCGCCGACTCACTGCGCGGGCGCGGCGAGCCGGGGGTCGCGGTTGAGCGCGCGATGCGCGACTCCCGGATCAACATGATCTTCGAGGGCACCAGCGAGATCATGCGGCTGTTCATATCGCGCGAGGCGCTCGACCCGCACCTGCGGCGAGCGGGCTCAGTGCTCAATCCGCGCGCGCCGCTCAGCGACAAGATTGCCGACGGCCTGAAGGCCGGGCTGCACTACTTCGGTTGGTACCTGAAGCAATGGAACCCCGTGCCGAGGCGCTTCCACGTCCACCGTAAGCTCGCCGGCCACCTGCGCTTCGTCAATCTACAGTCGAGAAAACTCGCCCGCTCCCTCTTCCACGCCATGGGCCGCCACCAGGCGACCCTGGAGCGCAAGCAGGCGCAGCTTGGGCGCTTTGTCGAGATCGGCTCCGAGCTCTTCGCCATAGCGGCGGCGGTCGCCCGCGCCGACCGGCTGCACAGCCTCGACCCCGAAAAATACAGCGGCGTCATCGAGCTGGCCGACATCTTCTGCCGCCATTCGAAGCGCAGGGTCAAGAGCACCTTCCGCGCCATCTCATCCAACGACGATGCGGCGACCTACAAATTCGCCCAGCGTGTCGTCGAAGGCGAGTACGAATGGCTCGAGGAAGGCGCCGTCGACTTCCCCTTCGAATAACCTAGCCCGCAGCGAACAACTTATCGAAGTACTGCCAGGCCGCGGCGACACCGAGCACCGTCAGCAGAACTCCCGCCAGGACAACCAGCCCTGTCAGGAGCGGCTTCATCCGGTAGGCTGCCGGAAGCAGTTTCCGCTCCGCGTACACTCCCGCCAGGCACCAGAGGCCGCAGGTAATCACCGAGCCGAAGATCGCGGCGGGAGTGATGATCTCCACTGGATTGAATCCGGTCCACATAACGGCGAGAGAGCCGCCGCCGCAATAGAGCAGGATCCAGGGCCTCACCTTGCTGACCGGGGATTTGTGAAGAGCGGGGATGAGCGCGGTGAAGGCCTCGTGGCCGGTGCGGGTGTAGATCTCGAAGGCTCCGTGGATCGTGCCGAAGAAGGCCATGAAAACACCCACCTGGTAAAAGTAGGTCAGGCTTGAATGGATCTGGGAGAGGAACTTTTTCTGCTCCGTCAGCAGGTTGTTTCCGGCAGGCGCGATCTCCTGGGGATTCAGAACCTGGGCCCCGAGAACGATGAAGGCGTAGGTGAAGACTACGATACAGGTGAAGGAAACGGTGATGTCGATCGCCGGCGCGCGCAGCCAGCCCCGCCCGCGACGAACCTGTTCGGGGTCCAGAGAGAGAGGAACCGGCCCGGAGCCATAGGAGGGGTTGTAGCTGTTGAACCTGCCCATGAGGCCCCATCCCTTCTCGCGAAGGATGCCGACATAGCCAAGGTAGTCCTGGGTGCCGCCGCCCATCGCCCCGACATAAACGGCAATCTCCTGGTACTTGGGCAGGTTCCCGAAATCATTCGGATACTTCTCGAGCGCCCAGGCGGGAAAATCCGGCAAGCTGGGAATGAAGGTGCCGGCAATGATCGCCATGAGGTCGGGGCTGGAGGCGATCGCCGCGGCCAGCAGGCTAAAGAGCAGGAGCCCGACCAGCAAAGCCTGGACCCTCTCGAGCAACTTGTAGCTCTGCAGCAGGGTGATCGAAACCGCCACGGCGACGAAGGCCGTGCCCCAGATCTTGACCCAGAAATCAAATCCCGCCTCTTCGGGAGAGCCCGGCGCCCCGGGAGAGATGCCGGCAATCCAGTTCACCAACTGCCCGAGCATCTTAGGCAGCCCGCCAAGCCAGAACGGAAAACAGATGATCGAGATGCCAGCCACCAGCCAGGGGAACCACCCGCGCAGCAGCGGCAGACGGTTCCAGCTTCTGAGTGGGTGCTCGCCGGTGAGGGTGATGTAGCGCGAACCGCAGTAGATCTGCAGGCCCTTGGCGATCGCCGCCGCCAGGAAGAGCCACAGCAGGGAATAGCCGAAGACGGCGCCGCTTCTGGAAGCGAAGACCGTTTCACCGCTGCCGATCGTGATCGAGGCGACAATCGCTCCCGGGCCGAAATACTTGAAAAGCGTGGAGAATCGCGGCTGGCTGAGCTCAGGCGGCAGCTCCGGGTATTCCAACTCCTCGTTTCCAGAATCAACCTGGTTTTCTGACATCGCGGTGTCCTCCTTCGCATCTCGTCCAACGTCCTCCACACCTTACGCTGGAGCTACACGGCGATTCAAGGAGTTAAAGCGCGTCGGCTCAACGACACTGGAGACCGTCGTCGGTAAGATCGATGCCCTGCAGGGGAAAGGGAGCCGCTGGCGGAGGACCCGAGCGGTAGAGATAGTCCAGCGCGCCAATCGCATCGACAAGCCCCAGCTCCCCATCGTCGTTAAAGTCGGCGGCGTCAGCGCAAGTCACCTCCCTGCCGAGGAAGAGATGAAAGAGGGTGTGCAGCCCATCGCTGATATCCAGCACGTTATCCCCATTTCCATCGCCGCGAAGGAAGAAGTCGCTGAGGTCTCCCTCGTACTCGATAGCGTCCGCGAGTACGAATTCCTCGCTCTCGGGTGGAACCATGCGGATATCCACAACCTGGTCACCCGGCAGCGGAGGAACGGCTCGGGGCGCGATGACCCGCAACTCTTCCTCGGAAACCAGCGTGATCTCTGAAGCCTCGGCGGCGCCGAAGAAGACCCGCATCCCCTCGACCAGGTTGGTACCAACAAAGGTAACCTCGAAGCCGCCCCCAACCGGCCCCCTCGAAGGGAACCATGCGGTCACCCTCGGATCACCCGAGATCGCCGTGCTCTCGACCACGATCGACATCGTCGAGACAATCTCTCCGGCCGTGCTGAAACCGACAAACTGAAACTCGTTCACGCTCGCGACAAGGTCAAAATCAAATCGCCAGCGCACCTGGCTCGTCCAGGAAGGCTCCAGCGGAACGAGCTCTCCATCGTTGATCGAATAAAAAATCTGCGCGACCTGCACCGGCGCCTCGCCCTCGAGCCTGATCGAGGCGTCATCGGTGGTGATGTCGTTGCCGCTGTTGGTCCGGATTCTGAAGGTCGTGGTCGTCGAAGACCGGATCTGGTTCTGCACAGTCCCGGCGCGGCTCGAGATAAATCCGAGAAGGCCCCCGGTGTTGAGACCGATGTCGCGCTGCAGGGCCGCCATCCAGGGATTCGCTCCGTTGCGGGACCAGTGTCCCTGGAGATATTCATGCAGCACGCGGTAATAGATCCGTCTCGATGCGGGTCTCGCCATCATCCTGGCGACATCCCCGTCAGCGTTCGGAAAGAGAGGAAAGTTCCCATTGCCGAAGCTGTTGTCCATATCAAAGGGCAGGATGCCCCAGAGCCCGGAGGCGCTGTTGTAGGACAGGTAGCCGTTGTGGCCATTGCCGATGGAGAAGGCATCCCATCCGCCGATAAGCACCCGCACCGAGATGACCCGCAGCCAGGCCTCGACATCCAGGATGTCGCCGATCTGGGCGTCGAAATCGGCCACGGACCTCGTCACCTGGCGGTCCATCACCCGCGTCAGGTTCATAAGCGGCGTCCAGTCATCGCGGGTCTGGTTCATGCTGTGGAAATAATAGCCGCGATAGTTCTCCGTCTCGTCGCCCATGTGCACATAGGAAGCGCCATCCCAGGCCGTGCGGGAACCGCCGTCGTTGAAGTTGAGGCGGCCGTTCGCCTTGAGCACCGGCCCGTCTCCGCCCTCGCCGTACCATTTCTGCATATAGTCGCGGTCGACCGACTGGAAGAGCCCGTAGCTCGAGCCGCCGGAGCCGTTGAAATAATTCCTGACAAAGAAGTAATCCGCAGTCGGGGCCGGCTTCGCCTCGCTGCCGTTTCTGCCGACGAGGAAGTAGGCGGCCCCCTCGTTCGGATTGGCTCCGCGGCTGGTGAGGTTGATGGCGGTGCGTCCGCGGTGGAAGACCTTGTCCTTCTGGAAGCTCACCCGGTAGTTGTTGCGGCCGGGGCGTCCCCAGGGGCTTCCGCGATAACGCACGCCGACATTGTACATGGCCTCGTCGTTGTTGAAGACGAAGGCTCCATCCAGGAGGTCGTTGGAGTGAAGCATACGGCTTGAGAGCTCGCTCGTTTTCGCATCATCGAGAATGACCCGGGAGGCGTCTACGTTGGTGCTCACCAGGCCTGCGGCCTGCAGAAGCAGGGTGTGATCCGGAGCATCCCTGGGATAATGCCGCAACGCGCCGTTCTCATCCTCAGCCTCCAGGTAGAAGACCACCTTGCGGCGGGTGCTGAAGGCTCCCATCCGTCCGAGATACAGACCCGTGCCGGGAAACTCTTCAGACATGTCGACGGAGGAAAACTCTCCGCGCGGGCTGCCTTCGCGGTACATCAGGCGAACGCTCGAAATTCCGTCGGAATCGGAAATACGCGCCCGCACGGACACCAGCTCTCCCTGCGCGGGAGAGACCGGCTCATGGAAGACCTCGCTAATAACGGGACCGAGGTTGGTGTTGCCGGCAACCTCGCGCAAATGGCTTCGCGCACTGTTCTCACGACCCGGAGTTCCGAGGGCAAGGGGCACCGTCATGCGCAGCTTGCCGCCCAGGGTGTTTCCAGAGAGGTTCGTCGACGGGCTTGGGCGTCCGCCCCTGGGGCCCGCTGTAAAATCAGAGTGCCCTATCAGGAGGCTGGTGCCGCGAAGCCAGCGAGCCCAGACTGAGACCCGGTAGGCTCCGTTGACCAGGCGGGGAGATGAGTCGGTCTCGATCCTGTTGACCGTGGTGTCACCTTTGCCGGTGGCGACCAGCTCGAGACAGGCGTTGCCGGAATGAGCATCATAGGTCACCCGGCTGCTGTGAATGTGAGTTCCCTGGATTCGCCAGGGCGCGGTGTTGGTCTCAAAGCCGCCGTTGGAGATATTGTTGACCGCCGTGCCGGAGCGCACCACGGAGATGTCATCGAGAAGACAGGCGCCCTTCTCTACGAGAAAGAGATGCAGCTCGGACTCCCCGCTTCGGCGGTAGTCACCAACCGAATAGCTCAGCTCCTCCCATTCGGCCTTGGAGCTCTCATCGCTCGCCTCCCAGGCCGAGGCGACCGAGTTGTCCTGGCGCGGGTCGATCAGCTCGAGGCTGGAGCCCCGGCCATCCGCCCAGATGGACCAGCGGCCGCCATCGTAATAGCGAACCCGGTCCACCGGATTGCCCCAGCCATCGGCCAGCTCGACATTCTCCCCTCCATCGGCAAGCTGCCCTTCGTAGGGACCGAGGACGTTTTCTATTCCATACCGCTCGCGAACCAGGCCGGGATCTTCCGCGATGACCAGGTAGGCTCCCGAAGCGATCGAGGCGCCGGGCTCAAAGACGTAGTCGACGCCTTTTCGGAAGCGGAAACCGGAGAGGTCAATCGCCTCGGCACCCCGGTTGTACAATTCGATGAACTCACCTGCCCGGTCCTCCGGCGGATTATAGAAGAGCTCGTTGATGACCAGGTCCTCCGTTCTCTCCACCCGGTTCGGGCCGCCGCGGGTGGGCGTGGCGGAGATCCAGTCGAGACCGGCGCCATCGGGAAAGCGCAGGTGCGACCAGCCGCCCTCCGCCAGGGCCTCCGGAGCGGAGCGATCAAAGGTTTCCGCCGCAAGGCACTCTCCCTCGCCGTTCAGCAGGAAGAGCCTGGCCTCTGTTCCCGCGAAGTCAAAGCCGCCCTCGGCCTCCGTCACGACGAGGAAGCCTCCGGGAGGGACACTCGTTCCCTGCGCGAAGGTGAAGGCATCTTCTCGCTCAGGGTGGTCCGTGAGGCGATGGCCGGAAAGCCCGAATGGCGTGGACCTATGATTAAAAAGTTCCACCCAGCCGCTGCCGGGGGATGCTCCGCGATAGAGCTCGTTGAGTGAGAGCCCGCCGCGCCCTCCCTCCTCTTCAACGACGAGGCTCCTCTTCAGCAGCCTCGGCGCCAGGCTGAAGTCCGAGCTGCGAACGGTGAAATTGTGCCCGACAATGGCCACCAGGTTTTCTCCCTCGACCAGGGCGCCGGGCGGCAGGAGGAAGAGCTCCTCATCGCGCGCCTCGTGAGAGCCGTCGGCGGTATCGTCAAAGGCAAAACCCTCCTCGCAATTGTCCTGGGCGACGAGACGGCCGTTGACGAAGGCGCAAAAGCCGTCATCGAAGGTCATGCCCAGGAAGTAATCGCCCGGGCTCGCCAGCTCCGCGGCGCTGATCTCTACCACCTTGCGTAGCGCCACACTCGTATAGCCGTCACGCATATCATCGAGAACCGTGGCATCATCGCCATCTCCATAGCCGAAACCCGTGACGCCGGTCTCCCAGCCGGAATCATCAAAACCGGCTGAACGCCAGGCGTCCGGCGGCGCGGAGAAGGCCTCCGTCCCCCGGCGCCATCGCCAGGTGTCGCCAAGATCGATGAGGATCGTTTCATCAAACCGCGGCCCGGTCTCTTCGGGAAAGTTCGCCCGGCCCGGGCTGCCGCCGAGCTCGGGGCTCCAGGTCCAGCTCTCGGGCTCCTTGCTGTCGAGGTGGATTCCCCTGATCACAAGACTGTGGCCGGTTCCATCGGGCGCGGTCGGCCACTTGCCCTCATCGCTGTAGCGTATGCTCTGCAGCGGAATGCCGACATCGTTCGCCAGCTCGAGACGCTCCCCGCTTCCATCGAGACGGCCGATGAAGTTGCCGAAGACCAGGTCCCCGTCAAGGCCGTAGCGCTCGATGATCGCCTCCCGATCAGCACAGACCACCAGCTTCTGGTTCTTCGTCAGGATGGTCCCGGGAGGGAACTGGTAGGTGATGCCGCCTGAAAACCGGTAGCCTCCGATGTCCTCGGGAGTCGTGGTGTCAGAAGAGATCTCGACGAACTCCAGCGCATCGAGACCGAGGCCCGGATTGTAGTAAATCTCGGTGATGACAACGGCCTGCGCCCGCGGGGAGCTCAACACGGCCATCAACAGACCCGACAGCATCAGCAAAAATCTTTTCACAGGGAAACTCCAGCTATCGTCTTGGGGCCTGGCCTGGGTCCGTAACCCTTCGAACCATCCGGACCGCAATGAGGTCTTCCAATTGTAATCGATGAAAAAACCCCCGTCACAATTCAATACCTTAACATTATCTTTACAGGCGTAACTTTACGGGGTTACAGTATTTGGTCTTCGAGCGTCTTTTGCGGGTCGAAATAGAGGCGCAAATAAAATTCATTCTTTGGGTCATCCATCCTGTTCCCGAGTCGAACGATGTCCGGGAATTGAAGGATTCTACACACAATGTTAAGGAGTCCGGCATGCAACGCCTGCATTCACGCTGCTTGTTAGCTTTATTGTTGAGTTGTGGTTTTGTCGCAACCTCCTCTGCCTGGGGACAATTCGATGTTCCGCTCCGGATCAATTGCGGCGGGCCGGAAATAACCGACTCCAACGGCAACACCTGGCTGGCTGATGAGGGAGTCAACGCGGACCCTCTTGACATCCGCCCCAACGACCTTGGCGGCGCGCAGGCGATCCCCGCCTGGGCCAACCCGGACCCGGCCAGTGTCGCAGCACTCGGATTTGGCGGCACGGCGGAAGATGTCAACATCTTCAGGAGCATCCGCTGGGATGTAGGCGGCGACGCGGATGACTGGCACATGGAAATCCCGGTTCCAAATGGGGAATACACGGTGAACTTCTACCTCTGCGAGGCCGGCGGCGATGGCCGTCACTACTCGCTGTGGCTCGAGGATGCGGTCGTCGAAGAGGACGCCCACAGCCTGGCCTTTCCCGTCGGCGAAGGTATCGTTCCCGGACAGAACATCGCCGGGCGCTACTCCTTCGAGACGGAGGTGGTCGACGGCTCCCTCCACGTCGGCTTGACTCCCCCCCCGGCCGGGACCCCCGGCGCGGTGGACATCAACGCCATCCTCAACGCTCTCGAGATCCTCCCGCTGGGATTCGATCCCTGTGATGATCCGACCGTCGGCCGCTGCGCAACAGGAGCCCGCTGCGAAACGATCTGGGAACGCACCGATGGCGGACTCGACGGCGTTGACCTCGGTGAGAACCTCGCCCTCGGCGGCATCGCCACGCAGTCTTCCGAAGGCTGGGGAGGAGCTCCGGGACGCGCCATCGACGGCAACACCGACGGTATCTGGGGATCCGGATCGACCACCCACACCAACAATCCAGGAGCCCCGTCATGGTGGGAGGTCGATCTTCTCGACACCTACGAAATCGACACCATCAGGCTCTGGAACCGGCTCGATTGCTGCTCCGAGCGCCTGACGAATTTCACGATTACGGTATTAGACGCCGGCGGAGAGGTTAATTTCGAGCGGTCCTACCGGACCGACAACTCCCTGCTCAGCGGTCCGAATTTCACTGCCGAGGGGCTCGCAACCGAGGGGCAATTCGTTCGCATCTCGATACCGGGCGCTTACCTGAGCCTCGCCGAGGTGGAGATCTTCGACGAGGGCCTCGATGAACCTTTCTTCCCGAACAGGTTGATCACCTGGAACGCGCCGGCATGCGCCGCCCCCCAGGGCTATAACGTATTTTTAAACGACGAGCTCGTTCTCGAGCTTCCCGGCGACTCGACGGGATTTGTACCGACTCCCGAGCGGGCCGTCTCCACCTATCGCATCCAGACCATCTCCGCCGAGGGCGAGGAGCCCTGCGCCAACGACATGAGCTGCACATTCGTAGTCCCCGGGCGGACCTTTGACGCGCCCTTGCGGATCAATATGGGAGGGCCGAGCCACGTCGATGGCAACGGCGACCTCTGGGTAGGCGATGCGGGAGGCGACCCCCTCGGGATCCGCCCCAACCCCCTGGGCGGCATCAACGAGATCGCCGTGTGGAGCAATCCGATCATCGAGAGCGTCGAGGCTCTCGGGTTCGAGGCGGCAGACGCAATCCTCTTCAGGAGTATCCGCTGGGATCCAGGCAACGATGGCGAGGCCAACGACTGGAACATGGAGATCCCGATCGCCAATGGAAACTACGAGGTGAGCTTCTACCTCTGCGATGCCGGCGATGGCCGTCACTACAAGATCGCGCTCGAAGGCGCGGTCCTCGAAGAAGATGTCCACATGCTCGCCTTCCCCGTTGGCGAGGGCCGCGTTGCCGGCCCGAACGAGGTCGGCCGCTACTCATTCGTCACGATCGTCGAAGATGGGTCTCTCTCCGTCGGGATGCTCCCCTGCCCGGACTGTCCGGGAGTAACCGACTGGAACCCCATCCTGCAAGGCCTCGAGATCATCGCATCGGAGGACAACCCCTGTGACGACCCGGAATTCGGCCGCTGCCCCAACACCCTCGCCTGCGAGGCCGTCGGCGGTGAGGCCGCCGTCTCCTGGAACGCGCCGGGCTGCGGTAACCCGGCGGGCTACAACATCTACCGGGACAACGAGCTGATTCTCGAACTGGCCGGAGACGTAACGAGCTTCGAGGATGCCATCACGGCCCGCAGCTCAACCTACCGGGTAGAGACCATCGGCGCCGACGGAGCGCCGGCCTGCGACGACATGAGCTGTACGCTCCTCGATGAATCCTTCCCCTTCGACATCCCGCTCAGGATCAACTTCTCGGGAGACGAGGTCACGGATGCCAACGGCAACGTCTGGCTGGGCGACGCGCCCGGGCCGGGCGATTCGCTCAGCATCAGGCCCGACGATGCCAATGGGGCGAACTTCATTCCCGATTGGTGCGCCGCCGACTCCGGAGCCGTCGCGGCCCTCGGCTTCGACCCCAACGGCCCGATGGCCTCGGCTCTATCGAGCATCCGCTGGGATTCGGACAGCTTCACCTCTCCCTTTGACATCGAG
>DCKY01000186.1 GCA_002320775.1 Planctomycetes bacterium UBA1662
GATGTCGAGATTCCGGATGCTCTCTACAGCGCTCCGGAGATTTTCGATGCACATCCTGAGTTCATGAAGAAATCAATGAACCGCCAGCGGTTTTTCTGGCGCTGGGACAAGCCCGAGAAGTTTCGCACCAACCTGAGAGCCTATTATCGAATGATCAGCGGGATCGATGGGGTGATCGGCCGGGTTCGGGGCGCGCTGGCGGAGAAAAAGCTCGCCGCCAATACCGTCATCATCTTCAGTGGCGACAACGGCTACTACGAGGGTCAGAGGGGCTTCGCCGGCAAGTGGTCGCATTACGAAGAGTCGTTGAGGGTGCCGCTGATTATCCATGACCCGCGCGCGGAAAAGTCACAGCGCGGGAAGGTGTCCGGCTTGATGACGCTCAATATCGACATTCCGGCGACGATCCTCGGCTACGCCGGCGTCGATGTTCCCGCCGGCTACCAGGGGCGCAGCCTGGTACCCCTGGCGCGGGGGAGAGATCCGGAAAGCTGGCGTGTCGACACCTTTGCCGAGCATCTGATGAACCATGGGGCGATACCGAAGTGGGAGGGCGTGCGCGGGTCACGCTACGTCTACGCACGCTACTTCGAGCAGAAGCCCGCTTACGAATACCTGCACGACCTGGAGAAAGATCCCTCCCAGCTGAAGAATTTCGCGGCGGATCCGGGTTATCGTGAGACGCTCGAAAAAATGCGCAGACGTTGCGAGGAGCTTCGAGATGCCTACGGGGGTCCTTACGACCCCGAGTGGGTGAAGAAGCTCAAAGCCCGGCAGCAGCAGAAGAAGCAGCAGAAGAAGCAAAAGAAGAAGGCCGATTGAGAAGCCGTAAGCTCTTCAATGGATGCATGTTAAGAATCCGACAAGTACAGACAGCCATCCGGGCGAAGCTGGGGTACCATGGTTCGGTGACGGTGGCGATTAGCGTCGCCGGGTTCGGCGAACCATCTATCAGGAGATAAAAGATCATGAAGGCACTCATCGCTTCGGTTGTTGCAGTAGGTGTGCTTGCTGGCGGTTACCTCGTTCTCAAGGTAAGCGATCTCAGCGACCAGGTGACCAGCCTGAACGATCAGCTGGGTACCGCACAATTGGCTCTCAATAGCCTGGAAGGTTCAAACGAAGACAAGAAGCAGAACGCCGGGCTCAAAGAGTTGGGTGATCGATTGACCCTTCTCGAGGTTTCGAAGAACGATGCGGACGCCTCCGCGCCTGCCGCGGCTCCGGCTGCCGGCCTGTCCGAGGTTCAGGCGCAGCTTGCGGTCCACGACAAGGATATCGAGCAGTTGAAGAAAGACCTTAAGGGTTCCAGCCAGGTCAGCAGCCGGCTTGACGAGGTCGCCGATCGTTTTCTGGGCGGAGGAGGCAGGGACGCCAACGGTGAACGCGAGGGCGGCCTGAACCGGCTCTCCGAGCTCAGAACCCTCTTCAGCGGTGATTCCAGTGAGCTGACCCCGGAGCAGCAGCAGAGGCGGGAAGAGCTCACCAAGCAGTTCCAGGGTCAGCGGGACGACTGGACGATCAGGGGCTTTGACCGCTCTCTCGAGCTGAAGCTCGATGATGGTCAGAAAGACACCCTCAAGCAGTTCCTCGCCCAGGAGCGGACCGCCCTCGATGAACTCAAAGGCCAGGAGCTCGAAAAGGAAGCTCTCTCGGCTTCGCAGAAGCAGATCAAGGCCAACACAGATGCTCGCGTCGAGACGATCCTGACCTCCGACCAGAACACCTCCTGGGGCAAGTACCGTTCCGAGTCACGGTCCTCCCGCGGCTTCGGTTTCGGCCGCAGCAGCCGCAGCAGGGGCTCACGCGAAGGCGGCTCCGGGCGCGGAAGCGAATAGGCCGCCCCCTATACCGTACAGGTGTCCTGCGGCGCCGCCGTTGTCGGCCGGCTCGTACTTCATACTGATCAGTGACCGGGGTTCCATCCGGTTGTCCTGAATCCGGCGCGAGCGGGGATTCGTCTCCCGCATGCGCAGACCGGGTTTGTTCAGCTGACAACCGCGGCCAGGATCTCACCTTCCACCGATTCACCTGAAAAAGGCCGTTCGGTCGCGATCCGATTTATCCGGGCAACCGGTGTTATCAAACCTGCTCTCGCCACACTGACTGTGTAATGGTCAGACGGTCTGGCCAGGGAATGCCGTCTTCTACCCAGGGAGGCTCGTATGTCGAGTTGAACACATGAAGACAAAGACAGGAAAAGGTGTGAACCGGCGGCTTTACGGACTTGAGAATTCCGCAAGGGGCCGCGAACTGCCGAGCCCGCGTTATTACGTCAGGATGCGATTGCTGAAGAATATCCTGTGGATGTTTTTCATCGTGCTTCTGCTGGCAGGGTTTCTGAGTGTCTTTTGCCTGCATACCGAGGAAAGGGCGAGCGGCTCTGAACCGGGGTTTCCCAGGGATTCAGTTGAGGCGCTCGACCATTAAAGAGAGGGTTTGTCCTGGTATCTGAAAAGAGGTGCTGTTTTGTTAATAAGGAGAAGTAGCCAGCTGTTTGCGCTGGTTGTAATACTGCTTTGCGGCGGCTGTGGGAACCCACCCCCGGAAGTGATAAGCGAAGCTGAGCACACGCTGCTCGGGCCGAAGCGCCAGGTTCATTCCGTTTCCTTCAGCCGCGATGGTCGGCTGGTGGTCTGTTCAGGCCGAGGTATCCGGGTCTGGAAACCGGGCATGGGATTCGATGGAATTTCTCACCTTGGCGATCGAAAGCCGGTTTACAGCGTTTCCTGCAGCATGGGTAGTTCCCTGATGGCGAGCGCGGGAGGGGATGGTGTCGTTATGCTGTGGGACCTGCGAACTGAGGCCGAGGGGCTTTGCCTCAGCGGCCACAGGGGGTGGCTCCACGATGTCGCGTTCAGCCCGGACGGTCGTCTCGTAGCCAGCGCGGGCTATGATGGAACGGTCAAGCTCTGGGATACCGCTTCGGGCACTGAGAGGGCGACGCTTTCCGGTCATTGCAAGGCGGCCAGGTGCGTTGTTTTCAGTCCGGATGGAAAGCGGCTGGCGAGCGGCGGGGTTGACAGGACCGTTGTGATCTGGGATCTCGTGAAAGGCGAACAGCTCCTGGAGCTGGCTGGCTACAATCATGGCATCACCTCCCTGGCCTACAGTCCGGATGGTTCGCAGCTTGCCGTAGCGGCCGGCGGTCGATCTGTGAGCATCCTGGACGCTCATACCGGCGGCGTTCTTTTTTCCCCGGTTGACAGGGGCAGGCGGATCACAGCTATCGTCTACAGTCCCGACGGGGAGCTTCTTGCGGCAGGTACGCGGGATGGAAGGGTTCGCCTCCTGGATCCACAGGATGGCCGTCTTCGTCTTCTCATCGATGGGCACGATGGTGGAATTACGGATCTGGCCTTCCGCCCGGATGGAAAAAGGCTGGCTGCCAGCTGTTCTGAAGGAGCTGTAAAGATCTGGAATCTTGGAGGGCGATATTGAGCCAGGACAACACCCTGTCAGGCCAGGGAACTCGCCGGGCGTCATTAAATTGTTTTCCGGCTATTCAGGCCTTACTCTTATGTCCTTGGGTCAAATTTATTTACGAGTGCCTGGCTACGGAGTCATTGGCTCCAGGTGCTCACGCCGCCTGTTGTTTTCAAGACCGTTCAGCAGAGCCTTAAAGTACCGCCCCGGGCCTGTTCAGAAGGTTTTTCGATTCTCACCCTGCTGCGTTGTTCCAGAAGGACGATTATGTTTCGAAATAGATGTACCTGGTTTTCCATCGCGTTGATTTCTGTTCTTGCGATGGCCGTTCCACAGGTTCTATCCCAGGGTTTTGTCGATAACTTCAACCGTCCTGACCAGGATGGTCCTCCGGAAGATTGGACCGTTTTCAGGGGAGAATGGATCCTTGCCAGCGGCTCCCTGGTTGGTGAGGCCAGCGCAGCTGACAGCAGCCCTTCGACAGAGGCCTGGATCTGGGCTGGCCAGCCTGCGCTGGAAGAGTCCTCCAGCCTGGAGCTTCGCTTTGATATGAATTTTCTTTCCGATTCCAGCTCTGAGGATGGCGTCGGTCGCCATGCGGGCGTCATGTTTTGCGCTTCGACACCGACCCACCGCTGGGATGGGGAAAACAATGGCTACTGCCTTGATTGGATCGATCGCATCGAAGACCGTGGGATCCGTCTCCTGCGGATAGATGGTGTCGACCAGACGGTTTTGAATATCGGCGGTGGAGCACTACGCGAGCCTCCTTCGAGCTGGAGGGTGTCGGTCGATTCCAGCCTGGTTCGAGTCTGGGGAGATGGTGAGCTTCTCATCGAGGTCGAAGACGACGCTCATCGCGGCGGTTACCTGGGATTCTGGGCCTGGAGCAACGGGACGCGGGTCGCTTACGATAACGTGATGACAGGGGGTGTGAATCTTCTTCCACTGGCGGAGCAGCGTACTGTCCGGCTTCAGCCCGGGGTAGATGGCGAAGACACCGAGGTCTATTATTTTACGGCGCACAGGGAGGCAGGCGCCCCGGGAAACGCGATTGTCTTTTCTCTCGATGGACAGGAAGGCGATGAAAACGCGCTCCTGATGGCCTGGGGGCGAGTGCCGACACGAAACGACTACGACCTGGTCGCCGACGCTTCGGGCCAGGCTGACCAGCGATTGGTCATTCCTTTCGCGCGAGATGATATCGTCTACGTTGTTCCATACGCGAAGTCGGACACTCCTGAGGGAAACGGTTTTAATACGGTCACCTTGCAGGCCGAGTTGCCGGGAATCCTGCTCGATTCCCTGTCGGTGGAATCAGGGGCCAGGCCCGCTCCAGGGGCTCCCGTCAACAGGGTGACCACCTCGGTCTTTGGCGCGGGCTTCACAGAAGAGACCACCTTTGCCTTTTCAGGGCAGGCGGGGAAAGGGGTGGTCCTTATTTCTGAGACACGCTTCGTTTCTTCGAGCCACGTTCTGCTGACCCTGGCGTTGTCGGGGCGGACCAGCTCGGGGCTCTACCAGCTCGTGGCCAGCAATGGGGATGAGGGTGCCCAGCTGCAAGACGCCTTCCTCGTGACGGGAGAAGACGCTCCAGGAGTTCTCGAGGTGGACCTGATCGCCGCGGGGGAGGTCAGGCCTTTTCGCTCGCGTCCTTTGCAGGTCCGCTACAGCAACATCGGCGGAGGCTCCCTGGCGCCTCGTCTTCTGCGGGTCCATCCGCCCGCGGGGGTCCAGCTCAAGCTGGCCGGGGATGACGCTTTCGCTCCTCCCGAGGTGCCGGTT
>DCKY01000086.1 GCA_002320775.1 Planctomycetes bacterium UBA1662
TCTTCATCGTATTCAGTTTCGAACAGTGGTTTTAAAAGCGGCGAGTGCGCGAAGTTTTTTTCCGAAGGGATCGGGGTGGGGATCCACTGGCGGTAATCAAATTTTTCTCCCCTGCCTTCCCACTCCTCTTGAAAAGCATTCCAGGCCCATTGCCCACGGAAATTTTCAACCACATAGGCCAGGACGCAGAGGGCGGGGCTGAATATGAGGATCGCCAGGAAGACCTTCAGCTTTGACCAGCGTCGCGGTGGCGCGCTCAGGGGCGTCATTTCTGCGTTGTCACCTTGGTCGGGCTCGCTGCCGGGTTCCATTTTCAGTTCTTGGTCTGGGCTGTCAGGGTTACATCCGCAGATGGCATGGCGAATTGAAATGACCGGTTGGTGGGGATCGCGATGTCAACGAGGGGCGTACTGGTCGTCCAGTAGTAGAACTTTTTGCTGGCAGGGATGACGGTGACCACCTGGCCTGCTTTCGGGGAGGAGGGCTTCGCCTTGCCGCCGACCACGGTCAGCTTGTAGCTTCCGCTGCCGTAGATCGCCGAAATAACCACATCCCCGCCGGCTGTTTTATAAGAGGTCGATCTCGACTTCGCATTGGCGAATCTTCCCTTCGCCGCGGCCCATCTCATGAAAGGCTTGCCGTCCTTTGATTTCGGGGCGGTGATGTTCACAACCGTACCGGGCTCGTAGAAGCCGTGGCGGCCCGTGTCGGCGGTGAAGGGGCGTTTGCCGCTCGAGATCTTGTCGATCCGGCCATCGTTGACCTGGAGGATGTAGTTGAAGGGTGTTCCATAGGTCTGCGAGAGCATCCAGCTCATCCGCAGGCTGAGAAACTCGGTGTCGTTGGGTGGACGGCTCTTGTGGCCCTTTCCCGGGATCATGGTGAAACGACCGTAGCCGCCGAGGTCGACGTGGTTCTGAAAGAGCGGGAGCTGTTCTGAGATCTTGGAGACGTTATCAAGAGGGCAATGCAGCACCCAGGTGGGAGTCCCGAGGGTCTTGCAGCTCTTCACGGTTTTTCCGGGGCGGACATAATGGCAGCCCCAGGCGCCCAGCGGCATCATCGCGGCGATCCGGTAGGAGCCATCGGTTCCACAGGCGACGAACCAGGTTCCCTGTCCGCCCATGCTGAACCCGGTGACGTAGATCCTGTTTTTATCGATGTTGACCTTGCTCCTGACATGGGCGACGAGGCGCTTGAAGACGCTGGCCCTCCAATAGGCGATCGGTTTGACCGGTGAGACGAGTATGTAGCCGCCCGAGCCCGGCTGGTTGCGGCTGTAGCCCGCATCGGTGGCGCGCTTGTTGTCCTTGAGCCTGCTAGTAAGCATGTTCCTGTGCCCCTGGCTGGGGTGGGTGCGTCCCTTGCCACCACCATGCAGGTAGAACACCAGGGGAGAGGGCGTCTTCGGATCGTAATCCTTCGGGACGAAGATGGAATACTGGTAGTTGTTTTTCTCGACGGTGCCGTCTTCGTGAGAGTAGTTGTGAAGCTTGCCGGGGGTGTAGTCGGCGGCTGTTGCAAGGCCGGCCAGGGAGAAAAGACTGCTGAGCAGCAGGCAGACGCCCAGGGATCGAAATCTGTTACGCATGGATCTATCCTTTTCAGGTTTCAGGATCAGGAGGCCTGTCTGGCCTCGACAGCTATTAGGCTGCGGGCAGGGCTCTTTTTCAAGACCGGAAGGATTCCTCTCCCGTATTCTTAGCGTACCGCCTCGACATCTTTTTCCCAGTCGGCCAGCAGTTTTTTCAGGCGCCTGAGATCTCCGGGCCGTGATCTGCTCAGGTCGTTTTTCTCTGCGATGTCGCCGGCAAGGTCGAAGAGCCACTCGCTGGTTTCACCTTCCACCTTGCGCACGTATTTCAGGTCGCCGGAGCGTACGGCCGACCAGGTGCGTTCACCGCGTTTTCCACGCCAGAAGAGCGTGCGGGAGAAATCTTTCCTGCCTGCGGTGATGTGGTTGACGAGATCAAATCCATCGAGCTGTTCAGCCGGAACCTCCGCGCCCGCGAGGCTGAGGATCGACCGTGTCAGATCGAAGGTCGCAGAGACCTGGTCGCTGGTGGTCCCGGGCTTGATCCGTCCAGGCCAGCGCATGATGAGCGGTACCCGGATGCCGCCTTCAAGGGTGGTGCTCTTGGCGCCACTGAGAGGGCCCATGTTCGCGGCGCGGGCGAAACCACCGTTATCGGAGACGAAAACCACCAGGGTGTTTTTCTCGAGCTGGTGCTTCTTCAAGGCCGCCAGCACCCTGCCGACCTCACGGTCAAGATCTTCTAGCATCGCTACGTAGGTCTTTGCATCCGGTTCGGTCCAGTTTGATTTGTCGACCAGCTTCTTCGCGTCGCCGGGACCCTGGAACGGAAAGTGGGGGGTCTCGTGGGAGACGAAGAGGAAGAACGGGCGGTCCTTGTTGCGCTCGATAAAGTCGAGTGAAGAATCGGTGATGAGGTGGGTCATGTAGCCCTTCTCGTAGACCGGCAGTCGGCCGCGATAGAGGACGTGCAGGTCGCTCAACTCGCGGTGATTGAAGTAGTGAACGTTGCCGCCCATATAGCCGAAGAAGTCATCCCAGCCATGCTCCAGCGGGTTGAACTGCGGCTCGTAGCCGAGGTGCCATTTGCCGAATACGCCGGAAGCGTAGCCGGGCTTCTTCAGAGCCGAGGGCAGGACCACCTGCTTCGCGGGCAATCCCAGCTGTCGCGCTTTCGCCAGCCGGATCGCATCGTCGTAGCGTCCGACGTTGCCGGTCCCGATGGCGCACTCGAGCCCGTCGGCGCGTTGCTGGTAGCGCCCGGTGAGGAAGGCCGTACGAGTCGGGCTGCATTCCGGTCCGTTGGCGTAGTGTTGGGTGAAGCGCACCCCCTCCCGTGCCAGTCGGTCGATCACAGGTGTCTTCGCTGTTGGATGTCCATAGCAGCCCAGGTCCCCGTAGCCCATATCGTCAGCGAGGATGAAGACGATGTTGGGTTGGGCCGCCGGGAGCGAAGAGGCCAGCAGGACAGCAGATACAATAGCGAGGAGGTGCTTCATTTCGCGGGTTTCCAGTCTTTATTGGGCGGCATCATCCGAGCCGATACTTTTTTTCGCCAGTCGCGCAGCGTGGCGAGCAGCTCAGCCGCCTTTTTCGGCTCAGTCCGTGCCAGGTCCTTCTGTTCACCCGGATCCTTCTGGATGTTGAACAGCTGAACGGTGCTGTTTTCGAAATATTCCAGCAGCTTGTAATCTCCGGAGCGAATGCCGCCGCCGGGGCTCTGCATGCCGTGGTTGCTGTAGTG
>DCKY01000242.1:0-5130 GCA_002320775.1 Planctomycetes bacterium UBA1662
CGCCACGTTGTTGTTGTTCATGTCAACGCGAAGCCCGTCATCGCTCGCGCTGCAGACATAGACCCTCATCGGCGCGTCGGTGGTGTTCTCGATGTAGGTCGTCGAGATCGCCACGATCTGGTCGGTGCTGTTGAAACCCGCCTGTAGAGCGTAGATATCAAAGTCAACCAGGTCCTCCGGTATGAGGTCGATGCCATTTACCCGCAGGAAGTTCATGCTGATCCAGGTCGGTATGTCGCTGACGTTCGCCCCTCCCCATCCGGTGGCCTCGGCCTCTATGAAATCGATGTCCCACTCGTCGCCGGGACGCGGGTTCTCTTCCGACATATCGTAGGGAGCCACCCAGTTACCCTCCATGCGGCCGATCTGGCCGCAGCCGGTATCCTGGTCAAGAAATAGCATGTTCCAGCCGTTGCTGCGAATCCAGCCGTTGGGATTGACCATATCCTCGAGCGGCTCGAGCGGCGGCGGGGGCGGAGGCGGCGGAGGCAGGCCTTCTTCCGGTGAATAGATCTCCACCTCGCCAAGGGAGAGGACATCCATTTCATCGTTGTTGCCGACCCCTCCCGTACCGGAAAGATCCGGATCCGGGGTTCTCACGACCCTCACAACACTACCGGCAACAGCGTCTCCCAGCAGCTCAACGAGGTCTACCATCAGGCTCTCGGGACCTGCCGCTCCACCACCGCCGAGGATGTTTTCCTCGTTGAGCAGATCCGACTCGAAGAGGATATCTCCATCGGGCCCATCGAGAATCAGGACGGTGAGATCACGAAAGCGTGAAGTGCAGCAATTATCACGGTTATGAAGAATGATTGAAGTGATCAGGTACTCATCCCGGAGATCAACCTCCCAGGTGGAAGGCAGGTTCTGGCCGGCGGCTGTATGGGTGAAATTCCCGAGGTTCCCATCGATTCCCATGCTGGCGGGAAACTGCCCGCCACCGTAATCCGAAGACTGGGTAGCTATCCCGCGCGATGCGACATTCACCGTCCCATCATCCAGCCCCTGCGCGAAAGCGAACGCGCTCCAACTGAGTACCGCCGCGAACACCAGTCCATCCAAGGCCTTGCGCATAGATCTTCCCCTACTGATTGAATTGAGATGTATTTCAGCTTCCCGTGACCACTAAACCTGGCCCCATTGTCACTCAGATCTCCCCGAAAGCAAATGCGCTTTCCCTCCCGGCGGAAATGCGAGCGGGATAAGGCGATTGATGAGGACGCGCAGGCATGAGCATATGTAGGGGTTAACGAATCAGGAGAGATGGCATGGACATGAAGAAGCGGTGTATCCGCCCCGTGACTGCAGGCCATGTGGCGCTCGGAGGCCCTTCGCCTTCAGCTTTGACTCGGCCCGGGCTTATGTACACGGCTCTCTTATTACTGGTTGGTATCTGGAGCCAGGGCTGCTCCGCCATTCATGTTCACGTGTCACCGGACCCCGCCGCTGTCAGTGAAGTGAGGCAGGTGATGCATCGCTATCTTGCCGCGTTCAATGTCGATGATTTTGAGACGATTGGCGCCTCCTGGCATGCGCCTGGCTGGTTGTCGACCAGCGATTCGAGGCATCCCCTCAAGAATCGCGAAGAGGTCAAAGGCCTCTACCGCGCCCTTCTTGGAAAGATCCGGGCGGAAGACTACGACCACTCAGAGCTCTTGAGCGAGGACATCAAGGTCGTTAATGACGGCTGCGTGATCTACCGGATCACCTTCACGCGCTGGAAGAAAGATGGAAGCTTCATGCCGCCGCAAGTCCGGGGGAGCGTCTGTACGCTGCTCAAGGTGGATGGGCAGTGGGGCCTCAGCAATGTCGCTCTTGAAACCGGAACGGGAGACTGACACGCAAGGTGGCCTATCACCGAGTGTCAGACGTCAACCTTCAGCAGACCGCACGCTTCCTCGTACCCCGGCGCCCGGTCACCATCACCCTTCGACGCGTTCTTTGAAGCGCTAGGGCTCAGCCCGTATTCGCTCGCTGTCACTCGCGCCAGGGCCACAGGGTGGCGCCAGCGGAACTTCTCACGCGTCGTCCTGAACTCTTCCTCGACCGTCTGGTAGTACTTCTCGGCGTGGAGCGCTCCATCCTCGCTGACAGCGAAGCCCAGGAGCAGGTCCATGACAGGGCGAAACGGATGGCCTAACTCGCCATAACGCTCAACGAGCGCGCTGGCGCGAACCTGGTCCCGGGCACGGATGGCCGACCTCGTCTCGCTGAGAAGCGTGCCGCGGTCCTTCGCCGCAACGGCATCGAGCGCCTTCGCGTGAAAAGGTTCGTCGGTGACGGCGCCGCGTTGCCCGGCGGTATGATATGCTCCGATGATCAGGCTCGCGAACGCGTTGAGGTCATTGCTGACGCGCGCGATATTGCGCCAGGCATTCGCCGCGTCCGACGCGTGAACCCCGACCGATGCGCCGTGCACACTGCCCATCGGTTTCAACTTCGAGCTCCCCGGTCGTCCCCGGCCTCGGTCGTTCAGAACAAGCCGGTTCGCGGCGAGCGAGATCGCCTCACCGACATCCGCCGGGGCGAAACCTTCGGCCAGAGCGGCCGCGGCTGCATCGGCGGCTTGTTCACGCCTGCCCGCGAAGACGAGCCGGCCCATCTCGTTAATCCAGCTATCATCTGCCTTACGCGAGCCCGGCTTGCGGCCATGCAGCTTGTGGGTTTCGAGGAGCTTCGGCAGGAGACTGCGGATCGCTGCCTGTGGACCGCCTCTTTCGGAGTGGACACAGAAACGAACCGATTGGCGCAATAGGGTGTGTGAGTGCTCTTTGCCAACAATGTCAAGCATCGACCAGGCGCGCCAGGCGAGCACGACGCGATGGACGTTGATCTCATCCCGCACCGGGTACTGCAGGTGATTGAAGGCCTCGTCGGGGCGCTCGTTCACGAGTGCCGCGAAGGTGGACTCCGCCCGCCCGAAATCCCCCGATCGCGTGGCCTTACGCAGCAGCTCGCCCGTGGGAGAGTTGGCCGGGATGTTCGCCGGCTCCACGTTTCTGAGAATCTGCTTCGTGCGGCCGCCAAACTCATGAATACGATTCGTATTGCGATAAAGCACCTTGAGAATGGGCAGGGCGCGGCGGGCTTCGGGCAATGCGCGCGACATCTCATAGGCCGGCGCGAGCGCCATAAAGGCGTGGTAGCCGGTGTAGTCCTGCCCGGCGAAGGTGCGTGCGTTGGCAAGCGCGCCGGCGGCGGTCAACGTTCGCAGATCCGTACCGCCTCGCAGTTTCTCGACAAGGAGAGGCTGCAGCTTTTCCAGAGACGTCTCCTGCATCATCGCAACCAGCGGCTCGAGCTCCCCGAAGGTCGGAAAATCAGCACCATCTTCCGCGAATACGGAGCCGAGCCCGAGCTCCGCCGCGAGTGAAACACCGACACTCCCGGCAAGCATGCCGCGACCTACGTCCGCAAGAAACTCCCGTCTGCTGCGCTGGGACATGGTCGTCCTCCTGTAATATGACGCCTGCCTCACCGCGGAGATTTCATCCGGACCTAGGCAGGAAACCTTTTAATTTCAGTGCCGCTCCCATCGGCTACCCTAAGCGATGGGTTGCCCGCGACGCAACCCGTCCTTCCCGCCGAGCTGCCCGACACCACCTCTCCTGCCAGGGGGGGTAGCTGTAGAGGACGGTGATGTCGGAGCCCGGAGAGTGCGCAAGAAGCGCCTTGAGACAGGCGTAGGTGCATCGGGTGGACAGCCATGCGGCAAAGGTTATGGCGGAAATCGCGCCAGGTAATGACGGGCAACCCAGACCGCATCAGAGCTCGTTGAGCTGAAGTAGGGACCACTGGCGATTCAGTGTTGGCTGGGGCCAGGCCGCCGTGGCGGCAGATGGATTTCGAACAGTGTTTCGGGACACATCAGAACGGAGTGTGGCCTTGTCATTTCGTCACGGCTCAGGATCTCCAATCGTTCGTACAGGCTGAAGTGCAGGCGGGTCGCATGAGCCGTTGTCAGCGCGATTTCATCATGCCAGACGGAATACGTTCCGAGTGACCCGTTCAGGCGATAGAAAAAGCCCTCGATCGGATGCGTCAGGACGAGCTTCTGCTGTTCGATAGAATCGAAGCCCTCGAGCAGCGGCAGCGGCTCTCCGGTATCCTCCAGTTCGATATCGCAGCTACACCAGTCCGACTTGACATCGAAACGATATCGCCGGTACCGGCTGGCATCCGAGTCGTACTCACAATCGATGTCATAGGTCGCGTAATGCCAGGGGATGCGCCACAACGAACGAGCCAAGTGCACAAGCCGGGAGCCAAGAGTCGTCCCAAAGAACCAGACTGCGTGTTCACGGGTAGACCGCTCAATCACATAGACTCGGTGGTTCGTCTGTCCGAAGCTGAACTTTGCAAACGGAGCCAGGCGGGCGTAGTGAAAGTCGTCATCCAGGAACGGAACGACACTGAGGAGCCCACACGTCTGATTGCCGATTTCGAACGGGACAATCTCGAAACGATCTTCTGGAATGTGAGGCCGCAGCCGGTCAATCGGAACGGCGTAATTAATCAGCGCGAAGTGCCTCAATTTCGTCCGGACGTCCATCCACCCGAACTGCCGGTCGGCGATGCGGCGATCCAAAGCGTCCGAAAAGCCGGTTGTCGTCATCGCCCTGTCCTCCTGTTAAACACCGCAACAACCCTAAGCGATGCCCCGGACGATAAGCAACCAGGGGCCGCCCCCCTCCTGGCCTGCGCCCGCCGGGACCTACCGAAAGCGGTAGTGGCCCAGGAGTTTCCTGAGCAGGAAACGCCGCCAGAGGTTGAGAGGTTTTGGCTTCAGCGGCGGCAGCTCTCCGGCCAGCAGGCGATCGGTCGCCTCGATAACACGCTCGGAGGCGCGGCCGTCGGTGTCCGGATGCATCTCGGCCACCAGGTCCCTGGCCGCCTGGATGAGGGCTTCCGGACGGCCCAACGCCGCGGCGATGGCGCCCTCGAGGTCCTCCGCCTCACTGATGTCGAGAAGATGGCCGCCCGGCCAGGCTGTGCGAAAAGTCACCACGGGCACATCGGCGAGAACCGCCTCGTAGATTACCGAGGAGGTATCCGAGACGACCACGTCCGCCTGGTGAAGGAGCGGAACCAGGTCGTGTTCTTCGCTGACATTCAGGTGTTCACCCT
>DCKY01000242.1:5541-12057 GCA_002320775.1 Planctomycetes bacterium UBA1662
TCCGGCAATCGTGCCGCAAAGCGTTGGCGCGCTCGCCAGGCTGGGGGAAAAAGTCGGCGCGTACAATACGCGCGGGCGAACAGCAGGCGCCTCCTCAACCGGCCGGCGAAACAGCGGGTCGTTCTTCGGCCAACCCGTCTCGATGACATGGAAATGCCCGTGCTCCCTGGCCAGCTCCTCGAAAGGCCCCGTCGTCGAAGGGCCGTGCGTGCAGTAGAGATCAAAAAAACCCCGGATCCTGAAGTGTCCCTTCTTCCCGACTCCGCAGGCATGAAAAACCTGCACCTTCACCCCCGGAAAAAAATCAGGTACCCAGTTTCCGGGAACAAAGACGGCCGCCGGTGAATACTCCTTCACCTCCGCGACGGTAGAGAGAACCGTCTCTCCGGAGCCGAGAGCAGAGGGTTCCACGCGCTCCAGGAACCAGCAGACATCATCTCCGCGGGCGCGAAGGGCCTCCTGGAGAGGTCTCAGGATCGCGATCGAATAAGGCTGCGAAATATAAAAAAGGAATCTTCGCAAGTTTGTCGTCTTCCGTGAAAGAGAGCGAACCTCGCAGACGGTCCGCTGAAGGGACGGTCAGATCTGATCCATCAGTTCTCCTGGAGAGACCCCCTCGTCCTTGATCTCGTTGATCTTCTGGGTTGAAGACACCCCCGCGGTATAGTGAGGTTCGACCAGTTCTCCCCCCCACTCAGCAAGAGCATCGATCACTCGCTGGCGGGTCTCGGTCTGCACCCCCTCCTTCCAATCATCTCCGTGGACTACAAAATCAGGGCGCAGCTCCCGCAGGTTCTCTACGTAATCAAGGGTCGCCTGCGGAACTACCTCATCCACACCCTTGATATGTTCAACAAGTGTCTTCCTCTCCTCGAAGGAAAAGAACGGGCGGCGCTTGTAGCTCCCGATCGCCTCGTCTGTCAGCAGTCCGACGACAACACACCCGAGCCCCTTGGCCGTGTTGATGATATTCAGATGGCCGGGGTGGATAACATCCGCGCACATGCCCACGTAAACTGTCTTCATTGCTCAAACAACCTGGTCTGAAATAATCTCATTTTCGAGCGGCCGGCTCCCACCCTCGCCTGACAGTATCCGGCGGCAATTTTTTTTTACCAGTTGGAATTGCCCCCCGCCATAGCCACGGCAACCGGTTGCACCTCCTATTTGGCTCTATACCGCGAGTCTCAGCCGATTAGAGAGCGCGTTGATTTTTCCGGCGATCCCATCCGGCTCGAAACATCCGCAATAATTAACCAGGACGGCCATAAAATGATTCTCATGCCCGCTCGGGAGCTATATTTTCTGTTCATGATCCAGCGATGCTGGATTCGCGGTACAGACGAACGTTCAACAATATGGATCCTATAGAATCCAGATGAAGAACATTTTCATTCTGATCACCCTCGGCTTCCTGGCGATGATAGCCATACGCCTGACGGTCTTCCTCGGCACCCCGCCCCGTCCAGATGAAGCACAGGTCGAGAACCGCCCCATCGAGGTCAGGGAAAAGGGCTTCGTCTCCTCAAAAACCTGCGAGTCCTGCCATCCTCATGAACATGCGACCTGGCACAGCTCCTACCACAGGACCATGACCCAGGTGGCAACTCCGGAAACTGTCATCGGAGACTTTGATGGAAAGCTGAGGAATTGCGGCGGCAAAGGCTACCGCCTCGGACGAGATGGAGACAATTTCTGGGTCGAGATCACCGAGCCCGGAAAGGAGCCTGCGCGAAAAGATATCGTGATGACCACAGGCTCCCACCACATGCAGGCCTATTGGTTCGCCGCGGAAGATCCCGATAAAAGCCGGATGCTGGGACTTGTTCCGTGGGTCTACCTCAACCTGGAAAACGAAAAGAAGAGATGGGTCGAGGAATACGCGACCTTCCTCCACGACCCCCAGGTCACCCCACACTACCGGGCGGAAGGAAAATGGAATAAATTCTGCCGCCAGTGCCATGCCACCGGGGTCCAGCCCCACCAGGACACGATGGATACACGCCTGGCCGAACTCGGAATAGCATGCGAGTCCTGCCACGGCCCCGGGGAGGAGCATGTGAGGATTCACAGGGATCCCTCGCTTCGCTACAAGAAATATCTCGACACCAAAGGACGCGACACGACCATCGTCAACCCAAACACCCTGCCGCCAAAAGAGTCCTCCCAGGTCTGCGGCCAGTGCCACAGTATCTGGATGTCCACCCCCGAAGAGGGAAAGAAGGAACTCGAGGGCGGCTTCACCTACAGGGCAGGCGATGACCTGTCCTCCACCCGGCAGGTCATCCATGGCGCGGACATGGACACGCCGGAAAAGAGAATCGGCCTGACCAAGGCGACGGGCAGAAACTTCCTCGATGACCGCTACTGGTCGGACGGAATGATCCGGATCGCCGGCCGGGAATACAGCGGCCTGGTGGACAGCCCCTGCTATACGCACGGCAACCCGGACAAAAAAACCATGGGCTGCATGTCCTGCCATACCATGCACAAGAAAAAAGGAAGCGCCGAATCGATCAAGGAGTGGCGAGATGACCAGCTCGGCGAAGGGATGCGGGGCAACAAGGCCTGCCTCCAATGCCACGAGGACATGAGCGCGAAGGTGCCTGAGCACACCCATCACCAGGCCGGATCCTCCGGCAGCCTCTGCTACAACTGCCACATGCCCCACACGACCTACGGCCTGCTCAAGGGTATCAGGAGCCACACCATCAGCAGTCCCTCCGTGCAGGAAAGTCTCCAGACCGGGAGGCCCAACGCCTGCAACGCCTGCCACCTCGACAAGACACTTCAATGGACCGCCGGGCATCTCGAGAGCTGGTACGGCATCGGACCGCCGACCCTCACTCCCCCTCAGCAGAAAATCGCCGCATCCATTCTCTGGATCCTTGGAGGCGATGCCGGCCAGCGAGCTCTCACGGCCTGGGCCATGGGCTGGAAACCTGCCCAGGAGATCTCGAAGACTGGCTGGATGGCTCCCTTCCTGGCGCCGCTGATGCAGCAGGACCCCTACCCGGCCGTTCGCTACATAGCCCAGCATTCACTGCGCACCATCCCGGGATTCAGGTTTATAGAATATGACTATATGGCCCATCCCAACCAGCGATTAGCTATACTGGGAAAAATTCATGATATCTGGAAGCGCAACAAGCTGCCTGCCGCCAGCAGGAAAGGATCCCTGCTGATGGATCCATCCGGAAACCTGGCGCAGAATGTCTGGCAGGCTCTGCTGAAGACGAGAAACAACCGGCGCGTTAACCTGGAAGAATAACGACACTGCCTTCCCGGCCGGCGGAAACGACGAACAAGAAAACAACAGAGGACAAACCTGATGAGTCAGAACCGAATCACCGGGAAGCCCCGGATCGTCCACCGGCATCTGCGCTTTGGCTGGTGGTCACTTCTTTGCTTCCTCAGCCTGGGTATCGCCCTCGAAACCATGCATGGCTTTAAGGTCGGCTACTATCTCGATACCAACAACGAGACTCGCAGGCTGATGTGGACGCTGGCCCACACCCATGGCACGCTGCTCTCGATCGTCCACCTTGTGTTCGCCGCCACCCTTCGGATCCTGCCGCAGGAGAACTCGAAGCTACAGCGGCTCGCCTCCCCTTGCCTCTGCGGAGCCAGCATCCTGATGCCGGGAGGTTTCTTTCTTGGCGGACTCATCTTCTACGGAGGGGACCCCGGGATTGGAATCCTGCTGCTGCCTGTCGGCGCCCTCCTGCTCCTGCTGGCCGTATCGCAAACGGCGCTGTCTCTTGGACAGCTCGGGGAGAAAAGCAGCCCGAAATCGAAGGAAAAGGCTGAAGAATCCGCCTAACCCGAACAATGAAAATGACAAAGTTCGAGCGCCTCTCCTTTCTGTTCCTGGTTTTCATTCCCGGCATTCTCCCCGCGGCAGATCTGCCCGAAAAAAAAACACCGGCGATCATCCCGGAGCACGCGAAGCTCGAGCATCTCTTTACCCGGAGCGCGGCGATCAAGGGCGGACTCACGGAGGGGCCGGCGGTCGCTCCAGATGGAAGCATCTTCTTCTCCGACATCCCCATGAACAAGGATGGCGGAGCCGGGATGATCCTCCGCTACGACCCCCGCGCCGGCAAGACGACCGTCTTCAAGACCGACAGCGGTAAATCCAACGGCCTGGCGTTTGACGCGGCCGGCCGACTGGTCGGCTGCCAGGGCGCCGACTACGGCAAGAGGCGGCTCGTCAGTTGGAATATCCAGACCGGTGAAGAGGTCGAGCTGGCTGGAAAGTTCAATGGCAAGCGATTCAACGCTCCCAATGACCTGGCAATTGACCGCGCGGGAAGAATCTACTTCACCGACCCGAGATATGTCGGCCACGAAAACCGTGAACTCAAAAGCCGGGCGGTCTACCGGTTCGATGGCGGAGGAACTGTGAGAGAGATCACCCGCGAGGTGCGGAAGCCTAACGGCATCGCCCTGAGCCCGGATGAAAAGACCCTCTACGTAGCCGACCACGACAACGGCACCGACCGGATCGACCCTGCCGTTGCGCCGCCGAAGCAGGGTGAGATGAAGCTCTACGCCTTCAGCCTTGACGACAGAGGACTGGCTACCGGGAAACGGAAAACACTCATAGACTTCGGCCGGGAGGTCGGAATCGACGGAATGACGATCGATACCCGCGGAAACCTCTACCTCGCCCTCAGAAGCTCCACACGCCCGGGAATCCTGATCATCAACCCGGCGGGAAAAGAGCTCGGGCATATCCCGACCCGCGGCGCTCCGGGCCTCGCGGCCGGAGCCGATGCCCTGCCGAGCAATTGCGTATTCGGCCGCGGCTACCAGGCCGACACCCTCTACGTCACCGTTGATACGTCCCTCTACAGTATCCGCCTCAACGCGCTCGGCCACCACCTCCCCACTCTTCTCCAGCGGAAGCTGCTCACTGTACTGCGTAAGGAATTTGTCGCCATCACTCCCGGCGCCGGGCCCTATCCCGCCAGCTTTGTGATGGGACGCAAGGGCGGACCCGCCTCTGAAGCTCCCCCCCGGACCGTCAAGCTGAAGGGCCCCTTCGAGGTGGCGCGCTACGAGGTGCCGCAGGATCTCTGGCAGGCTGTCATGGGTTTCAATCCGAGCCGCTGGAAAGGAAAGCGGAACTCTGTCGAGGTGCTGGACCTGGCCGAGGCGGGCAGGTTCTGCGAATCCGCCACCTCGCTGATGAGATCGGCCGGCCTGATCTCCGCCGCTGAGCGCGTACGGCTCCCTTCGGAGGCGGAATGGGAATACTTCGCCAGAGCGGGCAGCGCCACGCTCTACTCTTTCGGAGATGACGCCGGAAAACTCGGCGACTACGCCTGGTTCCACGGCAACGCGGCAGGAAACGACCCCCCCGTCGGTGTCAAGAAGCCGAATCCCTGGGGGCTCTACGACATCCACGGCTATCTCTGGGAGTGGTGCGCCGACCCGGCCCACCCCGACTACAGGCAGGCTCCGGCCGACTCAAGAGCCTGGGTCGAGGGCGGCGTTCCCGGGCGCGGAGTTCTCCGGAGCGGCAGCTGGAAAGACAACGCGCCCTCGCTTTCATCCACCTTTCGACGGTTGGCTCCAGACACCCTGCGGGACGACGCGGTAGGACTGCGCTGCGTTCTCAGCAGGTAGACGGCCCTGCACCCCGCCTCAGGCCTTCTCTTTGCCTGCATCCCCGTCAGCCCCAGCGATCAGGATCACCTTGTCGCCGGCGGCGGGACTCAGCTCGGTGTCCGTGGTGAAGACATGCAGGAGACCGGCAGAGTCGATCAGAAAGAGCGGGACAAAGGCTCCCTCGTACCTGGCCGCGAGGTCTTCAAAGGAGAACTCATCTCCGAGGCTGACGGCCTTAACCGAGGCTCCGCCGAAAAACAGGCTCTCCATCGAGGAATAATCAAGGCTCCCATCGCCAAGCTCCCTGCACCTGAGATGAGTGATGCCTCCCCCCTCGTGCCCGTCATCGGCTGACTCACTGAGCTGGTAGAGCTCGCTGCGCTCGAAGGCCTCCCTGAAATGAAGACCGGCGAGGCAGTTGGCGTCATCGTTGGGGGTCATCGCGACCAGGCGGCTGATACCGCCAAGGTTCATCTCCTCCGCGGCATCATCGGAGAGCACATTGCCCAGGAAGGTCTTGAGGCCATCCATCTTCGCCTCGTTGATGTTGGTCCGGTTGCTGTCCGCCAGCAGGACCTCGATGCCCTGGTCGCGAAGCACGGCGGCAAGCTGCCGCACCCAGCGATGCGCGCCGATGAAGAGCACCCCCTGTGGATTCGCCTGGGCAACACCCAGGCGAATGGCCAGCGGCCGAGCAGTCAGTCCGTAGATGAAGATCGTCGAGCAGATCAGGAGAAAGGTAACCGGCACCAGCTCATCCATGCCGGCCAGGTTCAGCCCGCCCTCTATCCCGTTTCTTATCGCCTCCTCGTTCAGCTCATTGAGGCGGAGGGCGAAGATCGAGGCCACCGCGGCCGCAACAATTCCACGGGGAGCCATCCAGGAAAGAAACAGCTTCTC
>DCKY01000081.1 GCA_002320775.1 Planctomycetes bacterium UBA1662
GCCAAGCATCTCAAGGCCAGCCAGGTGATCTGCCGGGTCGATGACTTCAAGTTCGCCCCGATCGCCTACCAGGCCGGGGTTGACAGTCTCATCAGCCCCCAGCGCGCCCTGGCCCAGCGAATTCTCGAGGAGGTTCGCAGGGTTAATCTGACCTCGAACATGACAGACACCATCGTTCTCGGCGACAACGAGATAGAGATCCTCGATTTCAAGATTCCCCCGGAAGGAAACGACAAGGTCTGCGGAACTCCCATGTCGGAGCTGAACGAGCAGAAGGCCCTGCCTGAAGGGGCCATGATCGGCGCCATCCTGAGAGGCGAAAGCAGCGAACCAGAGCTGCCGCGAGGAGATACGATCATCAACCCGGGTGACCACGTAATCCTCAGCGTAAAAACAACGGATATCAAGACCGTCGAGAAACTCTTCGCTCCCGATTCCAAGTAAGGGATATTATGGCCGCGGCGAGAGCACGGCTCCTCACCTGAACAGGGAGCCTTCGCCGGAGAATAAATCATGCGCTCACCCTACCTGCTGAGATTCTTCAGCAAGTTCCACATAGCCTTCGGCTCCATCTTCCTGGTCCCCCTTCTCGTAGAGTGGATCTACGAAAGGCAGCTTGGACAGGAGATGCTGATGGCCTGGCTCATGCCGGCGGCGATCATGGGCTCCCTGGGCTTCTACCTGCGGCAGAAATACCTCAAGGATCACGCGCTGGAGGACCTCCCCGGCCTCTCAAGAAGGGAGGGCTTCCTGCTGGTGGGCCTGTCCTGGATCCTGATGATCGCCTGGGGAACCATCCCCTTTATCATAACCGAGGCCACCCCGGATTTTGCAAGCGCGGTATTTGAATCGGCCTCCGGCTTCACCACCACCGGCGCCACCGTTCTTACGGATTTTGAGAACACCCCCAGGAGCATTATCCTGTGGAGATCATTGAGCCAGTGGATCGGCGGCATGGGAATCATCGTCCTCTCGGTGGCCATCCTGCCCGAGCTGGCGCTTGGAGGCATGCAGCTCTTTTCAGCCGAGGCTTCGGGGCTCTCCGGTGGAGAAAAACTCGCCCCCCGCATCCGGGAAACCGCCGGGAAGCTCTGGTTCCTCTACGTGCTCCTCACCGGACTGGAAATGGTCCTCTTGAAATTCGTCGGTGAAATGTCTTTCTTCGATGCGATCAATAATGCCTTCTGCACCACCGCAACAGGTGGATTCTCCCCCAACGGAGCGAGCATCGGCGGCTACGACAATGGCTGGATCGAGGCGATCATCACCCTCTTCATGATCCTGGGCGGCCTGAACTTCGCCCTTCAGTACAAGGTCTTCCTGAATCTCGATTTCAAGCGCCTGTGGAACAGCATGGAGCTGCGAATTTATTTCCTGATCCTCGCGACAGCTACCCTGCTGATCTCCCTCAACCTGTGGTGGGAAGCAGAAGTCATTCACACAACCATCAAAGACCAGACTGTGGAACCCGGCTTCACAGCGGCCCTGCGCTATGCCGGCTTCCAGGCGGTGGCGATGCTGACCGGCACCGGGTTCTCCACCGCTGATTTCGACCAGTGGCCGCTCTTCTCAAAATCGCTGCTCCTGGTCATGATGGCCATTGGCGGCTGCGCCGGATCAACTGCCGGCGGACTCAAGATCATCCGGATTCTCGTGCTCTTCAAGCACATGGCCAGAGAATGCAGCCGCCTGCTGATACCGAATCTCGTCAAGCCCATCTCGATCGACAAGAGAACCATCGATGACTCGATCATCTGGGGAGTGATGGGCTTTATCTCGCTTTATATCGTGGCCCTCGTTCTCTGTACAGTCATCATGTGTGCACTGCCCCACGATGCGCCCTCTGATCCCATCAACCCGGTGCCGGAAGGGCAGAAATGGAGCATGGATCTCGACACAGCGGCATCCGCCTCCCTCAGCGCACTCAATTCTATCGGCCCGGGAATGGCAAACGTAGGCCCGGCCAAGAATTACGCCTTTGTCCACCCCGTCGGTAAATTCACCCTCGCATTCTGCATGCTCCTGGGAAGACTCGAGATCTACAGTCTCCTCATACTCCTGCTGCCAACCTTCTGGCTAAAACGCTGAGCCGCCCGGCCTAGCCCGATATTTTCCCGGCCGCAGACCACGGCACGACAACCTTAACCATTGCCAGCGCCCCTGACAGTTCGCATAATACGCAGGCCTCCCGCCCTTGAAACAATCCGCCATCAGCCAACTGGGAGATGTGAGAACCCGTCATGCAAGTCTTTGTCTGTAAAGATCCAGAAGAAGGCGCCCGGATCGTCACTGAGAAGATCCTCAGCGCCCTCGAGGACAGGCCCGAGTTGGTCCTGGGACTCGCCACTGGCTCTACGCCGATCGGTGTCTACCAGCAGCTCATCGAAGCTCATAAAGACGATGGGGTCGATTTTTCCTCTGTGCGCACCTTCAATCTCGACGAATACTGCGGTCTTTCCGGAGACCATCCACAGAGCTACCGGGCTTTCATGCGGGAACATCTCTTCAATGGCCTCAACATCCCGGCTGAAAACATTCACTTCCCGCCAAACGAGGGGCCGGAACTGGGCGAGAAATGCAGGCGGCATGAGGAGGAGATCCTCCAGGCCGGGGGAATCGACATCCAATTGCTGGGAATTGGTTCAAACGGCCACATCGGCTTCAATGAGCCCACCTCCTCGCTCGCCTCGCGAACCCGCATCAAGACGCTGACTGAAAAAACCCTGCGCGACAATTCGAGATTCTACGAAGATCCATCCGAGCAGCCCCAGGTTGCAAGCACTCTTGGAATCGGCACCATCCTGGACGCCAAATGTATCCTCCTGCAAGCCTACGGAGAGAAGAAGGCGGAGGCCGTCAAGGCCAGCGTCGAGGGTCCCATCTCGAGCTTCTGGCCCGGCAGCGCGCTGCAGATGCACGCAAATGTAACCTTTATCCTCGACGAAGCCTCCGCGGCCCAGCTGGAGATGATCGACTACTTCAGAAAATCCAGGACTGAAGGACTACGCCTCCAGGAAGACAATACGATCTAAGGCCTCGACAGGTTCGCCATGCGAGACCTCCCACGGCAGCAAAAAGGTATCCCCATGAAAATGGTCGAACGAAAGGAACGACTTCCCTCCTTCTCCGGCCTTGTCGCCAGCCTCCTCCCGATGGGGCGAAAGCTCTCCGTCAGCATCGCCCTGCTGCTGCTGACGTCCTGTGGGGCCTCAAGCGAACAAAGAGCCCCGGTGAATAAAGATCAGGGCGCCACCTTCCTGAAAATCGGCAGCCGCTCCATAACCGAGGCTGTACGAGCAGAATCTTTTGTCCTCAGCAGATGTCTCTTTCTCGACCAGGGACACCTGACCCACATCTCCCTCCAGGCCCAACTCAGCCAGGCTCCCGAGGCCGCGCGCGCTGAGCTCGACGCTCTGCTGGCCGGACTCCAGGGGCGCAGAGCAGAAAATCCCGGCAAAGAGCCGGGTCCCTCCTCTCCAGTCCGCATCTACCAGCTCCAGCCTTCAAGCGACTGGATTGTCGACCTCTCTGTTGAAGAATTCTCCGACAAGACGGGGAAGGTGCGGGCAGTCTGCAATCTGCGAAATAAGGGCGAACAGGAATTCGCCATCTCAGCCCCGGCTCCCCAACTGCTGAAATACATCAGGGCCAACGCGGCTCGGAAGCTCCTTGAACAGATGGACAGGCCTCGCATCCCGATCGACCAGCACTTCCAGGCGCTGGCCGGCTTTCTCGGCACCGATGCCTTGTCAACCGACCAGCAGAGAAGAGCTCGACGGCTGCTGGTCACGAAGGCGGGAAAGTCCGGCAAGGACCAGGCTCTCGTCTCCACTCTCCTGGACCGTGTCAGCAGCTTCGACGAGAGAGATCTTGCCGCCCTGAACTCCGACGGCAGCATCGCTCCGCGTGTTTTCTACCTGGCCTGGTCGGCCAACCGAGGCCTGAAAAAGCCCCTTGGGGAATTGCTGGTTCTTTCGCTGGAATATCATGGCGACGCGCTTCTCTTTCAGCGCGCGCTCACCGCTCTCTTTCCAGCCGTTCTGAACAGCCGTCTCTACGCCCTCCATCCCCCGGGCCGGGACAGGGAAGGCGCGCTGGCCTTTATCAGGAAGTTGCGCGAAACCATCACGAAGGCTGAATATCGCGACGGTAAAGGCTGGGTCCTCGAACCCTGAGCCGATGAAAGGTTTCAGCTGAGACAGGTGACATGATCGATTCCCATGCCCATCTCTATCTTGAAGAGTTCGACGAAGATCGCGAGGCCGTGATCCGGAGGGCCCGCGAGGCCGGCGTAAAATCGATCATCAATATCGGGATTGACCTCGAGACAACCTCCCAGGCGATTGAGCTCGCCAGGGAGCACGCCGACTTTTTCGCCAGCGCCGGAATTCATCCTCAATCGCCCATTGACGACCTGGAAACCGCGCTGGCCGGTCTCCGAGAGCTCATCCTTTCCCATCCGAAAGAGGTGGTCGCCGTCGGAGAAATCGGCCTGGACTATTATTGGGATACGGTCCCCCCTGAGGCCCAGTCCGGAATTCTCCAGGACCAGCTCGACCTGGCCGTGGAACTCAGCCTCCCGGTTATTTTTCATTGCCGAGAAGCGATCGACCCCCTGCTCAAGCTCCTGGAAGCTCGTGACAGGATTCCTCCGGGCGTCTTCCATTGCTTTGAGGGAGGCCCCGCGGAGGCGGAGCGAGGCCTGGCCCTCGGCTTCCACATCTCCTTCGCGGGCAACGTAACCTACAAAAACGCCCAGCGTCTCCAGCAGGCGGCAGCGGTGGTTCCGCTCAACAGGTTGCTGCTGGAGACCGACAGTCCCTACCTGCCGCCGCATCCGCACCGGGGAGAACGCAACGAGCCCGCCTATACCGCGCTCACGCGGGACTTCCTGGCTGAGCTCCTCGGAATCCCCCCGTTGGAAATTGACGAGGCCGCCACCGTAAACACCCGCAGGCTTTTCAGCCTCAGGGGATAGGCGGCTTCAGGCCAGCCTTGTCCTCGAGCATCCGCAGACGTTGGTCAAAGTCGAGGTTGATTCTCTCCTGCTGCTTCAGGCTCTCTCCCAGCGCCTGGACCTTGAGAGATCTGCGCGCGAGTTCCCCGGCGAGGTTTGCCTGCTCCCGGGAAATCTTGTCAACCAAACGGCTGAGTTCGCCCACCTTTCCCTCGTTCCTCGCGGAGCTCTCCTGCGCCTTCTTCAGCTCTGCCTCAGCCGTACCAAGCCTCCCCCGGGTCTCTTTCATCTGTCCCTGAACCTCAACGAGCTCCTTCCTGGCCTCGGCAACCTCGCCCTTGAGAATCTCGATGTCCTTCTCGTTGCCGACAATCCTCACCTGGTGGCGCTGCCCCTCCTCCTCAACCTTGCCGATTCTGAGCCCGTGCTCAGCCACCTTCTCACCAATCCCATTCCAGCTGAACAGGAAATACCCGCCAATACCGGCCAGGAGAACTAGTCCGCCAGCCCCGACATTTTTCAGCATCTTCATTGTATGGTTCACCTCACTCTCTTCCCTAAACAGCCCCGCCAGGCCGCTCTGCGATAACCCCTGGCTCGGTGGCAATGCGAAATCCACCCGGCAGATCCGCGCATTCTTCTCTTGTCTTCTCTTCCCTGTCTCCGCCCCGGTCTTTTTCCCGCGCGCAAACCGGGAACGGCATCCGCAGGGAAGGCCGATGCCTCAACACAATCGTCTCAAGACAATCGCGCTCACGTGCTCAGATTTTCAGATCCATCTCGACCTTGAAGAGGTAGGTCGAATACTGCTCAATCTGGTTGTCATTCCGACAGCGGACAATCTGCTCGAAAAACACATCGAGCTCGGTAAGGACCGGATCCCCACCCGCGTCAATCTCCCCCTGGCGTTTCCTCAAGGACCCGACCAGGCTCTTGATCGAGCTCTTCAGGCTCTCGGAAGGAAGGGCCTTTCCAAGACCCCTCTCGATAAAACGCGAAATCTCCTCCAGCCTGTCACTGAACTGATCTTTGCGGCGGCGCAGAATGTCATTCACCCTGACCGCAATCTCACCCTTCCAATTCGGGGTAAAGGCCTCTGCCGTAAGCGTCTCATAGACAGGCATTGTGAAATCCTCTCCAGAAAGCTGGTTAAGGAGCAAAGTACGTTTCAATGCATCAGGATAGCACGAGCCAACCAAAGCGTCCAACGCGGCGGAAAGAAATACCACAAGTCCATTATCCCAGTTGGGTTTACGAACTTTCGGAATCGAGGTTTTCTTCAAGAGCCGGACGCAGATGGCCCTTATGGACCCCCAGGAGAGCCCTGGCCCGATCCGGCCCGACACCCTTCCTCGCCATCAACACAGCCAGCTTGACCCCACCTTCGGCCAGCTCAAGCAACTTCAGAGCCTCACTGGAATCAACCTCACCCAACTGCTCGACGATCCTTCTCGCCCGATCGATCAGCTTGGTATTGCTGGCCACCAGGTCGACCATGAGGTTGTCGTAGACCTTTCCCCACCGAACCATGGCCCCGGTGGTGATCATGTTCAACGCCATCTTTGTCGCCGTACCGGCCTTCATCCTGGTCGAGCCGGCTACGCATTCGGGTCCGGCATCGAGGATGACCAGGTGATCCCAGGGAGATCGCTCAGCTGTCTCACGAAGGCCTCCATCGGCGGCGACAAGCACCGTCACCGCCCCCCGGCCGCGGGCCTCCTCAAGCGCTCCTGCGACAAAGGGAGTTCTGCCGCTGGCAGAGATACCACAAACGACATCCCCCTCCTCAACCAGGGCGTCTCTGACCAGACAGGCTCCTCCCTCGACAGAATCCTCGGCCCCCTCAACAGCCTCTCGAAGAGCTCCATCTCCGCCTGCGATGAAGCCTTCGACCAGGCCCGGATCTACGCCAAAGGTGGGCGGGCATTCAGATGCGTCAAGAACCCCGAGACGCCCGCTGGTGCCTGCCCCAAGATAGATGAGACGCCGCCCGCGCTCGAAGGCCCCGGTCACCGCATCCACCACGGCCGCGATGGTCTCGAGCTCGGAGTCTATAGCCTCCCACGCCTTTCGATCTTCGCTATGGATAATCCCCACGATTTCCCGCGCGGTCTTCGAATCCAGCCCCTGCGAAAGATGGTTCCCGAACTCTGTTGAAGGAAGCGGACTCTCCCCATGACCTGACGACCTGGAATTCATGGGAGGAGTTCCAACCTTGATCTCAAAAGGGCTTCTTGCCGAAGCCAGTCATCTTCCTGAGAATCTCGCCCGAGTGCCTGTTAGCCTCCACCACGATATCCTTAAACGGGTAGTCCTTGGCGATCTTCTCGAAAGCATCAATCGCCTTGGTATATTTCAGGGCGCTGTCGGATTTGAGCTTGTCCCCTTCCCTCTCAAGAGCGATCGCCTTGTCGAGAGCCTTCCTCGCCGCCTGCCGATAGTCCCTGATCATGGTAGCGACCCAGGACTGAAGCACCGGGTCCATCTTCTTGCGAAGGCCGGGGTCTTCGAGGGCTCTTACCTTGAGGACAGCCGTACGTTGATTACCAAGCTTCTGGGCCTCCTTTGAGTCAAGCAGAAGCTTCTCGATGGGTAGGCTCTGGCGTGCGTAGTACTCGCTGATCTTCAGAATCCTCTTCAGGCGCGAGCTCAGGGTGTCCCTTCCGGGCAGCTCGTTGTCATAGCGTTCAACAAGACGTTCACGAAAATCAAGCACGACCAGGGCCGGCTCACGAACCGGAAGGCGCAACTCCTCACCCACGGTGGATTGTTTTTCAGCAGGTTTCAGCACAGGCGGCCTGGCTGGCGCCTTCTTCTTGACGGCCTTTCGCGGGCGCGGGCCATTCGGCCGGGGTGAATACCTCTTGCCCAGGTCATCCGGCGTAACCCGGATCAGAACATATCTGGAAAACAGGCGGCGAAAAGACGACTTCTCCAGTCTCTTCAGCAGCCCCAGCCCATCAGAAGAAGTGCTCCCCGTGTACCATACCAGCGCTGGCTGATAGCGTTGGCGGACACTCTCGATCCCGTCTTCGATTCCAAGCCACTCCACGCCGCCGAGCTTGACCACCTCGCCGGCTCCAGCTGCAGGCTTGACCTCGGCAGCGAAGAGACCATTGAATACGCCGAGGGAAAAGCAGGCCAGGACACCCCACGCCGCCCAACGAAAAAAAACCGGGAAGTCCCGCCCTGGATCAACAGGTCTTGCCGCTCCCTGCCTCATGGATGTTTCCTCCGCATGGGTTAGGATACTTGACTTCCTGCGAATACCGCCGCGAATCTCAAAGGACAGCGGCAGTCCCACACTCCGCGTTTAAGTATGACGCAGCCCGATGCCCAAGTCTTCAACAAAACAACCTCCAGAAGTCAACTTATCGAGAGATCGAGACCGGATCCGGAACATGTTTTCCGGAATCTCCAGGCGCTACGACTTCCTCAATCATCTGCTCAGCCTGAACAGGGACCGCAGCTGGAGAAAACGAACAGCCCTTGCGCTGGAGATCCGCAAAGAGGACAAGATCCTAGACGCCTGTACGGGAACGGGAGACCTCGCCCTCGAGCTCAGCGGATATGTGGACAAGGAATCAGGCGGGTATGTCATCGGAACAGACTTCTGCCCTGAAATGGTCGCCATCGGCGAACGCAAACGCCTGGAGCGCAATGAGGAGCGCTGCTCTCTCCTGGTTGCCGACACTCTGAAACTACCCTATGCGGACGAGACCTTTGACGCGGTCACCGTGGCCTTCGGGATCAGGAACCTCTGCGATCTTGAGGCGGGACTCAGAGAGCTCAGGAGAGTGCTGAAGCCTGACGGCCGAATCGCGCTGCTCGAGTTCACGCCGCCGCGCGGCGCCTTTCTCAGGAGTCTCTTCGCCCTCTACCTCCTGCCTCTGCTGCCCTGGATTGGGAGGATCTTCTCCAGAAGCTCCAAGGGAGCGGAGGCCTACTCCTATCTGCCGGCCTCGGTGATGGATTTCCCCGATCCCGAAAGGCTGGAGGAGCTTCTGCGGCGAACAGGCTTCGGCTCCGTTCATCATCGCCTGATGACAGCGGGAATCGTCGCCCTCCACCTTGGACTCCGCAGCGAACAGCCGGAGAGCTTACCCAACTCCGGAGCGCCGGCTGAGAAATGCTCTCTCGTGCTCGCACCGGGTTCAGCGGCTGCTCACGACAGCCTGTCCGCGGCCCTGCAGAAGCAGCTCGGCATGCACCGCAGCGATGCCATGGCCCGCGCCCGCTACGGTGGCGGCATACTGGCCAGCGGCGAAACCCGCCCCAGGCTTGAGCAACTCGCCGCTGCCCTCGACAGGATGGGCGTCTCAAGTTCCATCGCGGAAACCGCCGAGCTTGAAAACCTCCCGCGCCCAAAACGGATAACAGGTCTTCAATTCTCAACCGGAAAGCTCACGGCGGCCTCCCCCGGTGGAAAAAATACGGACATAGAGAAAGCCGACCTGGCCGGCATCAAGGCCTACGCCCTCCTGCCCGAGACACCTCCAGCGAAAGAGGAGGAGGAGTCCGGTGAAAGCAGCCTCTCCGCCTCCCTGCTCTCAGGATCCTCCGACGACGGGACGATGACCAAACCCGGTAATAAACTGGCGGGGCTTCTCGACAGGCTCCAGGACCCAAGATTCAATGGAATATCCTTCCATCTCACCCTCTACGGAGCCAACCCGCTCATGGCGCTGAAGATTAACAAAGATGAGTTTGATTACTCGTGTCTTGAAGCGGATAAAACAGGTACTAGCCTTGAAAATTTCCTTCTGCTGCTGGAAAGGCTGCTCGACTGGCTCCCAGCGACCGGGAGCACTGAAGAAGCCGAAGCCTTCCTCGATGCGCCGGACCCGGAAATCATCCTGCTGTCCGGAGAAAACGAAGCGGCCGCCTTTGACCGCTCCCGTCTCTGGAATATGAAAACCGACAATGACAAGCAAGCTTCGGAAAGAACGGAAAACCCCGGCGAAAACGAATCGCATGACTGAAAAAGAAACCACTGACAACCATAACGGCAAGCTCCCGGTCATCGTCGGCGTCACCGGAGCCTCCGGCATCGTCTATGCCCAGAAGCTCGTCCAGCATCTTCTGGAAAGCGAGCGTCCTGTTCTGCTCGCCCTGAGCTCCGCCGCCAGGCTGGTCATCAAGACCGAGTTGCCGACCGAGCCGGGCACAGACCCCTGGGGAGAGACGAATCGCCACCTGCTCGAGCTCATCCCCGAGAAAGACTTTACGGCTCCGTTTTGCAGCGGAACCTTTCGCTTCCAGGGAATGGTTGTCGTTCCAGCATCGATGGGAACCGTCGGATCGATAGCAAGCGGAGTCTCGATCAACGTGATCCATAGAGGGGCGGATGTCTGCCTCAAAGAGAGGAGACGCCTGGTCATCGTCCCCCGCGAGACTCCCCTGTCTACCCTCCACCTCGAGAACCTTCTCAGGTTGTCAAAGGCGGGGGCCGTCATCCTGCCTCCCTCACCCGCCTTCTACCAGAAGCCGGAGACGCTGGATGATAGTGTCGACTTTATCGTCTCCCGAATTCTCGACGCTCTTGACCTTGATAACCAGTTGATCAATCGCTGGGGAGAATGAGGCGATATGAAGGAACAGGCTGAAAGCGATACCGAAAAATCCCTAGAGCAGGGACGAGTCGGGCTCTTTCTCGAATCAATCAAGTTCTCGCATTCGATCTTCGCCCTTCCCTTCGCCCTGTCAGCTTTCTTCATGGCTGGCACGGGCTCCCCGGCCTGGCCTCTGCTCGGCAAGGTCGTCGCGGCCTGTGTCTTTGCGCGTACGGCGGCCATGAGTTTCAACCGTCTCATCGATGCCCGTATCGATGCCAGGAATCCCAGGACAAGTTCCCGGGCCGTTCCCGCGGGAGATCTCTCTCCTTCTTTCATGGCTGTCGCGACCATCGGATCCTGCTGTCTCTTCGGGCTCTGCTGCGCATGGATCAACACCCTCGCTCTCGCTCTCTGCCCTGTCGCGTTAGGGGTCCTGCTTGGATATTCATACACCAAGAGATTCACCTCGCTGTCACACCTTGTACTGGGAGTCGCCCTGGGCCTCTCCCCCGTGGGTGCCTGGGTCGCCGTACAAGCTGAAATCACTCTCCTGCCAGTACTGCTGGGACTGGCGGTAGCCTTCTGGACTGCTGGATTCGACGTGATCTACGCCTGCCAGGATCACGGCTTCGATCAGGAGGAAGGCCTCCATTCCCTGCCGGTAAAAGTAGGGCCTGAACGGGCCCTGGCACTGTCAAAACTCTTCCATTTACTTGCTATAACCCTGCTTGGGGCGGTCGGCTATCTAGCTGAATTCGGGCTCTATTACTGGTCTGGAGTGGGCCTTGTGGCCGGATTGCTGGTTTATGAACAATCCCTGGTCAAGCCAGGAGACCTCTCTAAGGTCAATCTGGCCTTTTTTACCCTCAACGGCGTTGTCAGCCTCGTTTTTATGACTTCGGTGATCCTAGAGGTCGTAGTATCATAAATAGAGCTTAAAGGCGTTTTCCGGTGACTGGATTGGGTCAATTTTCCGGAAAAAGACTCCAGGACGCCTTGGCTTCAGCTTAGAGTTGGCACCCACGCGGGCCTCTGTAAGATTGCCCGTAAATCCCCAGGAACGGTTCGACAATGACAGAAAATGCCGGGATCAGGCTGGATCAATACCTCGAGACCAAGGGGTCGCTTCCAGGGCCGCAGTTGGTACGTATGGCCTGGCAGCTTGCCCAGGTGATGGGATCGGAGTCGGAATCAGAGACAGGCAGCAGAGCGCCTGTGCTGCATGTCGGCCGCATCTTGATCGCGGCCAACGGTAAGATTGACGTGACTCCCTCGGATGAGACAGATCTTGGTCTTCCAATCGTCGCCAGCTTCCCTCACCACGCCTCTCCGGAAGAGATCAACGGTGAAGGCGGAGATTTCAGATCCAGCCTCTATTCGCTGGGCTGTACGCTGTTCGAGATAGCCACCGGCGCGACGCCCTATTTCGGAGACTCTTCAAAAGAAGTTCTCAAGGCTCACCTGAACGAAGACGTTCCCGACCCCGTCGACCGGGGAGCGAAAATAAGCGCAGAGCTGAGCAGGGTCATCCAGGAGCTTTTGCGAAAGAATCCCGAGCAGCGCATCCAGAGCGTCCCGGAGCTCTTGCGTCGTCTGAAAATCTGTATCGGAATAGAGGATGGACCCAAAACCGCGCCAACAGGCGAAGAGGGGCCTCCGGAGAAAAGCGACGGCGAGAAGAAGAAAAAAAAGGCGCCGGGGAGTTCAGGATTCAGGCGGTCTTCAAAAACCGGAGCCGCCAAGGACAAGTCAGCCGAAAAGAAGACCGGAAAGATTGGCGCCAAGCCCGCCCGCAAAACCCCATCCTTCAGCAAGAAAAAATCTGGCGATCAATCCGCTACCTCCAGAACAGGCGGCGACTCAAAAAAATCATTTTCCTTCAGCAAGACTAAATCCTCTGGAGCGAAAAAAGGGTTGGCGGGCGCCAGCGCCGATCGATTCGCTTCAACGCCAGGCAGCCGTCTCTCCGGGAAACTGATTGATCGCGGTGACGAAGGCGACATCTTCGAGGACACCTTCGAGGAAGATGAGCAGATGGGTTACTCCGTAGTAAGAAAGAAAAGCAAACCCTTCATGATGGCCGGCGGAGGATTGGGCATGATTCTCGCGATCCTGGTTATCTTTACGTCTCAAAAATCGAGTAAGAACCAGGTCAGGTTGGTCCAGGAAAGAAATGAGCGGACCGCCGCAAAGCAGCTGAGAGAGATCAAGGCGGCCTGGAGTACGAAATACGAAACCCAGAGAAAATCAGTCGAGGACTACCTCGCCAAGCAGACCAATCGGTTCAATTCGGGCCTCAGCCCGTCGGTGATCGAAGGAGCATTAGAGGGCCAACTTGAAACCAGCTTCTTCAATCAGCCCGGAGCTGTCCTCCTTGCGGTACTCTACGCGAAGGTCCACGTCAGGGCGGAAGAGGAGAGAGCTGCCCGCAAAGAAGTCGAGTTGGGCCGGGAAGGGAACTTCGACAGTTTTGTCACCTCCTTCAACAAGCTCTACGAACAAGGCCTCTGGGCCCCGGCCATGGACAAGATCCGTGATGCCGAGATTGAGTACAAGGCCTCCAAGGAAACCGAGATCGACGAGCTCTACTTCAAGGCGGAAAAAGCTATGATCGAACAGTGGGAGAGCGACGAGTTGAAGATCAAGGACCTCGCGAGCGAGGGAGAGCCGCAGAAAGCTATCCGGATTGCCGAGGGCGCCAGGCTCTACGGCGACAACGCCATTCAAAAAGACGCCATCGCCTATATCGAATCCATCCGGGCCCAGACCAGCGTAAGCAGCGGCAGCGGCGAAACGGAAGAGGAGCCCGCGGAGGAGCCTGAAGAAGGCGGCGTACCCGACGATATCGATTCCGAACTTGAAGACCTCGAGGATCAGGACGACTCGCGCTGAGTCCTTCACCGTCCGCGAACAATCCCATGTCTGATTCCGAGTTCGATGAAATCCTGGATCCTCCGGCCTTCAAGGACCTTGTGGATGAGCCTGAACTGCTCTCGCTCCTGGCCGAGGACCGGCAGGAGATCATGGGCGCGGTCCGCTCGCTGGTCGATCGATGCCTCGAAGATGGCGAGTTCCAGGGCCGGCTTGCCGACACCATCGAGACCGTTGTCGAAGAAGGCTGCGGCGAAGACCAGGCGGTCCTCTGGATCGTGGCCGTCCTTGCCGAGGCCCGCTCCCAAGCGGCCATCCATACTCTCCTGAGAAGCTTCGCGATGGAGGAAGAAGAGAGCTTGTCCCACGCGGCAGGAATAGCCCTCCTGCGAATAGGGGTTCCGGCAATCGAGGCCCTGATGGAATGGATTGATGAGGAACCCGGCACCGACCTGCGCAGGCTGACCTACCGCCTTCTCGGAGATTGCGGAGTCCTTGACGAGCAAGGTTATATCGAAGACGTCAAAGAATTCCTCAGAACACGAGTTGTTCGAGAGCAGACCAGGGAACCGGGTGAGCGGGCGGTCGAAGACGCTGTGGCCGCTAGTGCCCGCCTTGGAGATTACGAATTTCTCGAGAGCCTGCGCGAGATCTTCGCAGGGGTCTTTGACGGCAGAAATGCCAGCATCCAGGACTCTATCGAGCTGCTCGAAGAAAACCCTGACGGCATCCCCTTCGTGCCGACGATCTCAGCCTGGGAGGAGACCTATGGCTGGCTCTTTGAAGAGGATCTTGAAAGCCACAGGGTTAACCGGGGCGAAGCCGAAACGGAAGATTCCCACCATCACCATGGCGATCACTGCGCAGAGGACTGCCAGGAGTAGTCTCCGACAGTCGGTGCGCCGCCGGGCGCTGGGGAAAAAGAAAACCTCGGATCAGACGGCCCCCGACTCTTTCCTCGCAGCCTCCTTCGCCCGCCTCACCAGGCTCTTTCGATGAGCCTTTACAAGATGCTTGGCGAGGAGAAGGTTCCCGGGGTGCTCCCTCAGCATGTCCCACCTGAAGGTCCAGTCCCGCTCGGACTGGGCCGCGGCACCGATGCTCGAAACCGCCGTATTGGGCCATTTATCCTTCAGCTCCAGGCGAAGACGCCAGGCGGCTCCGGAATCAAGCCCACTCAGTGAATCCAGCACTTCCTTGGCGTAGGGCTTGGAAGCCTCTCGAATTTCCCAGGCCCTGGGATCGTCACTGCAGCCGATTGTCTTGATGATAATCTTCGGAGCCCGGCAAACATGCTCCTGGCGAAGCTCCCAGGCTCGGTCCGATTTCAGTCCGCGCAGGCTGAGCAAAACCCAGGGGAGGTATTCATCTGAAAGACGGTCACGCAACTCCCAGGCCTCCTCGGTATCTATGCTCCCAAGGCTCTCGAGCAGCTCCCGCGCATACTTTTCTTTGTCCATCTCCTTGCGAAGCTCCCAGGCGCGCTCGGTATCCATTCCTCTCACGCTCATCAATACCTCGGCAGCCGCCGTATCTCGGACCTTGTCGCGAACTTCCCAGGCGTGCTCGGAATCGCTGCCGCGAACGGCCAGGGCAATCTTCCCGGGGACCACATCCGCCAGTTCGAGACGAAGCTGACAGGCCCGCGGGTTCTTTCCCATCCCCGAGAGGCTGCCGGCGACATAGACCGGAACCTCCCCCTTGAGCTCTTCGCGAAGATCCATCGCCTCCTCGGAGCGCAGGCCGCCAAGCCCCTTCGCCACCACGCCCGGCTCGCGATCCTTGACCTTCTCACGCAGGGCGTGAGCCTCGGGAGTATCAAGGCCGGAGCTGAAGAGCGCGGTAAATCCCGGCGCATCTTCACTGACCCTGTCGAGCTCTGAATAGAAGAGCTCGGTCAGGGCCGTTCTTCGCTCCTCCTCCCCCTCGCTATCGCAGAGCTCCAACGCGGCGGATGCAAACTCCCCAAGGGGTTTCTCCTCGGAGCTGAGCTCCGCCCAGCAGGGGTCGGGTATCTCGGGATAGCCCTTCTGTACAAGCACCTCCCTGATGCGATTGATAATTCGCTGCAACGACTCCTCGATGGTGGAATTCGCATTGTCGATCACCAGCCAGCGATCGGGATCTTCTTCCGCCAGCTTGAAGAAGCCATCTCGCATATCCTCGCGGAAACCGATTCCCATGAGTCCCTTACGGCCAAAATCACCCGCCTTCTTATTGTCTCGAACCTTCTGGATTTTCTTCCGCAGGCGAGAGGTGAGCGGATCGACATCACAATAGATGACCAGGTCCGGCCAGAGATCCCGTGCTGCGAGCTCAAGAACCTTGTCGACACCTTCACGCGCCAGCCCGCGAGCGTGATGCGAGTGGGTGATGGCACTGTAGAGGTAGCGATCACAGAACACTAGATTCCCGGGCAGCAGCTTGGGACGAATGTACTCGTCAATCATCTGCGTATCCCTGGCGACATAGAGCAGGAACTCGGTGACATCGGACATGCGCAGAAAACGCGGATCTCTCGTCAGGTTACGAATCGCCTTGGATATTTCGGAGCGAAACACCCCCTTGTCCCTGGCGTGATGTACGGGAATCCCGCTATCAATAAGGTATTGCGAGATACGATTGGAAAGGGTCGTCTTTCCACTCCCGTCAATTCCCTCGAAATCGATGAAAACAGGCTCCATTTCCGCTGGAGTACCCTCCGCAGGTTTATCTGAATCAGTATCGGACATAGCTCAATTATCCACTGGACCGTCGATCCTGGCGGCGACTCCGGCTTCTCCATCGGCCGAAGAAAACCGCCGGCCTTTCCGGCCCTTGTTTAATATGAAGTTGACGCTCGTAGTAAACTTAGAGAGCGACCTGGGTCTGAGAGGACATAGTATAACTTCAAGCCAGCCCGGATAAGAACCTGAAGACAATTTTCTACACTTAATTTCCACGATCAATTTCGCCGCCCGTCCCACCTGCGCGCCAAGATTCGAGGCCGCCAGGGAGGCCCGCTTCCCGTAGAGCTCGACAGGCGGAGAGTAAACTGTTATCAGATCATCAAAGGTCACACGCAGGTCCTGCTCATCTCTCTGGTAGACCCTGCGTCGATAGTTGATTACCGAAACGGGGCTCACCTCTATCCTCGAGAGCTCCGACCGCAAGGCGTCATAGGCCCTGTCAAAGCTCTTCCGCAGTTCATCTCCCTTGCCGGTGTCTTCCGCCAGCTCCGGCCTGAGCTTCTCGCGGAGGTCTTCTCCCCGAAAGAAAGCCTGGAGATGTTCCTTGCCGATTCTCAGGCGCTGCTTGGAGACCATCCCATCTCGGCGGCGCTTCAGCTCAATGAAACAATAGGGAGACACCAGCTCCTTTTCGCAGCGGTCCTTGTAATAGTACTCCTTCACCCGGATCTTCAGATTGTCGTCGTAGCTCCTGCTCGCCCGATCGTAGAGCCTGAGCCCGGGGGTGTCGTAGTACACCGTCGTAATATGAGTGTAGGGGTAGCCGGGATTGAACTCATAAACCGGAAGGCTCTCCCGGATCGCGCCCTCGAGCACGGCCGTCTCCGCCGCGGTGAGCTCGTATTTCTGCTCGGATCGATGAATGAAATTCGGGCTGAGCCCCTGAAGCTTTCCGTCAACGATCCGCCCGTTATCGCTTCTGCCCTGAAGCACGGAAGAACCCACTTTCGCTAAATTCTTTGCCCCGAAGTCCCTGCCGGAGAATTTATCTCGCCGCCACTTCCACCAGCGAATAAAGACTGCCGTTCGAATTGAGTAAAGCCCTGAAGATCAAAGCATTACACGCAACCCGATGATAGAGGCGTGATCGTGGTGTGTCAACCATCGCTGACCGCAAGAGGCTCTGTAGGACCAGGAGGGGTTCCCGCTCAGAACGTCAGCAGCAACTGGAGGAGCAACTCGTCATTATCGACCTCGACCCCGCCGCCATCTTCAGAGTTCATAACGTATTCGAACTTCATGAAAATATCACCGGTCACCTCCACGATGGCGCCCAGCGTCAGAGCCTGGCGATCCCAGGTACCCGGCAGGCCTGGATCCTTGAAAGACATCCCTCCTGATCCCGGGGCGTCAACATTGAGAACGCCGTAACGAACCAGGGGCTCAACACTGCGGAAATAGCGGTTGCCCAGCAGCTTGCCGAAAGAAAAGCGATAAGAGGCCTGGGTATACCAGCCATCACGGTCCAGTTCGCCATCTTCAGCCGAGATGAACTGGAAGGCCAGCCGCAGGCCATCCTGCTTACGCAGGCTCTTCTTCCTGTGCGGGAAGATGTCTTCGGCCGAGAGAAAGTAATCGAATCCAACCCCGTACCGGCTCGATCCGTCAGACGTAGAATCTCCATAGCCGGACTCGACGGAATTGTCGGGAAAACGATTGGTCATCAGGTCGCCGGTCAGGAAAGCGATCGAGCCATCGGCAAGCTGATCCGTAAAGTAAAAGGCCGAGACGGCCACATCCCCGAGCCTCTCAAAGTCGCGCTCCCAGCCCAGGCCGATCCCCAGCTCACCGAAGGCGAGATCATCCTCAAGCTCACGATCATCCTGGATGATGTCATTGAAGCGGGCCGCGTCAAAGGCTACCTCTTTATTGCCCAGCTGGTAGCCCTGGCCCAGGGAGAGGGATGCTCTGAAGGCTCCCCAATTATTGGAGAAGTCAAAGGGACCCCGCACATCAGCGGCGAAGCCTCCGTCGCCCCCGGCATCCTCCGCGAAACCCTCTGTGAAAGCCCCCCCGTCTGAGGAGCCGCCGCCTTCACTGTTCTTTTCAAATCGCTCGACACCGGCGGCCGTTCCCTTCCTGTGTCCGAAGATCAACTGCCACACCGCGGCCAGTGATTCATCTCGCCAGAAGGCGTTGCCGATGAGTGGATAGGTCTTGGTCCTGCGAGCCGGACGAATAAACCGGTCATCCAGCCCGAGCTGGAACCTCGATCGCAGCCACCAATTCGGCTGGATATCATGGCGAACAGCCATCTCCTTGAGAAGCGTGTCGCCATCGACCTGGAAATCAAGCTGCGACTGCACCTTGATCCAGCGGTTGAGCGCGAAGACCGGAGCGAGTCGAAGACGCTGGAGCTCCAGGTGGGGATCCAGGTGTTCCGGAACGAAATTGCTTCCCAGCTCATCGCTGAGGTGATCATCATTCTGCGAATCGAGAAAATTGAGCTCCACCTTCCCGCCCAGTCTCAGCTCCCCTCCTCCAAGGGTAACCAGGCTGTCAGCGGACTTGTCGTCCTTGAGCTTCTTGAGCTTCGCCTTGAGGTCATCGACCTCCTCGCTGAGCTTCTCGAGCTGCTCCTGGACACCGGCTTCTGGAACTGCATCCTGGGAAAGAGCCAGCCCCATCGGCGCGAAGGCTATGGTAAAGAGCAGCGTGGCGGCGACACTCATTCTTCCGACCAAACAGTTGTAAACAGGCTTCATAGCTATATTTCTCATAGGTTAGATATCGGCATCCGATGTCGTGTATCGTTCCAGTTATCCGTGGAACAGGGAAATACCGTGCTCGAAGGGGCGATAACGCCGGACAGAGGTTCCGAAAAACCGACTTCTGAGCTCTGTCCCCTTGTCATCTCGTACATGGGAGATCATCGGCAGTAGGATCTTCACCCTCCTCCGGGTAGGGAGGAGGCGGTGGTGGACCGCCGGAGTTGAGAAAATTCATCAGGTAGATTCCATCGTTGATGAAGTTCACCTCCCCATCGTCATTCGCATCGTAGCGATCCATACACGAGGGAGGATCTTCCTGGCTGACGCTCAGAATCAGCGTCCCATCGGTCATGTTCACCTCTCCGTTGGCATCCGCATCGCCGCGAATGAAGGTAACCGGCTCCGCGCCGGCCCCGGGAGTGGGCGCCGCCAGGACGATAATATCTCCTCCCCCATCGGGGAAGCGTCCGAGGCTGGTCCCATCTGAACAGTCCGGATTGGGGAACTGAAAACCAAACACATCGACCAGGCACGAACCGCGCTCCACCTTGTCGACAAGATAGATTCGCACCGGCAGAGCGGAGTCCCCCGGACGTTCAGGGTCAAACCCGCAGGTTGACCTGATCACGTCCGCTCCATTGGGGTCATCGCAGGGAGAGTTCGGGTCGAGGCAGAAGAGTCTTCGGGTTATCCACTCAAGCTCGACAACCAGGTGAGCCGGCGCCTCGGAGCCCTCGAGCGGGGCCCCTCCATCGGTCAGCACGACCAGTGAGCCGCCAGCGGAGAGAGTCGTTCCAGCCGGAAGCGGAACCGCCCGAGGGTCGCTCGGGTCAGCCGAAAGAAACATACCGCCAAGATCGATGTTCGCTGCCGAGTCATTGTAGAGCTCCAGCCAGGGCCGCGCCTCCCCGCCGCTGCCGGGCAGAGGATAGCTCCTGTTTGCCTCGTTGATGGAAATCGCCGGCAGCTCAGCCGCGCCAACTCCCAGGCTGAAGCAGCGGTCTTCCGCCGCGCAGGATGATACGACATTGCCGCAGACATCCTGGAGCGAGACCGAATACTCGACCCGGGTAACACCCGCCCCCCCATTCAGAAGCAGTGGCTGGCTGACACGTACCGCGCTATAGCCCGGCGGCGCGGTGAAGGTCTCACCGAGGAGAACCCTGCTGGAAGATCCCAGCGCCATGGCGCCGGTGATGTCGAATTCCGCGCCGGTGACCGCATCCTCCCCCAGAGCCGCCACCAGGGCCTCATCGAGAAAGAAGATGGCTGCCAGGACAGGAAAAGATCCTGGCGCAACGCAAGGATTAGGATCATCGCTGCCGGCCTCGGTATGAAATGCCGAGAAGAAGAGCGGCTCGAGACCATTGTCGGAGCCCGGTGTCGGGCTGACCAACATGCTCTCACCGATCGCTTCGCAGGGAATGCCGTAGGCCAGGTCTTCGGTGATCTCGCCGCCCTGGAAATCGGCGGGACAATTCCAGGAGATCCTGTCAACGACGCAATTACCCAGCTCATCAGGCCCTACCAGGTAGAGCGTGCTCGCGCAGGAGTCGAGCTCGAACCCATCGAGTCCGACCGTGGGAACGGGGAGTCCTCCGTCGGGAACCAGCCCCAGGGCCAGCAGGAGGTAGCCGCCCCGGGCCACCGGAGCGACCCCATCCGGCAGCGCAAAAGCCCGTGCCCTGCCAACAGGATCTCCGGGCTCCGGCTCGACAGCCAGGTAATGACCCGAGAGGTCGTAGAGTTCTGCCGCGGAGTCCTGCGGGAGATGAAGCTCTATGTAATTTGGCGACCTGTCGGCGGGAAAGCCGGCAAACCCGGGAAGCTCGATGCTCTCGTTGTCAGGCAGGATCTCGCTGATCCTGAGGGGTGCACCGGGGAACCCGCCGGAGAGATAGCTGAAGGAAATCTGCGGCGCCCCTTCGGGGTCTTCCCGCGGTGCGTTCTCTTCATCAAAAAGTACGATGAGCCCCTGGCGCTGGTCGGTAACCGTCAGGCTGAAGCTGACCACCCCGGCAGGCTGCGGCGGGATGATGGCCGCCACCTCCCAGAGCATCATGCCCGGCGGCGTGTCTTCCAGGCGGTCCTCGGCCGGCTGAATCATCAAGCCCGAATTCTCATCTAATGTGCCCGAGGATCCATCTTCGTGAAGATAATTCAACACGACGGTAAAGGCCTCCTCGCCCTGCGACTCTCGCGCAGCCGAGCTCGTCACGTCGATCGCGACAAAGGTCACCACCTCCGCGGGCTCATCCACCCGCGGACACCGTCTCCCGGCAGCCGCCGAAGCCGCAACTCCCGGACGGACGGCCACCTCCTCAATAAAGCGAGGCGGCTTATCGCAGGCAAGGCGATTGACGCAGGCGCCGAGATCATCGAACGCCGCTGGCGGCGAAGGACAATCGGTCACACGTCCGGGGCTCAAGGCCTCGGGGGCGTATCGTTCCTGGAGCGTCTCGGCAGCAGGGAAGTCTTCAGCCGGGAACCTTGCCGCCGAAAGATCACGCAGAAAAAAATCGTCGTTGGCCAGATCCATCTCGGGATGGGCGGCCGCGTAAGCGCTGAAATCCAACACTGCCCGGTCAATCACCGCATGAAAGCCTCCCACTGCGGCAGTCAGGGCGAACTCATCCGCCCCGCTCCTGCGGTTCGGGTTCAGCGCGAAACGGGTTGAATAGAATTTCCGCGTCAGATCAGGCGCCAGGTTGCCGGTCTCATCCGGTACCAGCATCCTGTAAACCCGTCTCACATCTCCGCCATCTCCATCGGCCAGGACCAGTCGACACTCTCCCGGCTGCATCAGCAGGTAGCCCGGGTCGGGCTCTCCATCGGTGTCTCGGCCGAACATCCAGGTCGCGAGATTGTTGTCCCTCGCGGCATTCCGCCCGACCAGGCCAAACTCGGTGATGTCAATCGGCTCGGAGCCGTAATTGTAAATCTCGATCCAGTCCGGCGTCCGCACCGCCTGGTTGTCCTCGCAGGTCTCGCAGACAAACTTCAACGTATCGATGTTCCGCGCCTGGTACTCATTGATCACCAGGGTGACGCAGCCGCCGCCAAAGGAGAAGCAGCGGCACAGGCTCAGCTCCCCGAGCTCATCGGTTATTGTCAGGTTCCACAGGATGGTCTCCACCTCTCCCATCTCATCGGCCGAGGGGAGCAGCGCCTCGTAGGTCAGAACGCGAACAGCCTGGTTGCCGTAGCTCCCATCGACCGTCTCCTGGGGGCATTGAGGATTGGCTTCGCCCTGCCCGGGAACCAGGGCCCCCTGGCATTCAAGCTCGCCGCCCGGGATGATCTCCACCGCGGCGGTGTTCACGGCCGCTCCCGGCTCATCGAAGAGAGCCCGGCAGATTTCGGGATCCTGGTCTGCCGCATCACAACCCGGCCGTCCGATGAATTCCATGCGCACATCCGGCAGCGGAATACCGGGATCGGTGAGGATGGTAAACCGCACACGAACCGGCTCATCCGAAGCACTGCAAAGACTCGGCTGTGGCTGACCTCCGGCGGCGAAACGCGGCTGGAGAGCGCCGTGGGGATTGTTGCTAAACCCTGGAGTCGGAGCGAAGGAGGTAGCAATCGAATCGGCTCCATCGGGAAAACGTCCCACGCTGGAATCAGCGGAGAGATTTCGGACACCGACACGGTCAATCTGGCGGCCGTTGGCGAACAGGAAGATGGAATCCCTCGCTGCATTGAGACCAAAATCGGCGTGCAACGCGGTGAGAACGACCTCTACGCTCCCCTGCTCTTCCCTGGCGGCCTGGGCGGCAGCCAGCTCATTGCCTCCCACGAGCGTGACCAGTACGAATCCACCGGGCTCAAGGGTCAGGTTCGGAGGAAACCGGTACTTGCCGGACCGCTCGATATTATCCGAAAGGGTATACCCCTCCAGGCGCAGAGCCTTGTCGTTGGGATTGTAGATTTCCACCCAGTCCAGAGGCAGACCGTTGGTCTCGAAATCCACAAAAGACTCATTTCGAGCCATCACCTCGTTGATCACCAGCCGAGGCAGGGGTATAGAAGATCGATCGCATCCAGGCAGCAGGGCCAGGATGATAAGAAACAGACCTATGTGTTTGCGCATTCGTGGAGACCTCCAGACAGCGCCAACTGGGCGCGTACCATCAAGCTTACCACGCTCCCGGAAATCTGTCCCTGTCGACACGCCTCTATAAACCTATACTGGCAAACGACCTCTGACGTGTAAAAGCTCCCCCTTGAGCCAGGTTGCTTTTACTCGGAACTTGGAGTCGAGAAGGACGAGGTCGGCTCTCCTTCCCACGGCGATGACTCCGGCTCGGCGGGAGATGCCAGCCGCCTTCGCCGGGTTCAGTGTGCAGTAGCGAACCGCCTTCTCCAGCGGCTCCCCAGCCTGCTTCACCTGGACCTCAAGAGCCCTCTCCAGCGTCAGGGCACTGCCGGCCAGAGTACCGTTTTTCTGCCGGACAACCCCCTCTTCCAGGTAAACATCAACCCCTGCAAACTGGTGGCGCCCATCGGCAAGACCACAGGCCTCGATGGAGTCGCTGACCAG
>DCKY01000043.1 GCA_002320775.1 Planctomycetes bacterium UBA1662
CCCGCGGCCAGCAATACCGCGCCCATGCTCGATGCTTGTCCGAGACAATAGGTGGCGATGTCGCAGGGAACGAACTGCATGGTGTCGTAGATGGCCATCCCGGCGGTGACCGATCCGCCGGGGGAGTTGATGTAGATGTTGATGTCCTGGTTTTTATTGTCGCTCATCAGGAAGAGGATCTGGGCGATGATGAGGGACGAAGAATAATCGTCGATGGACGGCCCGATGAAGATGATCCGGTCTTTCAGGAGCCGGGAGAAGATGTCGTACGACCGCTCTCCGCGCCCTGTCTTTTCGACAACGATTGGAACCAAGTTGGCTTGCATTTTCAGAACTCCTGCTTCACTTCGGTCTTTTTCTATTGTTGAGCATGTTATCCCATCCTGCCTCAGCAAAATCGGGCAGAATCCGGCACCGGTCTTAAAATTCCCGGGCCGCCAGGGCTCCGGGCTTCTTCAGTCCTGCTCAACTCCTTCATCGGCTTTTGAGTCCTCCGTATCCCCATTGTTTTGCGGGGAGTCTCCGATAATGCTCGCTTTTTCTCTCAGAAAGCTACGAACCTTCTCATTTCGCAGGGTTTGGCGAATCTCATCGATCTTCCCGCTTTCCTGGAGCTGCCCCATCATGGCGGCCGGGGGGACCCCGTAGACCATGGACATCATCTGGATCCGGTTGGCGACCTCGTCCTCGGTGGCGAAGATTTTTTCTTTTTCGCCGATTTTCTCCAGCAGGAAGAATTCTTTCAGTTCGCCGGCAAGATCTTCAGCGGCCGCCTCGCCCGCCTTCGCTCTCTCCTCGCTGATTTCTTCTTCGGTCTTTTCTTCCGCGGCCAGCTCCTGGGCGACCCGTTCTTCGGCGGCCTTTCTCTGGCGGTCGATCAGGTCCTCGGGCAGCTCAAGGTCGAGTCCGTCGACAAGCGTCTCGACAATCTTCTTCTCAAGCTCCTGCTGGTCTTTCCTTTCGACCTCTCCCTGGAGCTGCTCTTCGATCTTCGCCTTGATGTCTTCGGCGCTTTCGGCGCCCAGGCTCTTGGCGAAGTCGTCGTCGAGCTCGGGCAGCTCGGCGGTCTGGGTTTTCTCGAGCACAAAGCGCAAGAGCACCTCCCGGCCTCGAAGAACCTCGTCGGGGTAATGCGCGGGAACGGTGACCTCTATCTCAAGCGGGGCGCCATCGTTGGTGCCGGCCTTTGAGCGGTCCCAGTCCTCCACGACCTTCTCGAGCTCTTCGATCGCGAAAGCTTCGAGGTTGCCGCTGGCAGGTACGAACCCGGCCTGGTCAACGCTCTTCAGCACCCGGTCTTCTTCGATGAGCTCATAGCTGCCAATGAACTGGTCATCTCCCCCGGCCTTGGAAGGCTCTACCTCAACCATCTCCGCGCGGCTTTTGAGAAGCTTCTCGAGCTCTTCATCAAAGCGCCCCTCTTCGACCTCCGTGGTGACACTCTCTGCCTCGATGCCCTTGTATTCGGGCAGCTCAAATTCGGGGTAGACCTGGAGCTCCGCCTCGTAGGTGAAGTCGCTCTCGGGACTGAACTCGATCTTGTCGAAGCTCGGGTTTCCAAGCACCTTCAGGTCCTTGTCTTCGAGCAGCTCGTCGAAAGATTCGGCAAGGAGACTCTCCTTGACATCCTTTTCGAGATCTTCACCAAACCGCTTTTCAAGGAGCCGGCGCGGTACGCGCCCGCGCCGGAAGCCTGGCAGCCGTACCGTCGAAGAGAGCTCTTCGTAATTGTGGGCGAGGATCTTTTTGACTTTTTCCACCGGAACGGTCGCCTTCACCACCTTCTTGCAGGGCCCGGCGTCTTCGATCGTGCAGGTGGCGCCCAGCGAGTCGTCGTCATCATCGGCTTCCGCTACGCTGACTTCTTCGGCATCGGCGTCCTTGTCGCCGTCATCGTTCGAGTCCTCCTGGCCGGCCGCCTCTTCAGCGCCGTCATCGGCTGCAGGTTCGCCGCCTTCATCTTCAGCTGCGGCTTCGTTCTCGATTTCTTCTTCATCGACGGGCGAAGGTTCTTCTTCTTTGTCGATTTCCGGTTCGGTGTTCACGGGAATCCTTTCCTGGGGGGTTGTTTGTTCGAGAGAAAGCATCACGCGAGGGCAAGGCTGGCCGGCAGGGCTGCCCCTGCCGCTATCCGCAATCCTTGCGGCGTGATCCGCTGCACCCGCCATCGTTGGTCGGGCCGGAGCGTTTTGGACGGTAAAGCGGTGTGTCCATCGCTCTTGCGGCAAACGGTAATATAGCTAGAGCTTCAAAGACTGCAAACCGTTTATCCCGCCCCCGGCCTGGACATGTGGACTTCAGCCGGGGACCCTGTTAGGCTCCGGGTCCGACAAGGAGCGGAGTTTGCATGATTACCAAGTCCAGCAATCTAATGATCGTAGAGGGGAACCTGGTTCCAGCAGATGGCGGGGGGGAGCTGGTGCGTGGGCGGGTGGAGATCGACGTCTCAACAGGGCTGATCGTCGAGACCGGCGAGCCGCGCGGGACGGGAGACCTTGTACTCGACGATGAACACATCATCCTGGCCGGCATCATCGACCAGCATGTGCATGCGCGGGAAGACCCCTCCGGCGAGGAGCTCTACAAGGAATCCTTTCAGACAGCGGGCGAGGCGGCGGTCAACGGAGGCGTCGTGGCGATTGTTGACATGCCCAACAATCCCGAGGCGCCGGTCGACGATGAAAGCTACCGGAAGAAGAAGGGCCTGACCGCAGGCAGCATGGTGGATATCCTGCTCTACGCGGGCGTTGGGCCGGGAACCGGGCCGCTCTCTTTCGAGGTCCCCTATAAAACTTACATGGGCCCGAGCATCGGCCACCTTTTCTTCAGGAACGAGGAGGTGCTCAGGGAGACGCTGTCGAGGTACCAGGGCCAGTTCGTCGCTTTTCATGCAGAAGACCCCATCATTCTTGAAGACAATAAAGACGCCGAAACGCATGCCCTGAGCCGCCCGCCAGAGGCGGAGGTGAAGGCGATCGAGCTGATCCTCAGGATGGGCGAAGACTACGGGATCAGGCCTCATATCTGTCACCTCACGACCGCGGCAGGCCTCGAGCTGATTTGCGATGCCAGGAAGCGGGGGCTTCGCGTCACGACCGAGGTTACTCCGCACCACCTCTACTACGACCAGGATAACGCCCAGGCCTTCTCGACCCCTTCCTACCTGCAGTGCAATCCGCCCATCCGCACCCGGCTCGACCGGATCGCCCTGATCGAAGGCCTGCGCTCAGGAGACATCGAGTGCCTCGCCACCGACCACGCCCCGCACACCCTGGAAGAAAAAGACCGCGGCATCTCGGGCGTGACCCAGCTTGACACATTTGGCGCCTTCCTCTTCTGGCTGCTCGAGGAGGGCTTCGATCTGCAGACGATCCAGCGCGCCTGTTGCGAGGTGCCGGGACGTTTTCTGGGCCGATACCTCCCTCATCGTTACGGGCGGGTTGAGCCGGGCTTCGTCGGGTCGCTGACGGTTCTGAAGAAAGAGAGCTTTACGGTGCGCCGCTCTGGAATCAAGAGCCGCGCCGGCTGGTCCCCTTTCGAGGGAGTCACGTTTCCCGGACGGGTCAGCCACACCATCGTTCGCGGCAACATCTATCCACAGCTTGATTGAGCGCATGAAGATTCCCCGCGAAGAATTGCAGATCAGCTTTTCGCGCTCAAGCGGTCCGGGCGGGCAGAATGTCAACAAGGTTGCGACCCGGGTGGAAGTACGCTTTCACCTTGAGAGCGCGGCCTGGATCGCTCCGCCGACGCGTGCCCGGCTGGCCGCCCTTTATCCCAGGCGTCTCAATCGCGAGGGGGAGTTCATCGTGGTGTCTTCCCGTTTCCGCAGCCAGGGGCGCAACATCGAGGACTGTATCGAGAGGCTGGGAGAGTTGCTCAAGAAGGCCGCGAAGCGGCCGCGGCGCCGAGTGCCTACCCGGAAGACGAGGGCCTCGAACGAACGTCGGCTGAAGCACAAAAAGAGGCGTTCGGACATCAAGTCCCGGCGGCGTTCTTTGCCGGAAGATTGAATAAAGAGACCCGCCGCCATCGTCTCTTAATAGGCGCGGTTCTCTGCCTGTGTTCCGTCGCGTCTGCGGTTATGATTCCCCCGGGCCTGAGGGCCCATGCCGGCTGGACAGCAAATCGGAAAGGAAGCATTCGTGCGAGAGCTCTCGATAGTATTTCCCTCTTACAACGAGGCGGAACGTCTGCCGGATACGCTTGCCCGGGTCTCCCGTTTCTGCAGGGAGAAGCTTGGCCGCTACGAGCTGATCGTTGTCGATGATGGCTCGGCGGATGACACCGAGGCGGTGGTGCGGGAGTTTGCTGATGTTCGCTATCTTCGCAACGAGGTCAACCGGGGCAAGGGAGAGACCGTCAAGCGGGGCATGCTGGAGGCCGAGCTCGACACGGTTCTCTTCAGCGATGTCGATCTGTCAACTCCTATCGAGGAGGCCCTGGCGCTTCTGGACGCGCTGGATGGCGGCGCCGATGTGGCGATTGGAAGCAGGCGCTTCGATGGAGAGAAGCAGGTCCGGCGGAGCTGGCCGCGCAAGCTCATGGCCTGGGGTTGGAGGACCCTGGTCCATGTCCTGGTGCTCAAGGGCATCCACGACACCCAATGCGGCTTCAAGATGTTCCGCTCGAAGGCGGCGCGTGAGGTGCTGGCTCTCCAGCGCCTGGAGGGCTGGGCCTTTGATGTTGAGGTGCTCTATCTCGCCCGCCGCCTGGGCTATTCGATTGTTGAGGTTCCCGTTGAATGGCACGAGGCGGGTGACAGCCGCCTGGGGCTGTTCAGCCCGTTTCAGATGGCTCTCGATCTGTTCAAGGTTCGGCGCCTGCATCGTAAGCTCGGCAAGGGGTCGAAAGAGAGCGGAGGAGCTTGAGGGCGGCGGGGGGGAGGGAGGAGAAAGCTGAAAGGCCGGGCCGCGTTTCGGGTTTAGTCGGACGGGTCGGGGGAGTGCTCCGTCGCGAATAGAAGGGGGTAGATTCAGCCGGCAAGGGGAAGCCGACGGATCGGGTTAATGTCGCGGTCGGGGAACTGCGACAAGGTCGCGCAGGTTATCGGGGCCGCAGCTTGTGGCTGCGGCGGCGCGTACCCGGCCTTTCGAATTGTTTGGTTCAGTTTTTTCGGGTCAGTAGGTCTCGCAGGTAGTTCTTTGTTTACACAAGGCCATACAGAAAGCGCCGTGCCCAAGTGTTCAAAAAACGGCGAGATGGGATCGTGTGGCCGCGGCCATCGGCTGTAACTGACGGAAAAATAAAAGGTTGTGTTTGTCTTGCCGGTCGGTGTCGAGGCGACAGCGGCTGTCCCGGAGTCGGCGGCGGCTTTGTTTTCCGCTTAAAAACGGTACCCGGGTGTCCAGTTCCTGTGCGATTCTGGTTTCGGCTCGTGCCGGGAGAGTCCCGCGCGCGGTGAACAGGCGAAGGTCTTTGAGGCGAATAGAATGAAAACAGTCCTGCTTTTACTGCTCCTGCTGGCGGGGGTGAGCGGTTGCCACCGAAGGCAATATGTACTCGACCCGCTCGAAACCAGGGAGATTATCGCCTTGTCGCGGGCGGGCAAGTCTTCCGATGGGATCATCCGGGAGATTGAGCGCTCTCGTACGGTCTATGTCATGGATAGCCAGGATGTTCTGGATCTTCACCGGGCAGGGGTCGACAGGAAGGTCATTGACCATATGATGATGACGGTTGAGCGGGCCGCAGGCCGGGGCGCCTGGCGGTCTCGCCGAAGGCCCTGAGGATTTCGGGGCCGGACCCGGAGGCTAGAGCGAGGACATCAAGGCCGCCGCGCATTGTCCAAGCGCCTCCACCTCGCCCTCGGAATAGTCGTACTCTCCGTTCTTGCCGATGCCGATCGTGGCGGCAACCTCGCCATCGATGAGCAGCGGGACAACCACGGCCCCCTCGACTTTTGTGTCGCGCGCGGCGGGCCGGGCGACCCCGGAGTCGTCCGTCTGCAGGTTGCACATGGTTACGGGCTCTCTCCGCTCGGCGCAGATGCCGGCCATCCCCTTGCCGAAGGGGATTCGAATGGCCAGCTCGGCGATGTGCGGCGGCAGGCCGGTTTGCGCGACCAGCTCGAGAAAGCTGTGATCCTCGATCGCGCGATGGAAGGTGCAGGAGCGCGCATCGAATTGGCCGGCGATTTCTTCAACAGCCATTCGCATGCGATTCTCAGCCGTTTCCTCTGCCTTGAGGATGGCGTTGAGTCGCTCAATCAGCTCGCTGGTTTTGTTCATGGTCGCTTGTGCGGGGGTGTTTATCGTAAAGACCAGAGACAGCTTAGCCCGTGAGACGAGAACCCTCAAGCGCGCCTCGCCGGAGACTTTTCTTTTCCGGCTGGGGGCGGGCAGGATTAGAATATAGGGAGGTTCGCGGCTTGGGCCGCCGCTACAGAATGTAATTCTGCCACGCAGGGCTCCCGGATCGGGGCTGTTAATTATAATTAAAAGAATGCCGGGGCTTTCGATGCCGCCGGGCGAAGGAGTAGATAAGATGATCAGGCGAACGCGGCTCCGGATCGCGGTGAGTGTGGCCTCCTTTCTGGCTCTGGGGGCCGCTCTTCGGGTTTCGGCTGAAGATGCAGCGGTGCTCATGGCTCCCAGGGAGATTCATTCCGGCGGCAGTTCGGCCCTGACCCTGACGACCTTCAACGCCCAGACACGCGATCCCGTCTCGCGCAGAGCCATCGTCAGGCTCCTCGATGGCGAGAGGATTGTCGCGCAACTCTTCAACGGGATGACCGGGGAGGATGGGCGGGTTCATGTTCCCTTTGAGGTCCCTGACACGGCCAGCGGCGGCTACCGCTTCGAGGCCCAGGTGAGCCGGATAGAAGATGCGTTGACGCTGGAGACCATGGTCTCGAGAGCCCCCGCGATCCTGATTGAGACGGACAAGCCGATCTACAAGCCATCCCAGACCATCCAGGGCCGGGTCGTGCTGGTCAATAACGCCATGCGCCCGGTGGCCGGTACGGTCGAGGTCAGCTTCCACGATGCCAAGGGGATCCGCATCGACAGGCGCACCTTGCAGGCCAACGAGTTTGGAGTCGCGCCGTTTTCGCTTCGTCTTGCCAGCGAGGTTAACTTTGGTACCTGGAAGGTGAAGGCCAGGAGCGAAGATGTAGAGAGCATCCGGGATGTGAGGGTGGAGGAATATACCCTGCCGCGTTTCAACCTCGGCCTTGACCTGGCGCGGGGCTGGACCCTCGTTGACCAGGAGGTGCAGGGGAGCGTCGATGCCCGTTATTTTTTCGGCCGCGGTGTAGAGGGCACCTGCTACATCGTCGCCCGCAGGTACGTGGGGGAATGGCAGGAGTACGCGGTCATCGAGGGGGAGCTCGTTGAGGGAGCCCTCAATTTCACTCTTCCGCCGGTTGACTTTGTCGCCGGCGCCCCGGAGGGCGCGGGCCAGGGGTCGATCACCCTTGACATTGATGTGACTGATTCAACAGGACATACGGAATCGATCAGTGAGGTCCTGGCCGTTGTCGAGGCTCCCGTTGTGCTGGGAGTGGTTCCCCGGGCGGACACGGTCAAGCCGGACATTCCCGCCGCGGTTGTCCTGACTGCGAGAACTCCTGATGGGGCACCCCTTGATGTGGCGGTCAGCGTTTCGATCGAGTTTGAAGATTTCCGCGGATCGAGGATCGAGAGGATTGAACGCTCCGTTGATGTGGCCGACGGCCGGTTTGAGTTGAGCTTTACACCTCCAGCCGACACCTTCAGCGTTGAGGTTGCGTCGGAGGGAGTTTTCGATGGGTATCGCACCAGCGCCTCCCGTCGGATTTCCGCCTCCTATTCGGATGCCGGGAGCTATCTATCGATTGCCCGTTCTGATTCCGACGATCCCGCCGATCCCGGCCAGCGCGTGACCTTCTCGGCGCTGGCGACCGAGGCGACGACGGTCTACTACGAGGTCTACAGCGGCGGCCGCACGGTCCTGTCGAGCTATACGGAGGAGGACAGCTTCAGCTTCACGGTCACTCCCGAGATGGCTCCGAAGGCGAAGGTCGTGGCTTATTCCCTCGGCCGCACGAACGAGGTGGCGGCCGACAGCGCCGTCATCGAGGTCCGTCCCGCCTCCAGCCTGATGGTCCAGGCGAGCTTTGACCGCGAGCAGGTCGAGCCGGGAGATCCGGTGAGTGTGACCGTCGATACCGGCGAGCCCGGCCGCGCCCTGATCGGCCTCGCCGTCGTTGATGAGTCGGTGCTGGCTCTTGGTCGGAGCCGGCTGCATCTCGCCCAGGTCTTCGCCGAGCTTGAGAGCCGCTTCCTGGAGCCGCGCGCGGA
>DCKY01000281.1 GCA_002320775.1 Planctomycetes bacterium UBA1662
AGGCTGCGAAACATATTGGGGATCTGGAAGGCCAACTGAAAGGCATCGGCGAATTTTCCGGTACCCAGGAAATAGGCCCGGACCGCTTCCCGCAGAAGCCCGAGAACACGGCTCAACAGGGTGAGCAGGCCGACGGAGAAAACACTCCTGAGATCAGGACCTTTTACCTCTGCAGTCGGAGTCCCTTCAGCCTCTACGCTCTCCCGCCCCTCTCTGTCTTCACTTTTTTCCATGCCACCGTTCTAACCACCGCGGGACAGCGAGAAGGCCCCGGCCCCGGCCAAAACACAGATATTTTCCGGACTCCTCATCCGGGAGTGTCTTTATAGGCTGAATCAGACAGTCCTGCCTGAAAAAAACAGAAAACCTGCTTATCGCTACTTCCTGGAGGCTAAAAACAGTGAAAAGGTATTGTCATGGCTGCTGCTGTCCTGTATTTTTGGCCATTCACGAATGCCTTGCCGCATCGTGACTTACAGGTATTCAGTACGGATCGGAGAAAGCATTTGGCCATCAAGGTAACCATACGCGCCGGCGAGCCGGGTGAACGCTTCCTGCAGCGTTTCAAGCGCATCTGTTCCAAGGATGGACTTTTCAAAGAGATCAAGAAGCGATCTTTCTACGAAAAGCCTTCGGAAAAGAAGCGTCGCCGTGCCAAGGACGCCCAGCGAGCGCTCCGCAAGCGCATCGCGAGAGCCGAACGCGCTCGCAAGGGTAAATAGTCCCACCCGATCCTCAGACCCCGACGGCTACGAACAGCTGCCGTTAATCGATCGAGCAGGCCCTCGCCTCACTGAAGAGCCTTCGGAGCATCTCTCCGTCCTTGATGCCGGGAGACGATTCGACCCCGCTTGACACATCGATGCCAAAAGGCCGCACCTCGGCGATGGCGGCGGCAAGATTGCCCGCATCGATCCCTCCCGCGAGAAAAACCGGCCGGCTCTCCTGGCAGGTCCGTGCGATCGACCAGTCAAAGACCTCCCCTGTACCGCCGGCCTCCGTCGGACTCCAGCCATCGAGTAGAATCCTCATCTTCGGAGGATAGTCAGCCGGCCTGCTCGCCTCAAAATCCGGGCCGACCCTGAAAGCCTTCCAGACCTCGGCCGCCTCCACCGATGCGGCGTAGCCGGGGCCTTCAGAGCCGTGAAGCTGCGCTGCATCGAGACCAACCTCGCGAACCACCTCGTTCAGCTCGTCGAGAGCCCAATCGACAAAGACCCCGACCGCACGGAACTCAGCATCAGAGCGCTCTCTTATCTTCGACAGAAGCGCCGCCGCGTCCGCGGGTTCGATAAAACGCGGGGAGGGCCGGTGAAAGATAAACCCGAGCGCCCACGCGCCCTCCTCCAGGGAGAGCAGGGCATCTTCCAGCCGCCGTATTCCGCAGATCTTGACAGGTATCATGTTACGGACTCTTCACCCGCGGCGCCGAGCAACCCGGCCAGGGCCTCTCCAGGACTCTCAGCCCGCATCAGGCCCTCTCCGATCAGAAATCCATCGACCCCCCAGCCCGCCATCATATCGAGCTCCTCTCTCTTGAAGAAGCCGCTCTCGCTGATGACCACCGCTCCCTCGGGAACCTCGGGCAGAAGAGACCTCGTGGTCTCCAGCGAGACCTCAAAGGTCTTCAGGTTGCGATTATTGATACCGATGATCCGGGGTGAGAAGGCCGCGAGCCTCCGCAGCTCATCGAGGTCGTGAACCTCCCAGAGAATATCCATGCCCAGCTGGTCGGCCGTAGCCGCCAGCGGCGCGGCCTCCTCATCGCTGAGGGCCGCGAGGATCAGAAGAATCGCGTCCGCTCCCGCGGCGCGGGCCTCGAACACCTGGTAGGTGTCGATGATGAAATCTTTCCTGAGCAGGGGAACACCGACCTTCTCCCTGATCGTGCTGAGATACTCGAGCCTCCCCTGGAAATACTCGACATCCGTCAGCACGGAAATCGCCGCCGCTCCAGCCCCGGCGTAGGCCTCGGCGATCGCCACGGGATCGAAATCCTCGCGAATAATTCCCTTGGAAGGCGAGGCCTTCTTGACCTCGGCAACAACCCGGATACCGTCCTGTCCCACAGCTTCAGCCAGCGACAGGGCCAGCGGCGCCTGCGAGGCCGCAGCCACCACCTCATCGAGGGGGCGTAGCTTCCGGCTCTCTTCAAGCTCAGCTCGCTTGGTGGCGAGAATCCGCTCCAGGATCGTCATGACCGCTGCCTCAGGCTCGCAAGCACCTTCTCAGCTGCACCGGAGTCAATAGCTTCACGCGCCCTCTCACCACCCTCGGAAAGATCAGCGGCAAGCCCCTGGACCACCAGGGCACCGGCAGCGTTCAGAACAACTGCGTTTCTGTGGGGCCCGCTCTCTCCAGCCAGAAGCTTTTCGATAATCCCCGCATTGACAGAGGCATCGCCACCCTTCAGGCTCTCCAGCGGAGAGCTCTCTACCCCGGCATCCTCCGGAACCACCTCGAATTCCCGCTGGCTGCCGTCGGCCAACTCTGTCACCAGGGTGGATCCGGCAATGCTCAGCTCATCAAGCCCTCCCTCGCCATGAAGAGCCCAGACCCGCTCGCTCCCCAGCGCCCCGAGGACCTCACACATGGTGGAGCGAACAGCCGGGTCGAAGACCCCGATCATCTGCCGTCTCACACCTGCCGGGTTCGTCATCGGCCCGAGAATATTGAATACTGTCCTGAGCTTGAGCTCACCGCGCACCGGGCCGACATGCCTCATGGCCGGGTGGTATTTCTGGGCAAAGAGGAAAGCAAAGCCCTCCTCCTCGATCATGCGACGGGCCTCTTCCGGCTCGAGATCGAGAGGAACTCCCAACTCCTCGAGAACATCTGCGCTGCCACAGAGCGAGGAGGCTGAGCGATTACCGTGCTTGGCCACAGGGACTCCACAGCCGGCGACCACCAGGGCGGCCGCTGTGGAAATATTGAAAGTACCCGAGTCATCTCCTCCCGTACCGCAGAGATCGACCATCCCCTCGCGGGCCGGCTCGATCCGGACAGATGCCTCGCGCATCCCCTCCACCAGCCCGGTGATCTCCTCAACCGTCTCCCCCCTGACCCTCAGGGCCAGCAGGAAGGCGGCAACCTGGACAGGACTGGCCTCACCCGACAGCAGGACGGACATCGCATCTCGCGCCTGCTGGCGCGACAGGGCCTCGCCATCTGCCACTATCGAAAGAAGGGGCGCTATTGAAGGAGCCTGCTTTTCACTCATGGCTGAATCTCTCCGCAGCTCTTGAGAAAGTTGGAGAGGATGATCTTCCCCTCACCGGTAAGAATTGACTCGGGATGGAACTGCACCCCGTAGGTAGGATGCTCACTGTGACGCAGCCCCATGATAATCCCATCGGCGGTTTCAGCGGTAACAACCAGGGTCTCAGGAAGACCCTCCTTTTCGACAACGAGCGAATGGTAGCGCCCGGCCTCGAAAGGACTGGAA
>DCKY01000124.1:0-2537 GCA_002320775.1 Planctomycetes bacterium UBA1662
TTGGTGTGGCGCTGGTTTGTTTCGTCACCAGTTTGGCCTACTGTGCCGAGCCCATTGAGGGTGAGACACCTCGAGCAGAAGAGGTCCGAGCCAACTTCGCCAAGCTCGTATCAGAGGATAAGGAGGTCAAGAGGGAGGCGCTCCTTTACTTCGGCAAGGTGGACAAGACCTTCGCGGCTGAGGTTCCACTCTTTACCGCCTCGCTCAAAGATGAACGCAACCAGGTGCGGGCAATCTCGGCCTACGCGCTGGGAAAAATCGGCCAGGCGGCTGCTGGGTCGATCCCTGAAGTGGAGAAACTGCTGGCCGATCCGTCTGCCAGGGTGCAGAAGTATGCCAAGCGGGCGCTGGAGCGCTTGAAACCCTTCAAGCCAACACCCGAGAAAGCGGAGCGGCTGCTGGAGGAAAACCGCAAGTCCTCCGGCAAGAAGGACGAAGCGCCTGGGACTGCGAAGCGAATTATCGCATGGGATACCAGGAAGCTATTTAAGTCGCCCCGGGTTCACGCCACCAGGGAGCGTCCAGCGAATGGAATGAAGTCCTTTTTCTATGAGGGCGCGGACTACAAGGGCAAGCCGACCTGGGTGTTTACCTACTACGCTGCGCCCAGGGGAAAACCACCCAGAGGCGGCTGGCCCGCGATGGTATGTGCTCACGGTGGCGGCGGCACGGCGTTTCCTGCCTGGGTGGCGCATTGGAACAAGAAGGGATACGCGGCGATCGCGATGGACCTGGAAGGTCACCTGCCGGGCGGAGGCCATTTCGGCGTACAGGGCGGTCATCCGGCGAATCAGCCCCACAATAACGCCGGCCCCAGTCGTGACGGCTGGTTTGGCGACATTGGCCTGCCTGACAAAGAGCAGTGGTTTTATCATGCGGTGGCCGATGTGATTCGTGCGAATTCGCTGCTGCGAAGCTACCCTGAGATCAACAAGAAGAAGATCGGGCTGACGGGAATTTCCTGGGGCGGAACCATCGTGAGTGCGGTGGCGGGTATCGACTCACGCTTCGCTTTTGTGATCCCGGTCTACGGCGGTGGCTACATCCACCAACATAAAATGACCGCGAAGCAATTTCGCGAGTACAACACCAAGTGGGATCCTGCGGCACACTTACCATATGCCAAGATGCCCATGCTGTGGGTCAATGGCTTTAACGAGCCGGTTTTTCCACTCGATCTGTTCTGCAAGTCGGCAGGCACGGCGGCCGGACCGAGCATCTTGTGCATTCGTCCCTTCCTGATCCACGGACATGGCTTCGGCTGGGAGGAAGTATGGGAAATCGACGGATTTGCCAACGGCGTCGTCAACGGCGGCAAACCGATACCAACATTGGGGAAGCCAAGAGTGAACCACAGGGATGGCCTGGTGCATGCAAAGTTCACTGGGGAACTTAAGAGTGCGGTGCTCGCGTACACTACGGCCGACAAATGGAAGAACGGTGCATTGCGAACGATCCCCTGCACAATCGGCAAGGGGGAAGTCATCGCCAGCAAACCCCTGCCCGGGGGAGCCAGGGCATTTATGATCAACGCTCGCGGCGGCGGCGTCTGGACTGACGGCTGCGTTGGTTCAGTCCTGGTACCAGTAAGGCGCTAAGCTGCCCCCCTGGTTGCTGATCGCCCGGGGCATCACTTACTGTGTTCGTCGAGTTCCCTAAGCTCGCGTAACACCTTCCTGCGTACGTCCAGGCTCGAGTCGTTCTCGGCGAGCCGCTGCAATGCCTCCAGGACGACCGGGTCGTCCGCGTAGTTTGCTAATGTTTCCGCAGCTTCAGAGCGGACGCGATCGCTTTCATCGTAGTTGACTGCGTGGAGGAGAGGCTCGATGAGAACGGGGAGATTCGCCGCCCCATCGAAGAACTGCCACACGTTGGCTCGAATGCTCTCCTCGCCGTCGTGTTCACCGATTCGCACCAACTCTTTCACCATGGCATCGGTGTAGGCGTCCGGCAACGACCGAATCGTCTTCTGCGACTCGACCTTGGCGAGTGAGCTGGCTTCCGGATCCAGGATAACCTCCTCCGCCCGCTCGTAAAGCCTTTGGCTCAGAGCTTCGCGAAGAACCCCGACTGCGCGGTCAATTCGTTCCTGCGGCGGAGGTGGTAAACTCGATATTGCGTCGGCGGTCTCTGGGCCAGCCTCCCCCGCGACTTCTTCAAGAATTGCCAGCGAGTCCTCAACCTGGGAGAGCCGAGATACAAGGGCTTCAACTTCTTCGTGTGTTTCATCGCGAGAATGGGGAGACGGTCCATTACTTTCACGCAACCGGGCCAGTTGGCCTTCGACCGCAGTGAGTCGCGCCTCCAAGGCTCCCCAATCCGGGCCCTTGGGCTCGGGTTGAATCGATGGGCTCTCCTTGGACATCTCGAACAAGACGAACCAGGCCAAGGGAACACTGACGAGAACCGTGAGTACGAGAAGGAGCTTCTGGTTCATGGTGTGTCCTTCAAAGGGCCGGTTGCTGACTCCGCTTTCATGTCTATAGCCTCTCTATATTACTTGAACCCAGCCAACAGCCTATGCGAGGCCATGGGCG
>DCKY01000124.1:2843-8470 GCA_002320775.1 Planctomycetes bacterium UBA1662
CATGGGCGGGGGCAAGGAGAGGGCACCCCCTGGTTGCTTATCGCCCGGAGGATCAAGCAGGGTTTTGGGGATATTTTAAAGGAGAAATAGAGAATAGAATCATGGCGGCATTTAAGATATTCATGCGCGCGCGCCGCCGCCTGTTCTACAGCCTTCAATTGGAGAGATTTTATTAAAATGCCCCATCAGCAAATACGAACAGCAGCCCGGCTGTCTACGGCAGTCTTCGTCGCAAGCGTTTTTGCGAACCTGTCGCTGAGCCCATCCTTTGCCCAGGAGCTCAAATATGAAGATCGCATCGGCTCCAACAAGGACTTTGACATGTGTGAAGATTTCCGATTCAAGCGAATCACCGGGCTCGTCAAAGATGGGGAAATTTCACAGCGGCAGGGCTACAACATCTGGAAACGCATCCGGTCAGACAAAGAGGCGTTCAGAAAAGTCCTGGGCGAAGCTGTTGCGGCCAATGAATTGAGCAGGGATCAAGTCGAACGATTGCTTCCCTTGCTCGACGCGGAAATGGCCTATATCAAAACCAGGCATGGACGTTTCGGGCAGCCGAAAGAGCTGGAGGCTGGACAATTCAAAGCAGGCGAAGTCACGGCAAAAAACCGTGCCGCAGTTTATAAACGATTAATCGCTGCCAATGAACGCGGCTGGATTTACGACTACGATGTCGCCTCCATCATGAAGCAGCTTTATGCCGGCTTCGATTCGGAAAAGGCTCCGGTTGAAGAGGTCGCCGTATTCCGAGGTGCCTTAAACCCGCGAATAGCGCAAAGCGGCTCCCAGGGTCGCGTTCTCCAAAACGCTCGAATGCAACGTGACCGCAACAAGTCTGGCGGCTACGGTTCGACAAAACTCAAGATCGCCGACCCGGCTGAATGGATTAAAAATCTTGAAAAGCCAATCTACTCGGGACCACAGCCGGGCGAAAAGGTCCCTTCCTTGACAGTCGTCAATCTGCGCGGGGAAAAGGTAGGCCGGGAGTTTGATCCGGTGCAACTGGCTGGCGACAAGCTCCATCTCATGTTCTTCGTCAGCAGATCCCGCACCTTCGGTCGTTTCCTTGGACAGCTGAGGCAACAGCTCCAGGCTATTGAAGAAAACTCGAAACAGTCCTGGGAGATGTCAGTCATTGTCTGCACCGACGATGCAAACGAGGCTGAGAAAAGTTTTACGGTGCTTGATCAGCGTTATCCCAAAAACCTTGTTGTGGGTTTATCGAGGGATGGTTCCGCCGGCCCGCCCGCGTACGGATTAGACAAAAATCTCACCGCGACCGTCATCGTCGCGAAAAATGGCAAGGTCGCATACAACCTTCCCTATGCCGGCGACGCGTTTTACACGCAACCGCATATCCTTGGCGCCATCGCCAAGGCGATGGGCGTTGATCACGACACCCTTCGTAAATACATCGGCGCCACCCCCGGAGATGCTGTAACGCAGGCTTCTCGTCGAAAAAAACAGGGCAGCGCATCAGCAGTACCGCCGAAACGAGGGTTTCGCAAAAAACTCGCTCCACTGGTGCTTGGCAACCGGATCACACGTGCTGAAGCAGGCGAATTATTTCAGGCCTCAGGTGATGAAAAGAAGCTGCGCACAAAGGTTGAAGAACTCTTAAAAGCCAAGAAGCTCACTCCCGAGGAGGCAAAGGAACTTTTGAGTCCTGGACGAGTGGAAAACGAGCAGGGCCGGAGCGATCGTTAAGGAATCGGAACCATCTATATTCCTGCCCGGCTAATTCGCCGCGCCTCATGAACGCCAAGCAGAACATGAAAATCTTTATCGCAATCCTGGCGGCTGCTTCGATCTGTCTTGGCATCCGGATACCGGCGGTGTCAATTGACACATCGACTGCCAAGGTTGAGGGAGAAACCACAACCAGCCCATCCGGCGAAGCGGTCGACTTCAAGAACGATTTGATTCCCATGTTTACGAAGCTGGGATGCAATGCCGGAAAATGCCACGGCTCAGCGATCGGCCGCGGCGATTTCAAGTTGTCACTTTACGGCGGGACGCCAGAAGCCGACTACGACGAGATTGTGCGGAGACTGGGTGGACGGCGGGTCAACCTGACCGCCCCCGCATCGAGTCTCATCTTTATCAAGCCTGCCAGGCTAATCTCCCACGGCGGCGGCACGATTATCGACGACGACGATCAAAATGCTCAGCTGTTGATCAGGTGGATTGCCCAGGGAGCGAAATATGTCGAGCAGCGCCAGCTGAAACGCATCGAAGTAACTCCCGAAAGGTTTATCGCGACCAGGATCGGTGAGGTAACTCCGCTGAAAGTCGTGGCTCATTACAACGACGGGTCAACTCGTGAAGTCACGAACCTGACGCGATTCGTCGCCGATGACTCATCCGCGGTCAGCGTCAACAGCAAGGCGGCGACCGCCACCGTCGTACGTCCCGGTCGGCATATCGTCATCGCGAGGTACTCGACCGAAGTCATTCCAATCGAAGTGGTGGTCCCAATCACCGAGGCGGTTGTCGACCTCTCTTCCGCTCCTCGCAACAACTACGTAGACAAGGAGATTCTCCGTTCACTCGCCGAACTTCGTTTGCCAGTTTCTCCGACAGTTGACGATCCAACATTTTTGCGCCGCATCACCCTGGACATAACCGGACGATTGCCTGGGAACATAGGCGAAGCCCAGCCAGGTCGTTTGAATCGAGAAGCGGTCGTCGATGCATTGCTCGCCTCTGAGGAATTTGTCGACTTCTACACCCTGAAATTGGCCAAGCTCCTGCGGATTCAATCCAAGATTGACAAAAACCGGGTTACAACGACTCCCCAAGCCGCACGGGCCTTTCACGATTGGCTGGCCGGGCAGCTGCGCGAGGGCGTTGGCTACGACCAGATGGCCCGGGAAATCATCACGGCCACCGGCGACTCGTCCAAATATGGCCCGGCGACCTTTTATACCGCGGTTGAGGATGCGAGGCTGCAAACGGAGTTCGTCACCGAGGTTTTCATGGGAAGTCGGATGAAGTGCGCCAACTGCCACAACCATCCGCTCGACAAGTGGACGCAAGATGACTTCCATGGCCTGACGGCGATGTTCTCCAAGCTCACGCGAAGCCAGGTCATCCGGCTCAATCCCATCGGAAAAAACATTCACCCAAACACGGGAGAGGCCGCGGCGATGAAGATTCCTGGCGGAGAGTTTCTGTCGGCGGACACGAAAGATGGACGCGGGAAATTCGCTGACTGGCTTACCGCCCGTGAAAACCCATACTTCGCCAAGGCGACCGTTAACCGGCTCTGGAAATCGCTGATGGGACGCGGCCTGGTGGAGCCTGTCGACGATTTTCGTTCAACCAACCCGGCGACTCATCCGGCGCTGCTCAACCAGCTGGCTGATGACTTCATCCGGCATGGCTACGACATTCGTCATACCCTGAAGGTCATCGCCATGAGCTCGGCCTACGCCCGCAGCTCGACTCCGGTCGAAGGAAACCAGACGGATGACCGGTTCTATTCCCACATGGCACACAGGCCCCTCGAACCGGAGGTGCTCGCGGATGCCATCTCTGAAGTGCTGGGCGTGGCAAGCCAATATGGAGCTGAAACCCCGGGCACGCGGGCTGTCGAACTTCGCGATGGAGCTATTCAATCCGACGCGCTCGACATTCTCGGGCGCTGTAACCGATCCAACTCCTGCGAAGGAGCGCCCTCGCCGACCGGGCCTTTAGCGCAGAAACTTCACCTGTTCAACGGAGAGCTGCTGAACGGCAGAATCGGCGTGGAAGGCGGGCGGCTCGACAGGCTGATCAAGTCCGGTAGTACGCCACTTGAAACTGTCCGCGAATTTTACCGGGCAGCGTTAAACCGACAGCCAAACAAGCAAGAAATCGAGTTCCTGTCGCAATTGTTCAATGACAAGAAGTCTTCCGCCCGGCAACGTGAAGCGCTGGAAGACTTTGTCTGGAGCATCGTGACCTGCCAGGAATTTGTAACGAATCATTAAGACGAACGGCGACACTCGAGGAAGGACCTCGAGACGGTGAGCTCAAAGAAGACATGCCAGGACCCAACAGAAAAAGAGGATCGCTGAACTCTTCCAGACGATGCGACGGCGTCACTCGCCGCCATTTCGTCCGCGTCGGAGGACTTACCGCGTTGGGCCTGGGCCTGGGTGATTTCTTCCAATTGCAACGAGCGATGGCCGGCTCGCACTCGAATTCAAAAAGAACCGCCAAGGCCAAATCCTGCATCCTGATCTGGCTTGACGGCGGAGCGAGCCATCTTGACACCTTTGATCCCAAACCCGGGGCGCCCTCTGAAGTTCGCGGACCCTTTGATTCGATCAACACCAGGCTGCCCGGTATCCGCATCAGTGAGCATTTGCCGCGAACGGCGAAGATCCTCGACAAGCTGGCCATGATTCGCAGCGTGACCTCGCCATTTGGAGTGCACAACTTCGCGGTCCAGTACCTGATGACCGGATACCAGCCCACTCCAGCGCTTGAGTATCCCTGCATTGGGTCGGTGGTTGCTCATTTGCGCTCAAAAACCGGAGTCCTGCCAGCCAACATCGCGATTCCAAATTTGATTTCGCGTGACGCGGCAACGATCGGAAACGGATTTCTTCCTAACAGCACCAAGCATTTTTCCCTGGGCAGCGATCCCGGCAAGGCGAGCTACAAGGTTCGCGACCTCGATTTTTTCCAGGGGCTTGACATCTCACGCCTCGACCGTCGTCGCAAGATCGTCAATGCGCTGAACGAGTTCGGTAACCTGAAATCGAGAGCCAATGGCCCCAGTGACCCTGACCTGGAGCGCGCCTATAACCTGATCGCTTCCAAAGAGGCCAAGGCGGCATTCAACCTGGCAGAGGAACCCAGGAAGGTGCGTGAACGTTACACAGTTGACCCGCGGGCCAACCTCAAGGACTCCAATAACATTGGTCAACAATGCCTGCTGGCCCGGCGACTGGTCGAACGTGGGGTACCGTTTGTCACCGTGAACAATACCGGCTGGGACAACCATCTTGATCTGGCGACTTACGCAAACCGTCATCCGGGAGATCCCCGTTCAGCTTCGCATGCCCTGATCCCGGGGCTCGACAAGGCGATGAGCGCGTTGATTGGGGATCTGTCAGATCGCGGGATGCTGGATGAGACCCTGGTCCTGGTCATGACGGATTTTGGCCGGACGCCAAAAATCAACAGCACCGGGGGCCGGGATCACTGGCCCAACTGTTTCAGTGTGGCCATGGCGGGTGGTGGCGTGAAAGGCGGACAGGTAATCGGAGAGAGTGACGCGCTGGGTGAATTCGTCAAAGACAGCCCCATCACTCCCGGCGATCTTTCAGCGACGATTTACAAACTTCTTGGAATCCATCCGGGCCAGGAGCTGCACACCCCTGGAGGTCGCCCGATCCGCATCGCGCCGCAAGGGTCAAAAGTGATCAGTAAATTGTTGGCATGAAGACCCGAACCGAAAGTCGCTTGTCTAATTTATCCGTCGGCTTCCTTGCCATCTCCATGGTCTCGCTATTTGCGACACCCACACTCCGGGGCCAGACACCCCCCATCACAGATATCGCGTTCGCGCCCGATGGCAAATCGCTCATCAGCTGCTCCCAAAAAGGTCTGCAGATTTTCAGCTGGCCCGA
>DCKY01000124.1:8856-9270 GCA_002320775.1 Planctomycetes bacterium UBA1662
AATTCTCGCCGGCTGGAAACCGGCTGGCGGTTGGCGGAGGAAATCCGTCAGAGGAAGGCATCGTCGAGGTCTTCTCGTGGCCTGGGTGCAAGCTACAAAAGAAGCTGTCCAGCCACGAAGATTCCGTCGTGTCGGTTGCCTGGACAGGCAATAAGAACCTGGTTTCCGCGAGTCTCGATCGCCTGCTGATCCAATGGGATCTGGAAACAGGAAAAGCCGTAAGGACCTATCGAGGTCACTCGCGTGGAGTCAGCTCAGCCTGTGTTCTCGAAAATGGAGAATTGGTGACCGCCGGCCAGGACCAATCGGTTCGCGTCTGGGATGGCGATACGGGAGCGTTGATCCGCAGCTTGAACCAGCACTCAAAGCCCGTTAATTCGATCTCAGCCTGCCCCGCCTCCGCCGACAGGCCCA
>DCKY01000215.1 GCA_002320775.1 Planctomycetes bacterium UBA1662
GTAGAACTTTTTCCAGAACGGGTGCTTGAGAGATGCTGTCTTGAAGATCACCGCCAGAACCACGAGCAGGATGCCCAGAATGACGGCGTCATCTGTGATGAACGGAGCCGCCTTCGCGGGGGCAGTGGTTGCCGCCTGGGCAAGAAAGCTCGAGCAGAGGATCTGGAGGGAGTTGAGCGATTGAATCATTTGTGGACCAGGGTGCTTCGCTTAAGGGTTTTCGAGAAGACCTCTTTGCCGTCAATGTTGCGAACCGCGTAGGTGACGGCCGCGTCGTCAAGGGTCGTGTCAAAGCTTACCAGCCCGAAGGACTGCTTGGCGTTGTAGGAGAACTCGGCGGCCTTCATCGTCGAATGGACGTGGATGTTGGTCAGGCGCGAGCTGTTGAATTCCCAGAGGGGGTAGGCTCCCTCCCGCTTGATCTTCCACAGGTCGGAGCGGTGGCGGTCAGCCGACATCAGGATGACACCTTCTATCTTTTCCTTCTCGAGGAAGGCGAAGATCTCGTTGCGCTCCTGTTTGAATCCGTTCCAGGTGTCGAGGCTGTCTCCCTTGGCCTCGAAGACCCAGGGTACGGGAGAGCAGAGCACCCGGAAGGTGGCCTTCGAATCTCGGAGGGTCTTGAGCAGCCACTTTTTCTGCTGTTTCCCGAGCATGGAGGGCGCGTTTTTTTCAGGTTTCGCCTCCTTCTCTTTCTTTTTTTTCTTCGTCTGCTTGTCACGATAGAACCGCCCGTCGAGCATGATGAAGTGGATGTCGCCGAGCTGGAAGTCGTAGTAGCAGCCCGGCGCCTTGTCGGTGCCGTAGCCCGGGTTGACCCAGTTGTTGCTGAAGACCTTCCAGACCGGCTTTTTCCAGGCGGGGCTGTCAATCTTCGGTCCGTAGGCACAGTCGTTGACGCCGAAGTCGTGATCATCCCAGATTGTGTAGACCGGGGTCGAGGCGGTGAGCTTTCTGAACTCCGGACGAGACTGGCGTCGGTAGTAGCAGTAGTGCTGCATCTCAGGGCTCTGGGGCGCGTCGCTGTAGATGTTGTCTCCCAGCAGCAGCAGGATGTCGGGTTTCGAGTCGCTGATGGTGTTCCACATGCGCTCGTGCTGGGGGGTGTAGCCCGCGCCACCGCCGAAGGCGAGCCGCAAGGCCAGCCCGTTACCCGGAGGCTGGATGGTTCGGAAGGTACCCGCTCTCTCCGGCTTCTCGCCGTTGATGCCCAGCCCGTAATGGTAGGGCCGGTTTTTTTCCAGGCCGGAGACCTGCAGTACGGCGGTGAAGTCTTCGGTTTTCTTTGAACGTCCCTTCACGCCGCCAACCGGATCCGAGAGGTCGCTCTTTTCAGAAACGATGACCTCGATGTCGGCTTCACGCGCAGTACGAACCCAGACCTTCACACCATCGTGGGAGATGCAGCCGAGCATGGGGCCGTGGACCGCGGTATTGCCGTGGTCGGTGAGCAATTTTTTGTAGATTTTTGTTTCAGCAAGAACCTCGAGGCCTGTCCGGGTGCCCCCGATGATCCTTCCAGGCGGCAGCTCGCTGTCGAGGGCGCCCTGGAGAGCCTCCGCAGCATTTTCGAGCTTGCCCAGCTTTGCCTGGGCTACCGCGAGCATGTAGTAGGTTTCGGCGTCTTTCGGGGTTTTTTCCAGGAGAGCCTTGAGCGACCTGACCGCCTCGGCGGCCTTCTTCCCTGTGACCAGGGCGAGCGCGGCCTGGTGGGTGCGCTTGTATTGCCTGTTCTTGATCTTGACCTGGAGAGCGTAGACGAAGGTGCTGAGCAGGGCGAGGGCCAGGATCAGCAGGGCTGATTTGTATTTCGACATGCCGACATAATTCCATCTATGGGCTGAGGTGTCCAGTGCGGCATGCCATGGCGGTTTGACTGCGGCCCGGGCAGGCGGTAGCCTGATGGGTACCATGCTTCGTATACCGAACACGTGGCTTCTTTTATTCTTCTTCGCGGTCTTTCTGCCTGGAATACCGCCTGGGGCTGCTGAGCTGCAGAAGTTGCCGGCCGTGGGTGATGGGTTCAGCGGCCGCGTCGAGCTGAAGGAGTCCCAGGAGTTCATCGGACACTGGAGCCGGGAGCCGCGTTTCTCACGGCGTTTCGAGCTCGGGGCCGAGGTTGCCTGGAAGGTGCTCAAGGTCAAAAAGGATGAGGTCCTGCTGCAGGGACGTGTAGCCGCGGGGCATTACCGGCACGCGCTGGCGGGCTTTATCGAGCTGGAGGAGGTCTATGGCCTGATCCTGGATGGCTTTGATTTCAAGGTCCGACTGGGCACCAGGGAGTGTCGGGTGGAGCCTGATCGCAAGAGCCTGCAGCGCGTGGTGAACCGATTCGAGAAGGGGCAGACCAACCGGCGCTTGCCGGATGGTATCAGGAAGCAGATTGTGGATGCCCTGCTGGATCGCCTTCAGCTGGCGCATTGGAGCGCCTTCTGGCCAGTCCTGAACAGCGCTCTGCGCGATCCGCGGCGGGTGGAGTTCTTCAGCCGCCGCCTGGCATCCCGGGCGGAGAAACCGTCCGGGCTCCTGGCCTTCTCCATCTTCCCCGGTTCGAGCCGGATCTTTGCCGAGGGGAAAGGGCGGGAGGTTCTGCTCAGGAGAAGTCACACAACAACCACGCAAAAACGGCCCGGGTTTTCAGGGGACGGGTCCTACGCCTGGGTGGCTGCCGATTCAGGACTGCCCTACCGTACACTTCTCAGGCTCTCCGGTGATTACCTGGACGAAGAAGAGCTGAAGACAGTAGTCGATTTCCCACAGGAGTATCGCCAGCGCCACTCTCTCGAGATCTTCCTGGGGGCTTCCGGAGAGAAGTCGCCTCAAGGCGGGGGCTTTACCCTGCTCGGTCCCCGCGTGGAACGCCCGGTGATCGCCAGCGATCTCCTCAGCGTCAGCGAGACCAGGGAGCTCGCCCTGGTGAAGCGGAATGCGGCCAAAGGCCAGGAAGAGCTGCTGCGAGCCATCGCGGATTACGTTCGTCGAGAGCAGGGCGCCGGTGGGGGGAAGCCCTTCGCCGCCGCCGTTCACTTCGCACTTGCCGAGCGTCTCGCCCGGATTCTTCCTGTCCAGCGCGGGCCGCTTATCGATTTTACCGAGAGGGTGATTTCCAGGGGGCGGAGCCTGCCCGAATACCTGCTCGTTTTGCGCGCGATCGCCAGCCCTGTCGCCGGCTTTAACGATGCGCAGAGGCTGGAGTTTTTCAGAGCAGCTCTTGCCCGTCGTGAGCCCGGCTTCGCCAGGTGGGGAGGGATGCTGCTGTCCCAGGGGCGTTGGAAGGGAGCGGTTGAGCTTCTTCTTGAAGCTCTCGCCCGCCAGGGGCCGGCCGCTGATCCTTCCAGGAAGCTCAATCTCGAGCTTGACCTCCAGCGGCTCACCGGTATGCCCGTTGCCGGTCTTTCCGCGGCCAGGGTCCGGGCCGCGGCGGCTGACAGGGCGGTTCGATCCGCCATGCGGCCCTTCTCGATGATCCTGCCCCGTGACAAGGCGAAGGGTTTTTATTTCACCGAGGCCGGAGCGGGCGCGGTCTTCCTCTTCGATGCCTCAAGACCTTACGAGCGAGAGTCTCTCACCAGGAAGAGAGGCATCCGGCGTCCTCTCATCGAGCGTACCCGGCTGGCGTACCTGGCCCTGCGGGAATCGATCGAGAAGCCGCCGCCCGGGCTGCGTTTCGCCCTGGCCCGGTTTCATTCCAATGCCCTGCTGAGGTCCGGCTGGGCGCCAGGGACCTCACCGAATTGGCGCAAGGAGACCCTCGACTTTGTCGCCTCCGAGCTGTCCGCTGGAAAAAATCCCCAGTTGATCTCCCGAGCGCGCTACGAGGTCGGATTCAAGGCGGTTCTCTCCGGCCTACCCGAGGCCGAGACCATCGTGCTGGCGACAGACTTTGACCGTGGCGACTACTGGAGTGTCGAGTCGAGCCTCCTGGTCTGGAATTATCTGCGCGGCGTCCGGGTGATCACCTACGGCCTGCGCGAAGAAGGCAGGCTCGACCCGGGCGCGCTGTCTTTTCTCGAGCGCCTGGCCTGGAGCCACCACGGCTGGTTTCGCTTCCTTGACTGAGTCGGCCGTTTACCGCTCAGGGTAAATGTCTTACCATGCCGGACACTTCAAGAATTGGCTGTATCGTTCATCCTGAAATGACAAATGGAGTCCGGCCTGGCCGGATAGATCTGAGATGAGTACCAAGATCGGCTTTATCGGCATGGGAATCATGGGTCGCCCGATGGCGAAGAACCTGCTCGAGGCGGGCCATGAGGTGACCGTCTACAACAGGACCGAGTCGAGGTGCGATGAGGTTGTCGCCGCCGGAGCCGCGAAGGCCTCAACACCGGCGGAGTGCGCCTCAGGCAAGGACGTCGTCATAACGATTGTCACCGACTCTCCTGATGTGGAGGAGGTCCTCTTTGGTGAGGACGGAGCGGTCAGCGGGGCGGCCGAGGGAACCCTGTTCATCGATATGACCACGATCTCTCCGGATGTGACCCGGGAGATCTCGACACGTCTCGAGGATGGCGGCTTTCAGTTTCTTGATGCCCCGGTCTCCGGCGGAGACATTGGGGCTCAGAATGGCACCCTCACGATCATGGTGGGAGGCCGCCAGGAAGCCTTTGAGCGTGCCGAGGCGGTTTTCGAGGCGATGGGCGGCCGGATCACGCTGGTCGGCGAGAGCGGCGCCGGGCAGGTCACGAAGGCCTGCAACCAGATTCTCTGCGCGGTGAACCTGTTGGCCGTTTGCGAGGCTGTCTCGCTCGCGGCTCGCTCGGGGATCGATCTCGAGAAGATGCATCGCGTGGTTACCGGCGGGGCGGCGGCCTCCTGGTCACTCGAGCATCTCGGCAAGTCCATCATCGACGGAAACTACGACCCGGGCTTCATGGTCAAGCTCATCCAGAAGGATCTGAATATCTGCATGAGCGCCGCGCGTGAGCTGGATCTGCCCGTTCCCGGGACAGCGCTGGCGAACCAGTTCTTCCGCTCCAACGAGGCTCACGGCGAGGCTGATCTCGGCACGCAGGCCATGTTCAAGGCGGTCGAGAGAATGGGTAACTTCAAGGTATGAATAGCATTTTCCCGCGCCGGAATGTCTTTTGTCTCTACGCCCTCGCGGGCGTGCTGGCCTGTTCTCTCCCTGCTGGCCCGGGCTTCCGTATGGCCGGGGCGGATGAGAAGAAGGGCGTCGTGAAGGACGAGACGCAGAAGAAGCACAAGGGGAAGCCCAACCGCCTTGCAAAGGAGAAGAGTCCCTACCTCCAACAGCATGCCTACAACCCTGTGGACTGGTATCCCTGGGGGAAGGAAGCCCTCGAGATGGCCCGTTCTACGGGCCGCCCCATCTTCCTGAGCATCGGTTATTCAACCTGTCACTGGTGTCACGTTATGGAGCGGGAGTCCTTTGAGAACGAGGAGATCGCCGCCTATCTCAACGAGCATTTTATCTCGATCAAGGTCGACCGTGAGGAGCGGCCGGATGTCGATGGGGTCTACATGGATGCCGTGCAGGCGATGAACCAGCGTGGCGGGTGGCCGCTCTCGGCCTGGCTCTTGCCGGATGGAAAGCCGTTCTTTGGAGGCACCTATTTTCCGCCGGAACACTTCAAGAAGCTGCTCACGCGGATCGTCGAGGTCTGGAAAGAACAGCGTCCGCTGCTGGAGCAGCAGGCCGGCAAGCTCACTGAGCATCTTTCCCGCCAGGCGGGAAAATTCCAGGCTATGGCGGCTGTGCAGCCGGGTCTCTGCGAAGGCGTCTTCGACTATCTTGACCAGGCGCACGATGATGAACACGGAGGCTTCAGCGGACCTCCCCGGTTCGCTCCGAAGTTTCCGAGGACCTCCAACCTTGATTTCCTGTTGCGGTACTCAAGTCGAAAAGGAAGCCAGCGCGGGGAGACGATGGTTTACACGACCCTCGACAGGATGGTCGCCGGGGGGATCCGGGATCATCTCGCCGGCGGGTTCCACAGGTATTCTACTGACCGGGTCTGGCTCCTGCCGCATTTCGAGAAGATGCTCTATGACAACGCTCTTATTCCCCGGACCCTCATCGGGGCCTATAAGCGCTCGGGAAACGCCAGGTATCTGGAGGTTGCCCGCGAAACCCTGGACTATGTTCTGTCGAGGCTCACAGGCAAGGATGGAGGCTTCTATTCGGCTGAGGATGCCGATACAGAAGGGATCGAGGGGCTCACCTACGTCTGGACCCGCAAGGAGATCTTCGAGGTTCTGGGGGAGAAGACAGGTGAGCTTTTCTGCGATTTTTACGGAGTCAAGGAGGAGGGGAATTTCAAGGAGGAGCGTCCGGCTCCCGGCAGCCCTGAGCACGTTAATATTCTCCACCTGCCGTTCGCTGACTGGGGCGCCGATCTTGCGCGCAAGCGGGGGCTGACCCTGGAGACGCTCACTTCGCAGATCGCCGCGGCGCGAGCGAAGCTGCTCGGGGTGAGAGACAAACGAGCGCAGCCATTTCTCGATGCCAAGGTGCTTGTTGAGTGGAATGGCCTGATGATCTCCGCCATGGCCCAGGCATACCAGGTGAGTACAGAGGAGAGATATCTCGATGCGGCGCAGGCAGCGGCCGGCTTTATCTCATCCAGGATGATTCGAGATGGGGTGCTCTACCGCAGGCACAAGGATGGAGAGGTGCGAATCCGGGCCTTTCTCGAGGACTATGCCTTCCTCATCGATGGTCTGCTGGATCTCTACGAGTCGGATTTTGACAGGAGATGGCTTGAGCTCGCTCTGAAGCTGGGCAGGGACATGGTCGCTTCGTTCTGGGATGAGAAGAACGGAGCCTTCTTTTCCACAGCGAAACATCATGAGAAGCTGATCGTGAGGAGGAAGGAGTTCTACGATGGAGCCCTTCCTTCGGGCAATTCTGTCGCTCTGCTCGACCTGCTGAGGCTCCAGGAGTTTACCGGGGACAAGGTCTTCGAAGAGCCGGTCAAGGTCTTTACGAAGCTGGCCGCCGGTCTTGTCGAGAGGTTCCCGCATATGCACCCGCAGCTCTCCTGCGCGATCGAGTATGTCCTCTTTGATCCTCTTGAGATTGTGGTTTGCGGTCCTGCCGAGGATCCTGTGACTCGTGCCATGCTGAAGGAAATTCGCAGCCGATTTCTTCCGTCCAAGGTGGTCGTCCACGTTTCAACCGCCGAGGCTGCGACCGCGCTGAGCTCGCTGGTGCCGCTCACGGAAGCCAAGATTCCAATAGGAGGAAAGCCGACCGCCTTCGTCTGCCGTAACCGGGTCTGCAAGCTTCCCGCCCGGAATCTCGCATCGCTGAAACGCCAACTCGATGAGGCTGTGACGAAGAAGAAGGCGCCGGCGGGATCGAAATGAGGCGAGGTTCAGCCGGCTCAGATGCGCTCGGGTGAGAGGAGCCTCATCCTCTCGGCTATGTGGCCGAGGTGGGAGGCCGCCTGGAAGAGCGCGTCGAAGGCCTGTTGATAGGCGCTGGTCTGGACGTGAAGCAGGACCTGGTCTTCAGAGTTTTCGTTGGCCTGCTCGATTCTCTGTTTCCACTGGGTTTCGAGCCGGGAGCGGAACTTGGCCAGGCGCTCCACCGTCTTGACGGCGGACTCCTCGAGCCGATTCGTGGGGCTGCGAAGGAGCACGATGATGTTTGAGAACTGTTTCATGATCAGCTCGTAGATCTCTCCGAGGTCCCGGTCCATCTCTTCAGCGGGTTGAATCTTGTCTTCGATTCTCCTCGATGCCAGCTCTCTGAGCAGCTCCGCGGCCTCGCCAACCCTGCTGAGGGCGGCGACGCTTGACTGGAGCTTCTCGATCTCGGTTGATTCCCGCCGTGAGAGCTGGTTCTCCTGTACGAGCACCAGGTAGCGGCTCGCTTCTCGATGGATGCCGGCGATGATCTCTTCGCGCCGGGCCACCTGTCCTGCGAGGTTTATGTCGCTGTAGCGGAAGGAGTCAAAGGCCTCGGCTATGTTTTTCTGGCAGAGCTCCGCAAGGTAGCAGATCTCCTCGAGCACCTGCCGCAGGGCCAGGCCGGGGACAGGAATCAGGTTCTCATCAAGACGGTAAGGTTTGAGGTCATCGGCGCCTCTCTTTGCCGGCAGGATCAGGGAAGCCAGGCCAGTGGCTATTCCCGGCAACACCAGGAAGATGAGGCTGGCGGCAAGGTTGTAGAAGGTGTGGGTCATGGCAATGTGGAACCCGACATTTTCCCGCAGAGGGTGGAAGAGGCTGCCGGGAGTGACCTGGTCAATGAACCAGAGGAGCAGGGACGTACCCTCCCGAGGCATCAATGAGAGGACGGAAAACAGGATCGTTGTCAGCAGGTGAATCACCAGGAGGCAGATGCCCAGACGACAGGTGTCGCGATTCTTGAAGAAAGACCGAAAGAGGCAGCTCAGTCCCGACCCCAGGTTAGCTCCGAGGATCAGCGGTACCATGGAGAGGGGGCCGAGGATTCCTCGCGAGGCCAGGAGCACCGCGATGATAACCACCAGGTTCGAGGTGCGAAGAACCAGGCCTATTCCCGCTCCAGCCAGCAGAAGATAGGCGAAGCTTCCGGCCATTACCGCCCATGGCTGCTGGAAGGACAGCGAGGCCGGGAGTACATCTGATTTGAACCTGGAGCTCATCTCCAGCTGCTCAATACCGGAGCCCAGGAGACTCCAGCTTGCCAGCGCCAGGCCGGCGCCGAGAAAGATCCTGCTCCAATGGGCCAGGCCGAACGAGCGCGGCAGAACGATCAGCAGGAGGCCGAGGCCAGCCAGGGGGGCGATGAGGAAATCGATCCGCAAGGCGAGTATCTGGGGAAGGGCTGTCGCGCCCAGCAGCGCTCCAAGAAGGAGCCCCATGGCTCCCCGGGATTTCAGGAGGCCTCCGTTGACGAAGCTCATCAGGTGGGAGGTTACAGTCGAGTGGGATTGGAAGGTGATCCCGGCAAGGATTCCGCCGAGATAGCCAAGGATTCGGTTCTTCGCCATGCGGCCTGTGGCATGGTGCAGGTAAGGACCGAGGACAATCAGGAAACCGTTGGCGAGAAATCTTACGCCGAGCAGGAAGAAGATCAGGCCAACCGAGATCTCTATAGCGATCCGCAGCCAGTCGATCGCCATGAAGGTAAAGATGATTCCCCGGATGGGGGGGTCGTCTTCGTTCCCTTCAATCTCTGCGAGTACGCGGTAGATTCCTGCGCGATCACCGAGTGTAAGGTCTGTTCCTTTGCGGACACCGTCTTTACCGGTTTTGGCGCGCCTGTTGTTCAGGCTCGCCGGCTCGCCTCGAATCGGAGGTTCTCCCGCGATTCTCATATGGACAGTGCGTCCCTCGAGAGGTGTCAGCTCTCCGTTGTCCCGGCGGGCCTGCAATCGCAGGGCGATGGGGATTTCCGAGCCTACAACGGCCTCGATATTGTCAGCCAGTTTCTCCACGCCGCTGACCACCCGGAACTGTTCGTCCAGGTCCTTTCGGCCATCCCTGGGGATGGAGGCTTCTATACGCCAATCACCGTTTTTATTGCCAAGCCGTATTCGCACGCTGGCGATTCCGGACGCATCGGTCTTGCGCTCGACCTTGTCGAGGCGTTCCGTCGTCTCTTTCTCTCCATCCAGGATGAAGGTTGGCGAATCTTCTGATGGGTCATTCCCTGACTCGGAGTCTCCGGCGAGGCCGCCGCGACGAAAACGGAAGGTGACTGGTTGGTTTTTCAGCGGCCGTCTTCGGCCCCGTCGTCCGAGAAAATCCCGGCTGCTCTGGCCAAGTACGCGAACGACCAGGGGTTTGGGAAGAATCTCCCCCGGGAGAGCGCATTGGTGGTTGCCCGAGATGGACTCAATGAGCGCGGGGCGGTCATCTGTGGGCGGTTTGTAGCATCCGGTAATGGCACAAAGACAGATCGTTGACGCCAGGATGACTGCATTATTAGTCAATAAGCGCATAGATTTCCGCCTTGGTTTGCCAAATATGAAGTTAGCCTGCACACTTTCACAGGATCTTCACGATAAGTTAACTGGATAGACTCTGTCCCCAATTGTTGAATTCGGAAATACACGGAACCATCTGAAGTAGAACCGGGAAATGCGGTAAGAATCTGCCGTATCGGGTCCATGAAAAATTATACCGGAACGTCTGCTAAAAACGCTTATCTCGAGTTCGGCTCGACCTCGATCAAGCTCTACATCGTACCTTCTGTCTCAGAAGGAGGAGATGGGGTAGAGAGAGAGCGCAAGGTGCCCTGGAGCCTCGGCTACGATGTCTTCAGCTATGGCCGCATCAGTCCACGGACGATGGCGCATTGCGTCTCTACCCTGAAAGAGCTGCGTGAAGAGTTCTCCGGAATATCTTTCGAAGATGTCACCGCGGTTGGTACGGCCGCCCTGCGTGAAGCGCAGAACGCCGAAATTTTCAGGCGGCTGCTCGAGAGCGAGCTCGGGTTGCGGATCCAGGTGATCGAGGGAGGTATCGAGGCTTTCCTGCTGGAGACAGGCTTCCGGAGCATGGTTGAAAAATTCCCGACGGCTCTCTTTGATCTTGGCGGCGGCAGCAACGAGATTATCGAATATCTCAACCCGGCCTCTACCCGAAAGACAAGTATTCCTGTAGGAGCGATCAGGCTCCACTGCCAGCTGCGAAGGGCGAGGACGCTCTACAATTACGTAGAGCAGGGGCGGGTGATTGTTGAGAGAGAGATGCGGGAGCACATAGCCGGAAGTATGCCCCGGTATCCGGAGATGCTCGGCACCGGTGGGACAGTCAGGGCTATCGTGAAGAGCCTCGGCAGAGAATCCTTCACCATCGAGGACCTCCAGGAGCTCATCCAGCGGGAGATTCATGGAGCTGTCTGGACCAGTATGCCGCGCCACCGCCGGCTGCTGTTTCTTCCTGGGATCCTCTCCGTCGAGGCGCTCTTTATGACCATGGGGGTGCGAACCATCACCTACCGCAAGGCCTCCGTGAAAGAGGGACTCATATCCTTCACCAGCATGTTGCCGGCGATGGGGCTACCCTCCTAGGATCCAGCCCGGCCCAGGTCCAGCAATTCGAGAGCCCTGGCCAGCAACTCGCGTACAGGCTCCTTGCGGAGGAGCTCTGATGCCTCATCGAAACCGCACCAATGCCGCTGGCGGGAATCCCGTTCTTTCCAAATGGCCTCGCCTTCGTAGCGCAGCAGGAACATCTCTACGGAGCAGGGTCGCTTTCGCCTGCGGTCGGGGTAGCTGCCGACAGCCTCGCCGACTATGGTTCCAGAGATGCCAGCCTCTTCGGCGCATTCCTTCAGGGCCGCTTCCCGCGGACTCTCATCGGCCCCGATGACTCCCTTGGGGAAGATCCAATTTCCTTTTCGAGATGTGATGATCAGGAATTCCCAACCCCCAGTCCCCTGGCGGAAGGGGATGGCTCCGGCTTGCTCGAGCTGTTTCTCACTCATCTGATGGTGTAATTCCAGGATCGTGTCCGACTGGTTCTCCCTGGGGGGCTGGGGGAGAGGAAAGAAAAACGCCCTGCGATTCCGGATGTACCGAAGTTGCAGGGCGTTCGCCACCAGGGTGGCTGCCTGGTTGAGGCAAGTTGTCAACCAGCTTTACTTCTTGGCGAAGTTCGCCTTGGCGTATTTCGCTTTGCAGTTGTTGCAGCAGAAGTACTTCGCTTCGCGCTTGGTGTGTACCACCTGCGTGGCAGCGTTGGCCGCTTTACCGCTGATCGGGCATTTGCCCGTGTCAGCCTTGGCGGCGAGCTTGGCGGAATGCTTTTTCTTGCAGTTACCACAGCAGAAGAAGGTCTTCGCGCCATTTACCGAAACAAACTGGTCAGCGTTAGCGGCTTTGCCACTGATGGGGCATTTGCCGGGGCTTCCAGCTTTTGTTTTGAA
>DCKY01000091.1 GCA_002320775.1 Planctomycetes bacterium UBA1662
GCCCGAACCATCTCCCTGAATTTCTCCAGCGGCCGCCCGGAGGCGAGCTCAGCCTCAAGCTTTGTACGGGCCGCTGCCCTGTTCCCTGTTTGTTCTGCGGAGCTCAGCATGAGAGCTCCTAGCTCATAAACCACCTCCATGAGATCATCGGGGCCCTCACCGGCCAGCGCGGCGATGGCCTCCCGCACCTCGTTCGCATTTCCCACCGCGCGGCCGAGGGGCTGGTTCATGTCAGTGACGAGAAAGCCGGTGCGCACGCCCATGCTCTCGCCCACCGCAGCCATGGCGGCGCCCAGGGACCGGGCGCTGTCGAGATCCTTCATGAAGGCGCCACTGCCCCACTTGATGTCGAGCGCAAGGGCGTCGAGCCCCTCGGCGAGCTTCTTGCTCATGATGCTGGCAGTGATCAGCGGCACGGAGGCCACCGTCGCGGTCACATCGCGCAGCGCATAGAGCTTGCCGTCGGCCGGAGCGAATATTCCTCCCTGGGAGGAGATCACGCAACCGACCTCTTCGGTAACTCGCCGGATCTCCTCCGGGCTGAGCTCCGTGCGAAAACCGGGAATCGCCTCGAGCTTGTCGATGGTTCCCCCGGTGGGTCCGAGGCCACGCCCGGCCACCATAGGCACCTGGAGTCCGCAGCAGGCCACCAGCGGAGCCAGGACCAGCGAAACCTTGTCGCCCTGGCCACCGGTGGAATGTTTATCTACCCGCAGGCCCTCAAGCCCGGCCCAGTCGAGGCTCTCCCCCGAATCCATCAGGGCCCTTGTCAAAGCGCTTGTTTCGGACTCATCCATCCCCTGGAAATAGATGGCCATCGCCAGCGCCGCCACCTGGTACTCCGGCACGGCCCCTGAAACGTAACCCTCGATTACAGCAGAAATCTCTGCCGGGTCGAGGGTTTCGCCGTCGCGTTTTTTCTGGATGATCCTGCTCAGGTTCATGCTGATTCCCGGGTGGCTGCGGCCTTGAACACCAGAAGCTAACACAAGCGAAAATGATCTTTGCTGAAAAAGAACCCATCTTCCGGTGAAATGAGGGTCCTGGAAGATCACCAGAAGAACAGAAGAAGCCGCAACCATGATTAGTGAAAACAACCAGGCTGGTTTTTCCCACCGGGTAATTCCCCTGTCCCTGGTGCTCCTCCTGCTCGGCGGGGCGCTGGCCGCCAAGCCTCCGAAGATCAGGTCCATCCTCCCGCTGGCAGCCCTTCCCGGGAAAACCACCGAGCTGGTCATCACCGGCGAAGGCCTGCAGGCCGTGACCGGGCTCTGGACCAGCTTTGACTCGAAGACCACCATCCTTGCCGGAGAAAAAGACAAGGGCAAGAAGCTGCGTATCCGGATCGAGGTGGCGAAGGAAACGCCGATGGGAATTGGCGCGGTCCGTGCAAGCGGCCCCGATGGCCTGTCCAATCTGAAGTTCTTCCTTATTGACGACCTGCACGCCCCGCCGGCAGCAGGAGACAACTCCTCCGCCTCCAGGGCCCTCGCCATCGAACCACCCTGCGCCATCGATTCGCAGACGAAAACCGACCAGGTGCGCTACTACAGCTTTAAGGCGAGCGCCGGCCAGGGCCTCTCCTTCGAGGTCCTGTCCCAGCGAATCGGCTCCAGCCTCGATCCTGTCCTGCGGATCCTTGATTCCGAACAGAAAGAGCTCGCCTACAGCAACGACTCCATCGGCGCTGACAGCCGGATCTCCTGGATGCCTGAGAAAGATGGCTCCTACCTTCTTGAGCTTCGCGATGTCACCTGGCGGGGAGGCGAAGGCTTCGACTACCGACTGCGAATCGGCGACTTCCCGCTGGTCTCGGCTCCCTATCCCATGCGCGCAGAGCAGGGGAAATCCACGAAGATCTCCATCGCCGGAGTCGGCTCCGGCGGGATCAAGCCCCGGGACGTCCTTCTTCCGAAAGGCTCAAGCGGCCGTACCTTTTCCCTTGGAGTGCGTCCGCCCGGAAGCAGCAGCTCAAGCTTCGTCACCCTGCTCTCAAGCGACCTGCCCGAGCTGCTGGAAAAAGAACCGAATAACCAGGCCGCCAACGCCCTCCGGCTCGAATATCCCTGTGCCATCAACGGCCTCTTCAGCTCGAAGGGAGACCGCGATTATTACTCCATCGAGGGGAAAAAAGGCGAGCGCGTGCTGATCAGCGGCGAGACACAGCGCTCAGGGTCGCCCACCGATCTCTTCCTCAGGCTCGAAAAACCCGGGGGTGAAAAGATCGCCGATGCCGAGGACCAGTCCTATGACCCCGGCAAGGACAAGCAGAAGGGCAAGAACTACTATTTTGATGAGGGCTCGATTGACCACACCTTCACCGAAGACGGCCTGGTCATCCTCATGGTCGAAGATCTCATCGGGAGAGGCGGTCCCGAGCACGTCTACCGGCTGGAGGTGCGGCCCTCGCGCGGACGCTTCTCCCTCGAGCTCAGTGACACACGCTACCACGCGCCGGCTGGAGGCGACTTCAAGGTGAAGGTCCACTGCAGGCGAAACGGCTATGACGGACCTGTCGATCTTGAAGTCACCGGCCTCCCCCCCGGAGTGAAGGCCGGCAAGGCGCGCATCGAGAAGGGCAAGAATTCAGTCGAGCTGAAGATCTCGCTGGGGAAGGAGCTCAAGCCTGGCAGCATGGGGACCTTCCGGATTTTCACCACCATCCAGGTCGGTGATAAGACACGACGGCTGGAGGCCGGCACGCGGGAGGCGCTCAGAAAGGCCTTCCCGCGCCTGTTCCATCCTCCGCGAGTCCTTGACGGACTCGCGGCCTTCGGCGTCACCGAGGCGAAGAAATAAACCCCAGGCGGGTCCTACTTGACCGAGAAACGATGCACGGTCTCGTGGGTGTAAACCTCTCCCGGCTTCAGGAGAACGGGCGGGAAGTTCGGCTGGTTGATCGAATCCGGGAAGTGCTGGGTCTCGAGGCAAATCCCATGGTGCTTCTCGTATTTC